>DALTYD010000010.1 GCA_029986255.1 Methanocorpusculum sp. | reverse complement strand
GAGTACAGGATGTACTCAATACTTATGGAATATTTTCAAGATGAGTTTATAACCATAGGCAACTGTCTATGTACAACTGGTTTAATAGTCCCTAACGAGTTTTCCAACAGGCATCAAAATATGGATGCAGACTGCATTCACCAAGACACAGTTAATAACACAATTGTGCTCCAACCACCAACCAGAGAAATAAGTAACGATATTCTAAACGTGGAGTCGCTTCTTCACAAGACTCACAACAACATAATAAAATAATAGTTCAGGCAATAGGGACTCAATAAACGTTTTCCCAAAATACATTCGATTATGCTTATAAGAGTAGTAACTCTTTTTAATCAAAACGACATCATCACTAAACTATACTATTCACAGGTCACAGAAAAATGGTCTCCGAAAACGATGTTCTCCATATCGCAAAGCTTGCCGACATAGGTCTTAAGACATCAGAACTTGGCAAATTCACAGAACAATTTAATGCAATTCTCGAATATTTTGCTATCCTCGATACTCTGACCACTGATAATGAACTAGATCGACCACTTATCAACGTATTTCGCGAGGACACGGTTAGAACATCTCTTTCACAGGAAGAAGCACTCGCAAATACCCATAACCCAGAAGATGGCTACATACGCGCTCCTAGGGTGATCTAAATGTTAGATACATACAATGCATTCCTTTCTGACATCGAAATATCCTCTGAATCTTGTGGACCTCTTGCTGGCATTCGCGTGGCAATTAAAGATAACATCTCAACAAAAAATATCCCAACAACCTGCGCCTCAAAAATATTGCTCGGCTATATTCCACCCTATGATGCACACGTAGTAGAATTACTCAAAACAGCAGGAGCTACAATCGCAGGAAAAACCAATATGGATGAATTTGGTATGGGAACCACTACCGAAAACAGCGCATTTGGTCCTACATTAAATCCTCATGATATAACTCGCGTCCCAGGAGGATCATCAGGAGGATCTGCAGCTGCCATTGCCTCGGGGATGGTGCAAATGGCGCTTGGATCTGACACAGGAGGTTCCATTCGCTGTCCAGCAGCCTACTGTGGTATTGTTGGTCTTAAACCGTCCTATGGTCGAGTTAGTCGTTATGGATTAATTGCCTATGCCAACTCATTCGAACAAATTGGACCAATGGCAACAAATGTTACCAACACTGCAAAACTCTTCAGTGTCATTGCCGGTTGGGATCATCGGGACTCAACATCAGTTGATAAACCTTACAGATTTGCAGATCTTCATGCCAATATTAAAGGAAAAATAATAGGAGTTCCTCTAGAATATTTTGGAAAAGGAGTTGACATCGACGTAGTTAAAACCGTTGAAAGATCGATTGAAAAACTTGAGGAATTAGGAGCAGTCATCCGCGAGATATCGTTACCATCCTTACAATATGCTCTTGCTGCCTACTACATTACGTGCACGTGCGAAGCAAGTTCTAATCTGGATCGTTTCGATGGTGTCAGATATGGCCCTGAACCAGAGATGAACCTCCCCTGGCATGACGCCTATATTAAAGTTCGAGAGATGGGATTTGGCGACGAGGTGCGCCGAAGGATTCTCCTAGGAACCTTTGCCCTCTCCGCAGGATATTATGGGAAGTATTATATCAAGGCACAACAAGCAAATCAGATAATCCGTCATGAATTCCAGAGGGCCCTAACCGAATGTGATCTTCTTGCGGGCCCAACAATGCCAAACGTAGCTCCAAAACTTGGAGAAATGATTGCAGATCCATTGCGCATGTATCAGACAGATATCCTCACAATCCCAGTAAATATCGCAGGAATTCCAGCAATTTCACTTCCCTGTGGAACTGCTCACAGTATGCCAGTTGGGCTACAGCTAATGGGGAGAATGTTTGGTGAAGAAGAGCTCCTGAATGCTGCACTTGCATTCGAAGAGGTGGCATAAATGAAGGATAATGAGATAAAAATTATCATTGGTCTTGAAGTTCACTGTCAATTGAACACAAAATCAAAATTATTTTGTGGTTGTTCATCAGATTTCCAGGAGGATGCACCCAACACTCACGTATGTCCAGTCTGCCTCGGATTACCTGGAGCATTACCAGTTTTGAATAAAAAAGCCATTGAATATGCTCTTAAAGTTGCAAAAGCACTCAACTGCACGATCCCAGAAGAAGGGGAGTTCTGCAGAAAGAATTATTTCTATCCTGACCTTGCCAAAGCTTACCAGATTACCATGGGCGATAAACCTCTTGCTCTAGGAGGATATATTGAGATTGAAGACGATGCAGGAAATCCAAAAGTCATCAACATGACACGTATCCATGTTGAGGAGGACCCAGGAAGGCTGGTTCATATGGGAAACAATGAACGTGGACACTACACCCTCGTTGACTATAATAGATCCGGCATACCATTAATCGAAATGGTCACCGAACCAGAACTCTCCTCCCCCAAAGAGGCGCGCCGCTTTTTAAACAAACTACGGGCGACTCTTGAATATCTTGACGTATTTGACCCTGAAAAAGAAGGATCTCTCCGTGTGGATGCAAACATTTCCATCAAAGGTCATGAACGAGTAGAGATAAAAAACATCTCCTCGTACAAAGGTGTTGAAAAGGCACTAACCTTTGAAATTACTCGACAGAAAAATCTCATTCGTCGCGGTGGAGACATCATCCGTGAGACTCGACACTTTCAGGAAGGGAAGGGGACCACTATCAGTGCCCGATCCAAAGAAAACGCGACCGACTATCGCTACTTCCCCGAACCTGATTTACCAGTTATCCATGTTGCAACTTGGATCAAAAACATTGCTCTTCCCGAACTACCGGATTCACGTCGCAATCGCTTTGTGCAACAATACGGTCTTTCCATAAATCATGCTAGGACACTTACCGGAGAACTGAAACTTGCTGAATTCTTTGAAAGTGTCGCCAATGTTGGGGCGACACTTGCAGCATCCTGGATTGCTGACATCCTAATTGGTGAGCTCAACTACAGGAACATGGAACTCTGTGATGTTGCAGCATATACGCAAGAATTCAAGGATCTAATCACACTTGTTCGTGATAAAAAAATCACTGACAATGCTGGAATTGAAGTCCTACGTGTTTGGCTCAACAATCTTCACACAGGAAACATAAATGAAAAACCTGTAGAGATCGTGAATAGACTGGGCCTCTCTCGCGAGTCCAGTGAATCATTCCAAAAAACTGTAGAACAAATTTTAACCACAAACTCACAAGCTGTTTCCGATTACAAATCTGGAAAGAAAAACGCTCTTAATTTCATCGTTGGACAAGTAATGAAGGAGACAAAGGGTAAATCCGATCCTCGGGAAATCCATAAGATGATTGAAACGCTTGTAGGAGATTAGCATGCATCTTATTATCGCCGAAAAGAACATCGTTGCAGAACGCATCGCAGTATTTATGGCAGGAAAACAAAAAGTGCATACAAAACGCGATGGCACAGCAATCGAGTACACCTTTGGCGATACCGTGGTTATGGGGCTTCGTGGTCATGTGGTGGAGGTTGGCTTCGCCAAAGGTTACAGCAACTGGAGAAGTGAAGAACATCCACCACGTTCTCTCATCAACGCTGATATCGAAAAACACCCAACTGAAAAAAAGATAATTGCTCTCATGCAGAAGCATGCGAAAAAAGCAGACCGTATTACCATCGCTACAGATTACGATACAGAAGGAGAACTCATTGGCAGAGAATCCTATGATCTTATCCGTCTGGTCAATCAGAAAGTAACTATTGATCGAGCTCGATTTTCAGCAATCACTAAAAACGAGATCACCAAAGCTATTGCTGATGCACAAGAAATCGACTTCAATCTTGCAGCAGCTGGTGAAACCAGACAAATTATAGATCTTGTATGGGGAGCATCGTTAACCAGATTTCTCTCCATCACGGCCCATCGAGGGGCCGATAATATTCTTTCTGTTGGTCGTGTGCAGAGTCCAACACTTGCAATGATTGTTGATCGAGAAAAGGAAATAGAATCCTTTATTCCAGAGAAGTATTGGATGCTTACCCTTACTGCAAAGATTGCAGGAGAAGAGGTATCTGCTCGCCACGCCCATGGAATATTTACTGTCAAGGAAGATGCCGAAGCCGCTTTGACCAGAACACGCGATCCAATTATTGTAAGAGAAATCATCGCAGGTAATAAACTCGATAAAGCCCCAACTCCACTTGACACAACTGGTCTCATAGTCGGCGCAGGTAGACTTGGTCTTACCGCC
Organism: Methanocorpusculum sp.; assembly: GCA_029986255.1. Classification (GTDB taxonomy): domain Archaea; phylum Halobacteriota; class Methanomicrobia; order Methanomicrobiales; family Methanocorpusculaceae; genus Methanocorpusculum. The sequence continues at coordinate 22,817 of DALTYD010000010.1, read as the reverse complement.
GCATCTGCTATGAACAAAGCAGAAGAATTATACATGAGAGGATACATTTCCTATCCGCGTACAGACAACACCGTTTATCCAAAAAGCCTCAATATTCGCAAACATCTCAAAATGTTTGCAGATAGCGAGTTTGAACAGGATGCAAATTATGTACTGGATAATATGCGGAACATTCCAACCCGTGGCAAAAAAGAGACCACCGATCACCCACCAATTTACCCAACATCAAAAGGAACTCGGGAAGAAATCACAGATGCCACCACCTGGAAACTGTATGAATTTATCGTCCGTAGATTCTTTGCAACCCTTTTACCAGATGCAAAGTGGAAAACACTCAAGATTAACCTGACCGCAGATAGTGAACCCTACACACTTACCGGTGGACAATTAGTTGCTCCGGGCTGGCATTCTGTGTACCCTTACAGCAAAGCTGAAGAAACAAGACTTCCTGAGTTGTCCATCAATAATCGCCTCACGCTCATAAATAAAAACTGCGATGAAAAAGAAACTCATCCCCCAGCACGCTATTCCCAGAGCAAACTCATTCAGAGAATGGAGGAACTTGGACTTGGCACTAAAAGTACTCGACATGAGGTCATCAGTAAACTAATTGGAAGAAAGTACATTGAAGGAAACCCTATGAAACCAACTATCGTTGGTCGGGCAGTTACCGAGTCACTTGAAAAATTTGCGGATACTATTACCGCTCCAACAATGACCAAAACTTTAGAAGAGTCAATGGAGAATATTACCTCTGGAACCAAGACTATGAACGAAGTCTTAACTGAGTCAAGGAATATGCTTTCGTCCATCTTTGATGAACTAGAAGAGAACAAAATAGAAATCGGTCAAGATCTTATGGATCGCACCCGGGAAGAACAGACTGTTGGTATGTGCCCTGTTTGTAGTGCGCCACTCCGAATTCGACGTGCTGGCAATTCTCAATTCATTGGATGTTCAGGATATCCAAAGTGTAACTTCAACATTAGCCTACCTCCAGCGACCTGGGGTAATGCAGCCAAAATGAATGAGATCTGTTCCATCCATCACCTCAACCATGTTCAACTTCTTCGAAAAGGCTCTCCAGCCTGGAAGATCGGCTGCCCCCTTTGTTCCCACATTAAAACAAATGCAGAAGCATTTAAGATGCTGCCAGGTATGACTGAGATCGGAATTGAAAAACTGAACGCTACCCACATCTATGCAATATCGGAACTTGCCGGAATTTCCTCAGAAGATCTGATGGCAAAACTCAATATACCCAGGAATGATGCGGATAAAATGATTCAAGATGCTAATACAGTTTTAGGACTGCTTCGCAAGCGAACAGAACTTAAAAAATTTATCATCGCACATGTCACACCGCGCCATGGTCGCAGTCATTCAAAAATTAGTTCTGCATTCATCGATAAAGGGATCGTGGACATTGCAAGCCTAGCAAGTGCAAAAAAGAGTGACATAATGGCAGTAGGTCTCACCGAGAATGAGGCAAACAAGCTTCTCACAGAAGCAATACGCGCCAGCAATCTTGCCAGGATGAAACAATATGGGATTCCAATCATTACTCTCAAAAAGTATGTTGCAGCAGGATATGAAGATCCAAATGCATTCGTAGGGGTACATCCTGCAGGTCTTTCTCTTGCAACAGGTACATCGGTATCAACTATTTGTAAGCATCAGAAGAGAGTAGCAGAGCAAATAGGTGTACAAGCACCTAAATTGATCAATAAGGCAGAATTCAATGAAGGAATTGCAAGCTTGATACCGCTCGATATCGAACCAGAACACCTAAAAGCCCTTGCATTTGCAGGAATATACAGCTGTACGCTTCTAAAGAATGCGACGGTTCAAACACTGTCCCACCAAACTGGAATTGACAGGAAACAGTTAAGCGAATACAAGAATAAAGCTAAAAAAAAGTGTGGAAAATGACAAATTGGAAAGATTGGAGACATATTACCAAACTCGATCCTGACAAGGTAATAAGTGACGGGGCAATTGCAGAAATTGCAGCAAGTGGAACAGACGTTTTGATGTTATCAGGAACATTGGATGTAACACCTGAAAAACTTGCAGACCTCTATGAACAGGTTCATGACTCTGGACTGCCAGTAGTGGTTGAACCAGCAGAGCCGACAGGGGCACGATTTGATGGGATGGATCTAGTGTTTGTTCCAACAGTATTAAATGCTGCAAATTCTCTGTTCATTACGGGTCTTCACAAGGAGTGGGCACAGTGCTTCCCAATAATCTGGGATAAGGTTATAGGCGAAGCATATGTAGTAATGAATCCAGACTCAGCAGTTGGAAAACTAACGCAAGCAAAATGCGATCTCATTCCAGAGGAGGTTGCAGCATATGCACGTGTTGCAGAGAAATACTATCACATGCCAGTGTTCTACATTGAATATAGTGGAATCTATGGAAACCCTGAAGTCACAAAAGCTGTCAACGAGGCCGTAGACGATATTCAAATATTTTACGGGGGTGGCATCAATAATGCCAAAAAGGCAGAGGAGATGGGGCAGTATGCAGATGCAATTGTTGTAGGAAATGCTGTGTACGATGCAGGACCATCAATTCTCAGAGAAACTGTAAGGGCGGTCAGACGATAAATGCCGCAAATCGATATTGTGCTCGTTGAGCCTCTGTATGAGGGGAATATTGGATTTGCAGCCAGAGTTATGAAAAATTTTGGATTTCATAACATGGTTCTAGTAAAGCCACCGAAGATAACGATGGATGCAAGCACACGAGCATCGCATGCAAATGATGTGCTAGAGTCTGCGGAGATATTAACATTAGATGAGGTGTTTTCTCGCAGTAGTCTTACAGTTGCAACAACTGGAGGTCTGGCGAAATCAGTGTCAAATCCAATGAGGATTCCATACTACTCACCGTTGGAACTTCGAGAAATGGTTAAGGATGTAAATGGACGAATCTCTATTTTGTTCGGAAGAGAGAACTGGGGATTAAACAACGATGAAATTCGTCGATGCAATATTGTTGCAACAATTCCAACCTCACCAGAGTACCCAATCATGAACATCTCACATGCAATAGGTATTATCTGCTATGAACTTGCACACCTACCACGTGGAGAATATATGCTCGCTAGTCACATCGAAATGGATGCTCTATATTCACATTTAGAACGCTTCCTTGAAGCGATTGAGCATCCAATAGAGAAACGCGAAACCACGATTCTTCTTGCAAAACGAGTGCTTGGTAGGACAAATCTAACAGTTAGAGAGGCAAGTACAATTCATGGAATTCTCCGTCGTACCGAGTGGCAGTTGGAGCATCCAAGTATATCATCATATGCGGATAAGGAACGTGAATACAGGGATAAGATTGAGCAAGATTCCTTTTCTGAATGACAACAACGTAACGAATTTTGATTATTGAGAACAATAACTCATCTATCGTGCATTCATCTACAATCCATTGAGAAACGAAAGACTGCGCTCCACGTCACCAAAGTGCATAACCTCCACAATCATCGTCGCAGAACCAGCCGCAGCAATTACCTGTGAAAAATCAATTGTTCCCGAACCGCATGCCGTATGTTCATCCAATGTCCCTCTGTTATCATGCAAATGCAAATGATCTGGTTTCGCTAATAGACACGGAACGAGAGTTTGCGTCAGGTTTACGTGGCCCACATCCAAAACAAATGACCAGCCACACTCACGAATATATACAAGAAGATCCGGTGTCTGAAACATGCAGGATTCCCAGAATCCAAGGTTTTCCACAGAAAATCGAAAGGAGTTCTCTCTCTGCATCTCCCCAAGCTCGTCAAAACTCAGAAGTAACGCAGCAGTTGATGCATCTCTATCATCAGGAAATAGACAAAAACCAGGATGAATCACTAACATTTCTGCATCGATCCTAGTGCCAACTTCTGCTGTCTCACGGATCACCTCAAGACTCGCCTGACGAATTGGTTCAAACACCGATGCAATATTACCATCTCCAGATGGGGCATGGAGTGTGTACCGAAGATCAAATTCCTTGCAGACATTCTCATATAAAAATAGAGAATGCCTTGCATCACACTGAATCTCAACAAGATCACATATATCCGAAAGGAGCATCAGAGCATCAGAAAGCGGCTCTTCCAGTAAACAACTCGTGGAAACACCAAACCTTCTCATGGAAGAATCCGCCGTATCAAATCAGCAACCGACATCACAGTAACCGCTCCATCCTCAATAAGTTCCGAAAAAAGAGTGTCTACCGCACCATTCGCGTAATCCTCACATCGTCCAAGGAAGTACACCGGTACATCAATACGCTTCAGAACTGACAAATTTTCCAGATTTCCAGGACCGATTGGCATCCCTGCAACTACCACCGCATTTGCTTTCACGATCATATCATACAAGCGTTCAACTGCCGCATCAGAAACGGCCGCAAATGGGGGCTCAATCACAGCCTCAATGCCAAGCGATGTGGCTGCCATCGCATCAGAATCATTAGCTGCAAGTACACCTGCAGTAACATGAAATCCATGCAATAGCAGGACATGATACAGTTCCGAACCAGAACCCCCTCCAGAGATTACATGAATACGGAATCCATCTGCAACTACCTCAACATCATATGCAGGAACTAGATATGGCTTTCCTGTTAGAGGATGCATATGTACAAGCATTTTCACCGAAAAGTTTTCAGAAATCCGTTCCTCTGTTAACACATCCTCCGGAGGCCCTATAGCCACGATCTTCCCACTATTCATCAGAATCAGCTGATCACAGAAATAAGATGCAAGATTAAAATCATGAAAAACTCCAATCACAGTAATTTTTGGTGTCAGTTCCTGAATCAAACTCAGTATTTCCATCTGATGATTAATATCAAGATGAGATGTTGACTCATCCAATAGCAAAATTTTCGGTTGTTGTACCAGTGTACGAGCAATCAATACCCGCTGGCGTTCACCTCCAGACACCTCAGTTATCAGTTTATTGGCAAGATGCAATGTATTTGTCCACTGCATTGCTTTTTCTACCAATGCCATATCATCTTCACACAAAGGCACAATCCTCCCTATATGAGGATAGCGACCCATCATCACGATTTCACGGACGGTAAATGGAAATACAACATCCGTTTCCTGTCGCACACATCCTAAAATCCGTGCAAGCTCCCGCGTATTATACTCCTCAACATCAAGCCCCTTGATGATGACAGTCCCAGTATCCGGAGCAAGAATTCGAGACAAGACGCGCAAAAAAGTTGTTTTTCCGCACCCATTGGGTCCGAGAATGCCAATGAACTGCCCTTCTTCGATGTCAAGCGACAGATCACAGAGAACCTTTTGATCTCCATATTCAACCGACAACTGATCCACAGAAATCATCGGTGTCATATCTGTAACCTCCTCCGCAAAAGATAAATAAAGAATGGTGCACCCAAGAATGCTGTAATAATTCCAACTGGAATTTCAACAGGAAGTATCCGTGCAATTGTATCAGCCCACATAAGGAGAGTCGCTCCCGCCATCATTGAGGCAAGTAGAAGAACTCTGTGATCCGGTCCAGTTAAAACTCGCATAATATGAGGAATTATTAAACCTACAAAACCAATGCACCCAGATATCGAAACAGAAATGCTTGTGATAAATGATGAGAGCAACAAAAGAATTCTTTTTGTTTTTTCAGTATTCACTCCAAGATGTAATGCCTCTTCTTCTCCGAGGGTCATAACATTCAAATCACGAGAAAACACAAGCATCACAAGACTTGCTACAAGAATTAAAAGACCCAAAAGCACATCATCCCAGTACACATTCCAGAATCCACCCATCATCCAAAACATAATCTGACGCAGAGAATTTCCGGAAATATACATGAGAAATGACAGCATCGCCGATAAAAACAGTGATACAGTGATACCTGATAAAAGTAGTACCTCGACTGCAACGCGTCCATGCCGAAGAGAGATAATATACACCACAATTGTTGAAAGAACTGCTCCAAAAAATGCAAAAATAGGCATAAACATTCCATCAAAAAACACAATTGCACACGCGGCTCCCAAAGATCCTCCAGAAGATGTTCCAAGAAGGTAAGGATCAGCCATCAAATTATGGAATAGACCCTGCATTGCACATCCCGCTGCAGCCAATCCAAGCCCAACCAACACAGCACTACATACACGGGGAAGTCGAACCTCAAACAGTATTTTCTGAATCATATCTGTGTCAAAAGAAAAGAGAGAAAGACCAGAAACTCCGATGCAGGTCGTAGCAAAAATGCTGACTACCATCAGCAAAAAAAGAATCGGGAGAATAAAAATGGAACGAGGCAACATAGATGTTGCTAATTATATTGTCTTAGATCAAATAAATTATATCATCAGGGAGATGTGCAAGAAACAGGCAGATGCGATTCATCTACTTGACAGTCTATATTTCAAACATACCATCCATGTGAACAATAATAACACGTTACTCGCAGACGTGAAATAGCTATTCTTCAACTCTTATACCGCACATAAATCATATGAGATGCCACCCTAAGAACAAACAATCATGAGGATACGATACAAAATCCTATAGCTTCGAAAAAGATCAAGCTCATCTTTAAAGGAGGAGGGTTCCAGAAAATGAGAAAAATGATAGAAACAAAATAATAGAGACAATGCGAGGGATGGGATTCGAACCCATGAACTCCTTGAGACAGGGTCCTAAACCCTGCGCCTTTAACCTGGCTTGGCAACCCTCGCTCCATCTTAAAATTATAACTTCTATAATTTAGAATGGGATAGATGATGAACTTTTTTGTGTGCTTCTACTTCTAAAAAAGATGATACACTGAAATGCTTTTGGTCTATAAAAATATCCTTTTCCCATATCATCCATTAGTAACTCATCCTTATTTTCTGATGCTTACTTGATTAAATATATAAGAGCAACGATATCCAAAAATAAATGTAGTTCGTCTTTTGGAATTTACAAAAATATGTGAACTCAATTCTCAGCAAACTCATGCAATTTGGAAAAAAACGATGATTCCCAATATTTTGCAAATAATCCGAAATAGATCTATGATCCGAAATGCGGAACCAAAACTATTCTCCGTTGCAAACCTAACAAGAGCCAAAGAAGATACAATACTTATAGATAAGGGCAATAAGCAAAAAAAGAAATGGAACATCCATACAGACTCCGTCATGGCAGTAACAGTTGTATGGACATCAATCATGGCAATTGGATCCAACTGCATAACATTGGCGATGATGAACAAGACGCTCATTGATACAATACAGTAATAAGAAGAAAACAAGACCAATGAACCACACCAAAATACCATCAGATAGCATCTTTATCCATTCCTCAAGGTTTGCTCCACCACTGGAGCACACACGAACAGTAAAACCAAGCAGAAGTAGCCATTCAATAACTGGTATAATACATAAAATGGTAAGAGTTATCTAATCTATCCAATGACCTACAAGACGCATTTTAGCAAAATCAAAAGACATGGCAATATTTCTGGAAGACCAATAGGCAAAATGTATCATCTCCATTCTGTAAATATGAATACTATTGCATGATCTCTAAGATGTAATTAATGATCTAATATTTAAATGATCAAAAATTAATGTTTAATAATGTCAGAAAAGAAAAATAGCGCACTGCAAAATGTTTAAAAAGATTAATGCCGAAAATGGCGGATACCAGTGAACACCACTGCAATACCAAGCTCATCAGCACGTGCAATAATCTCAGCATCACGGATTGAACCACCTGGTTGAATGAGAGCGGTTGCCCCAGCCGCTGCTGCAACCTCAAGCGTATCAGAGAACGGTAAGAACGCATCCGAGGCAACAACTGTATCCTTCATTGTTCTTCCAAACTTCCTCGCTTTCATCACAGCAATTTTAGCAGAATCCACCCGATTCATCTGACCGACACCAATACCCACCAGCTCAGTTGAGTTCGAGTAGACAATTGCATTGCTCTTTGCATATTTCACAATTTTCCAAGCAAATTTCATCGCCGCAATTTCAGAATCAGTAGGAACACGTTTTGACACAACAGTCCAGCCCTCCTCATACTTTGGAGTTCGCTGAACCAACACACCCCCATCAATCGTCCGCAGTTCATCTGCCATAACTTCAGGTTGAAAGACCAAAATTCGTAAATTCTCCTTTATTTTCAGAACCTCACGTGCCTCAGGAGTAAAAGACGGAGCAATGAGCACCTCAACAAACGTGGAGCAGATCGCATCTGCAACATCTTTTCCAACCTGGCTATTCATCGCCACAACTGAACCATAAGCGGAGATGGGATCTACATCTCGAGCTTTAAGATACGACTCAAGTTGAGTTGGACCCGTAGCAACCCCACAAGGATTGTTATGTTTCACAATAACAGTTCCGGGTGAAGGCAATTCGCGACAAAGGCTAACCGCTGCTTGCACATCCAGATAATTGTTATATGACATCTCCTTACCCTGTAAAGCGATTTGACCTGCAATACCAGACGTTCCATATACTGCAGCTTTTTGATGAGGGTTCTCTCCATATCGAAGAGAGCGCCCATTAGAAAATTGTACTGTGAAAGTTGAAGGAAACTCAGAATTAATACTATTAAGATAGTTTGAGATTGCAGCATCATATGCTGCAGTTCGGGAAAATGCCTTTGCAGCAAGATCAAGCTTTTGCTCATAGGTGAATCCTTCACCATTGACCGCATCAATCACAATTGAATAGTCACTTGGATCCACCACCACAGCAACATCTTTAAAATTCTTAGCAGCGGCGCGTATCATCGCGGGGCCACCAATATCCACAAATTCAATCAGTTCATCGAACGAGAGATTCCTTTTTGACATCGCCTCAAACGGATATAGATTAACACAGAGAATATCGATGCTTTCAATGGCATGTTTCTGCATAACCTCATCATCAGTGCCACGGCGGCCAAGCAAACCTCCATGCACTTTCGGGTGCAACGTCTTCACACGACCATTCATTATTTCAGGAAATCCAGTGTACTGAGACAAATCCTGAACAGGGATTCCAGCAGCTCGAAGAGTTTTTGCAGTTCCACCCGAACTGAGAATACCAATATTTTTATCTACCAATGCTTTTCCTAGATCAATGATACCGGTTTTATCCCAGACCGACAAGAGTGCAAGAGTCATAACATATATTTATAGTTGAAAGAAGGTTATTAAGAGTTCGAGAGAGATCTATTACTGCATAAAGGGTATGGGGAGATAGTGTTAGGAAACGTCTCGCAATCCCTTGATCATATCTCGGATTTCAATTGCACGTTCAAAATCCAGGGAACTGGCAGCTGCCTTCATCTCGGTCTCAAGTTCGATTATAAGATTTGGAAGGTCTGATTTTTGTAGATGTTTTATATCTTTTATCTCAACCTCCTTCTTACGTATCGGTTTTGTGATGGTTTTTGGAATAATACCGTGTTTCGCGTTGAACGCAAGTTGTATCTCACGTCTGCGTAAAGTCTCAAACATTGCAACACGCATCGATTCAGTAAAATTGTCGGCGTAAAGAACAACACAGGAATCAGCATTCCGAGCGGCTCGTCCGATGATCTGGATCAGACTACGAGAGTCACGAAGAAAACCTTCTTTATCAGCATCAAGAATACCAATAAACCCAATCTCAGGAATGTCAAGACCTTCACGCAGAAGATTGATACCGACTAATACATCAAATAAACCAAGTCTCAATTGACGGATCAACTCGATACGTTCAAGGGCCTGGATCTCCGAGTGGAGATAGCGGGCCTTAATACCATGTTGTACAAGAAACTCAGTTAATTCCTCTGCAAGCTTTTTTGTCAGTGTGGTAAGAAGAGCACGATAACCTCGATTAATTACTGCATGGATCTCTCGGATGATATCATCTGTCTGTCCAGCAATAGGCCTAATTTTCACAATCGGATCTACAAGACCAGTTGGCCGAATAACTTGTTCCACAACACCATTGGAATGAGAAAGTTCATATTCTCCCGGCGTTGCTGAAACAAAAATGACCTGATGCATGTAATTTTCAAATTCCTGGAACGTTAGGGGTCTGTTGTCAAATGCACTCGGAAGTCGGAATCCATATTCAACGAGGGAAAGCTTCCGAGAATGATCACTGTTGTACATACCTCGTATCTGGGGAAGTGACTGATGACTTTCATCAATAACCATCAAAAATTCGCGAGGGAAATAATCCAGAAGGCAGAATGGTTTTTCTCCCACGATCCGATCATCAAAATGACGGGAATAATTTTCAATGCCCTTACAAGAACCCGTCTCCTCAATCATCTCAAGATCATACTCAGTTCTCTGTTTTAAGCGATGTGCTGAGAGAGTGTCAAGATGGCCTGCTGCAAGAACATAGTCAAGTTCTGCACGAATCGATGATAGGCTCCGCTGGATCTCAGAGTCAGGCATGACAAAATGGCGAGCTGGATACACATAGAAATAGTCTAGTCGCTCTTTTTCCTTACCAGTATTTTTGTCAATCTCAGATATGCGATCAATCTCATCTCCAAACATTTCGATTCGAATAATCGAATTGAAATAGCCAGGAATGAGATCAATCGTATCCCCCTTAACACGGAATCGTCCGGGAATAAGTTCAAGATCGTTTCTTTCAAAGAGGATAGACATTAACTTTTTCATGATATCACGACGAGATATCTGCTGACCACATCGCAATTCAAATCCAAGATTGCAAAAATTCTCAGGGTTACCAAGACCATAAATACAGGAAACCGAAGCAACAACAATCGTATCACGATGAGAGAGAAGTGAAGCAGTTGCCGCAAGGCGCATCATTTCAATCTTCTGGTTAATTTGGGCGTCTTTTTCAATGTATTGATCTTTTTTTGCAATATAGGATTCTGGTTGATAGTAATCATAGTAAGAAACAAAGTATTCCACATGGTTGTTCGGGAAAAACTCCTTGAACTCATTGTAAAGTTGAGCCGCTAGAGTTTTATTGTGGGCAAGAACAAGGGTTGGTTTCTGAACGTTTTGAATAACATTGGCAATTGTAAATGTTTTACCAGACCCAGTCACCCCTAAAAGTGTTTGATACTGTTCACCGGCCCGAATTCCTGCAGTCAACTCAGAAATTGCCTCCAGCTGTGAGCCACGAGGGGAAAAAGATGAAATAAGTTCAAAAGTTTCTGACATCTGCATTATTGATCTAGGCATGATTCAGTATTAGTTATTAGGATGATAGAGATGCAATCGGCAGATATGGAGATGCAAAAGGGTGATAGAAACTGCAAAAAATGTTTTTCTGAGAATAACACAAAATAAATAATCCCAAAAAAATTCATAGCAAAGACACAAGATCCCATAGCGCAATCTCAGGATCCTGTGCTTTCACCACACTGGATGCAATAAGAACACCATCAGTACCAAGTGAGAGAGCATTTTTCACACACTCGCCTGACTGGATACCCGCACCACACAGTACGTGCACCTCTGAGTTTATCCGATTCACTGCATCAACTGTGCCTAATATAATATCAGGTTCGGTCTTTGCAACAGAGATACCAGATCCAATTAGTTCTGGGGGTTCAATCGCAATATAAGTAGGAGCAAATAAAGCAACCGCAGCAGAAACAGCAACATTATTTGTACAAACTACTGATTCTAATTGATGGATTTTTGCCGCAGTAACTGTCGCCTCAATATCCGCAATTGACAGACATCGCTCAGAATGATTGATCAGCGTTCCTGTGCAGCCTGCTTCCCGAACGGTAAATGCAGGGATATGCCCAGTAAACGCTCCCTCAATAGGATCGATGTGTTGTGAATACACTGGAATATCATAATGCTTGCAGAACTGATGCAGCTCAGTAAACTGCGGAGCAACCCCGATGATCACACCAGATTCCTGCATTACAGTCTCAGCAGCAGAACAAATCTGAGCCGCATTGTTTCCGGATCCTTCACGATACGATTTAAAATTAATAAGGATAAGAGGAGGTACCATGATCAATTTGTTTCGTTTATTTCCGTTTTATCTGGAGAATATCACCAAATGTCGTTGTTGAAACGTTTCCGGACTGAAAAACATTGGAACCTCCGTCTCTATCCAAAAGCTTAATATCAAGTTCTGCCTCAAGCTTTTTGCGTTCCACCTCAGTAGGTTCTCTTTCTCCACGTTCCAATTTTTTAATATCGCCTTCCTGCATCTTCAAAACGAAAGCAAGATCTTTCTGAGAAAAACCCTTTGCTTGTCGTGCTGATGCAATGCGTTTTGAAAAATCCTCAACAATATCACCTTCCATATAATCAAACATATCACGCTTACGAGGTATCGCAGTTGAGGAGGCATGCACTAACCCTCTGTGCAAGACTGACGTCCTGCCAAATCCAGTAGATGCAGGTTTCGATACCTGGACCTCCGTACCGAGTTTAGCACATTTATCACAAACCCTCATCGGTTTGGCACCTTCAATCTGCACCAATTTTCCCTTTTTGGTGAGAGAGGTCCCACATAACTCACAGTATTCTATTTGCATGATAAATTCATCATACTCTATATTCCATTTCTACCTCATTAACAATTCGGATACCAATACATTTTGAAAAATTATTCCGGATCTCAAAAATAAAAAATCCATGTAAGAAGTTATTTTTCTAAGATACACAGATATACCCATAATTTTCCAGGTCAGAAATACCGAATACTACCTCATCGTGAATATGGGATACAAAATCCCCAAAAAACGATCGGAAAAGAAAATCTATCCATAAAGAAAAGCGAACTTACCAGCATCATAAAACAAACATTGCCCATGAGAGCAGAAACTTTGAAATCCGCGAACAAATACAACAACTTCAGCTCAAGATTGTAGAGGCAGAATCACGGAGAAAGCAGTACAAACAAGAAATAAAGAAATTGCCCGATAAACTCAACAACTATCGCAGTCTACCACTAATTCTTGGAACAATCGAAGCAGTTTATTGACGATATCCATGAGTAATTCAAAGTTCCACGGGAGCACAATTTCTTTCACGGGTCCGTAAAAAAGTAGATCCAAAAGATACCATGACCGGAACACGTTGTGACAGGCACCCACAATCTTTTCGCATTGTATAGATTCTTCCAAAAAAATAGAAGAGCCAGGTGTTTGCAATGTACGTTGTGAATACATCAGACATTATCTAAGACGATATTGATGGTCTAGATTATCAAAAACAAGTGCTTGACGAATCAGTAGAATTAACCATTAACTCACAACTCAATTGTTTGAAACTGTTTGGAAATTCCCCAACAAAGAAATTTTTATGTTCGGCCCATCAGGAACAGGATAAAACACTGTTTGCCAAAACATCGCGCATATCATACAGGGACAACATTTACTACATGATAGGATCAGAACTCACCCAGACGTCATCGTAGAAGGTGAAAGATTAGTACACGAACTGTTTCAACTTGCCAGAGAACAGGCATAAGCTATTATATCCACCAATGAGATAGAGATGCTATTGGTGCAGCATGCGAAAACGATACCCAGTCTCCCTGTTCTTATGAGAGCAACAGAACACTTGTACAAATACTTGCTGAACGGGGAAATCCAAAATATGTGGAAATGTTATGGTAATAGGTGCAACCAACCGCATCGACATTCTTGAAAAAGCCTTGCTTCATCCAGGACGATTGGAACGCACAATTAAGTTTACGCTACCAGATGCGGAGAAAAAAAGAAAATTCTTGAAATTCACACAAAAAAAGATGAAACTCAAAAAGACTGTGTCACTTTCAGAAATTGAAAAAAAGGCCAAAGTCTAGATGGATCAGAACTCAAGGAAGTTTGTAGAGAGGCAGGGATGAATGCTACCCGCGAACAGCGAACAATAATTTACACAGAGGACTTTACAAAAGTACTTATAACTGTAAAGATCGGACGTAACAGAGACTGCAGTTCAGCAGAAAGACATAATGTTTTCCTAATTATGCAATAGCAAGGATGCGTTTACAAAGAAAAAATATATTTTAAAGATTACTCTAATTTTGGAAAAAAACATCATTTTCTTTCTTCAAATTAACTTCATATCTCTCATTCATTGAAAATACATTATGAGAGCAATGAAGGAACTAAAAAATACACTGTCATTCAACACTAATTCATCAGAAAATACGTATGACCACCTCCAGGGGATGATACATCCTTTTGGGACAAAGTCTTGATACGTCACAATAACGTATAGGTATGCTATTATTATGCTAAGTGATGAGGTGACTCCGGATGAAATTGGCGATAGTTGGACGCCGAGCGTTCTCGGAGTGCGATGAGTTTCTTACTGGATTCTTCACACTCTTAATTAGTATCAGTTTATCGTTTATTGCGGGAATTTATCTTGGATCAGTAAATAAGATTTTTTTGCTAATCCCCGGACTGATGGTCCTAGTTACTCCATCAATAAATATGCGCGGAGCAATAGCTGGTATTCTGACGTCACGGTTGTCGTCGTCGATGCACCTAGGTGCATTTGAAGTTCGGTTTTCACGAGGGACTGACCTAGGAGATAATTTGCGTGCTTCTATGTTGCTAACAACGATTATTTCAGTGCTTCTTGCATTATTTGGGAAGCTTATCTGTGGCATAACAGGTACTGATACTATTGGTCTTGGAGACATGGTGATTATTTCTCTTGTTTCAGGAACTGTTGCAGGTATGATTGTAACCCTTATTGGAATTGTTACATCAATTCTATGCTATCGTATGGGTTGGAATCTCGATATGGTAGGAGCACCTATAGTTACAACGTTTGGAGATATGATAACTCTACCATTTTTGATAATTACAGCAATTCTGATAATGATTATTCCAGAAGAACTAAGGATACTTCTGGGAATAGTGGTGTTGATAATGATTGTGTGGATGATTGTATCAATAGGCCAAGTAACAGATACTGTGAAAGATGTATTGAGAGAGGGAGTCCCATTACTGGCTCCACTTTCGTTCCTAGGAATTGGGGCAGGTGTATTGTATACAGATAATCTAGACAGTTTGATTGCTGCAGCTGCAATATTGATCCTAATGGCTCCTTTTATGAATGGGTGTGGATCAATCGGAGGCATTCTTACATCACGAGTTGCAACAGAGATGCATATGGGCCTGATAAACGCAGATATAATACCTTCTAAAACGATACTATGGCATTTTGCAGAAAATTATGTATATTCTCTTCTCATTTTACCTCTCATGGGAGGAGTTGCACATTCTGCTGCTAATACAATTGGGATTACAACACCAGGTCTTCTTCCAATGGTGCAATTAGCAGTTGTAGCTGGAATGGTTGTGATTACATTAATGAATCTCTTAGGATATTATACAGCAGTGTTCAGTTACCGAATGGGATATGATCCAGATAATTTTGGAGTACCAGTTGTAACAAGTTCAATTGATCTAATAGGTGCGACAGCACTGCTTTTTGTGATGAAGATGCTGGTGTGGTAATCCTCCATACTTTGGCATGGAAAACGCTGATTGGGATACACAAAAGATATCAGTTTTTTATTCATAAAATGAAACAAGGACATCCTTCCTAAAAAATGAAAATTGTCTCTCTGCCCAATAAATCAAGTACAAAACGCCATAAAAAAACAGAAGGAGAGAGATAAGTAGAACAAAGAGACATCCCTAGAAAAAGGCTGTCGCATGAATCATCATGGTAAAGGAGTATTGAGGTAAAATATAAAAACGCAAGAAGATGAAATATGTTCTAATGCAAGATGAAGATGTGAGGGAATATATGCCTTAAGTAGAGCGAGCTGTATATGCCTCTCCTAGCAACCATATTATCCTATGCCAGATAAAACATCCAGAAAGAATTCTAGTCTAGTGTAAAAAAACAGATTCATCAAGAAATCGGTAGTGTAAACATCAAATAAGCAATCCCTGATACAAAAACATCATCCCCACTGCAAAAATATAATCATCATTTTTGAAATGAAAATCATGATATTTTAGCGTGGATTTTGGTTTTGTTGAATAAGTACTATTTTTATGATTTAGCACTTAGAGAAGCCTATATGAAAAAAAACAAAAACACCGAACAGAAATCACGTTCTCAAAAACATCGCAGCAAGCTTCTCCTTCGTCAGTAAGATCGTTGTAGGTCTTCCATGAGGACAAGTATATGGAGATTGAGTGGCCATTAGCTGACGGAGAAGGCGCTGCATCTGTTCCATTGTCAAGGGGGTTTCCCCCTTTACCACCGAACGACAGGCCTCAATCTTCAGCACGTGATCAAGCACATTCTCTCCATCACATAAAGAATGATTTTCTAGAGCTTGAGAAATTATCTCATGAATCACTCTTGGATCACCGAGCGATGTCGAGACTACAGGAACTGTGCGTACCAGCCATATGTCCTTTCCAAATGGTTCAAGCGTGTATCCAGCTTCCTTAAGCAAAGGGAGCATATCTGGGATAAGCGCCGCTTCTTTTTGTGTAAGTTTCAACTGAACGGGAACAATCAGCTCCTGACCAGACAACCCCTGGGCATGCTGAGAAAGTAAGAGATCATACATAATTCGTTCGTGAGCTGCATGCTGATCAACCACCACTAGATCTCCAATTTCATTACGAGCAAGAATATATGTATCAGCAATCTGGCCCAAAACTTCAGGAACAAACTCTGTCGTTTCCAAAGGTGGTTCAAAGAATTCTGTCCGTCGCAACTGTTTATCAGTCAGATGAAAGGTTGCTGCAACAGGAGATTTTAGCGAGGTACAAACAGGCGCCTTTGGAGAGAGAGAGCATCTTGCATCTAGAGATGTTTCAGATGGAATTGACGATGCAACGCCATAAGAAACCTCACATTCCTCATTCAAGGGTGATGGCGGAAGTTTTGATGCAGTTTCCATGCCAAACACTCGTTGTTCATGCAGAACACAATATATCGCATCCTGTACCCCCTCCAGTACATCTCGTTCTCGGGAAAGTCGCACCTCTTTTTTCGTTGGATGTACATTCACATCCACATCAGACGGATCAATTTCCAGATCCAAGAAGACAGCAGGGTACATATCCTTCGGAAGAAGGGTACCATATCCTCTGCGCACTGCCCACAAAACTTGTCGAGATGTTACCTGTCGATGATTAATAGATAGATAAAATCTGCTTGGAGTGCTTTTCATCTCATGCCCAGGACGACTAATAAACCCAACGACCTTCACAATACCATATGTTCCCTCAACCGATACCAACTCTCGAGCAAATGTCTGGCCAAACACTGCAACGATCACATCCTCAAACCTACCATTGCCATAAGTATGAAACCGTTCTTTTCCTTGGTATGATAGTAAAAACGAAATTTCACGATGGGCAAGGGCAAGTCTCTCTACTATATCATAGATATGAGCAAGTTCAGTTGCAATGGTCTTCTGAAATTTTCTCCGCACAGGGGTATTAAAGAAAAGATTCTCAACAACAACGCTAGTTCCTTCAGGAGCGCCTGTTACAGTATGTTCAATGAGTTTTCCACCATGTATAACCACACGAGTTGCCTCAGGACTTTGAGAACCTCGTTTTTTGGTTATAAGCGTGACCTGGGATATTGAGGCTATGCTTGCCATTGCCTCACCTCGAAAGCCAAGGGTTCCAATGGTTAGAAGATCTTCAGGCCGCGAAATTTTGCTCGTTGTATGCTGATGGAAGGCAAGTTGGGCGTCGTCGCTATCCATGCCAAAACCGTCATCTGTGACCGCTATACGGGTCACAGAGGTTTTATCTGCCGAAATATCAATCCAAACTCGCTTCGCTCCAGCATCAATTGAATTTTCAACAAGTTCTTTAACTACTGATGCCGCCCGTTCGACAACCTCACCTGCAGCAATATGATTAATAGTTTCCTCGTCTAGAACAACGATGACACCCATTATCCTCTCTCCAACATCGACTTAAGTTCAGTGACAAATATCAAGGCTTGCATCGGTGTCATCTCGTTGATATTAACCTCACGGATTCGTTTTTCAACCGCGGGTACAGTAGGGGTCAACGGTTCAAATGCAGTATCCACGAGAAGCATTTGCGTATAATACTTTCTATTGCAAGAACGTGCATCCTCTTGGAGAATTTGATTCAAAATAGCTTCCGCACGAGATATGACTTTTTTTGGAACTCCAGCTATCCGTGCAACATGAATACCATAACTCCTATCGGTTGCACCAGGAATTAATTTTCGTAAAAACGTAATTTCATGCTTATCCTCCTTAACAGCAAAATGGTAGTTCTTCATGCGGCGAAACGTCTGCTCCATACTGATAAGCTGATGAAAGTGGGTGGCAAAGAGCGTACGTGGGCCACGCACTCCTTTCCCATGCAAATACTCAAGTACTGAACGGGCAATGGAGTATCCATCCACAGTACTTGTTCCACGTCCGATTTCATCCAAAAGAATTAGACTTTTTTCAGTGAGATTGTTAAGAATATTGGCTAACTCTAGCATCTCCACCATAAACGTGCTCTGGCCACCAACAAGATCATCGGATGCTCCAACCCTGGTAAATATCCTATCCACCATGCCTATCTTTGCATAACGTGCCGGGACAAAACACCCAATCTGGGCCATAATACAGATTAAAGCAACACTTCGCATATAGGTTGACTTTCCAGCCATGTTGGCACCTGTCAAGATTAGAATCTGATCACCTGATGCGCTCATTTCAATATCATTAGGAATATATCCACCACGAACAGAATCTTCAACAATGGGATGACGACCATCACGAACCAATAGTTCATCGCCTGTGGAAAATTCAGGTCGCACATATCGATTCATAGAGGATAGTTCTGCAAACGCAAGAAACATATCGATAGTTCCAATACCTTCCGCCGCCTCTTTAATAGCAGAAACATAGCTACGCAGGATTTCAATAAGAGATTCATAGAGCATGACCTCAAGTGCAAGAATACGCTCATCAGCCTGTGCGATTAGGGCCTCACGTTCTCGAAGAGCTGGGAGCGTGAAGCGTTCACCATTTACCGTGGTCTGCTTACGTTCGTACTCAGGAGGGACTTTGTCCACATTCGCTTTGGTGATCTCGATATAATACCCAAAAACGTTGTTATAAGAGATTTTTAGAGATTTAATACCTGTTCGTTCACGTTCACTCTGCTGAAGATTTGCGATCCAATCTCTCCCCGATGCAACCATCACTCGAAGATGGTCGAGATCCGCATTGTATCCCGAACGAATGACGTTCCCGTTGCGGTACACAACCGATGGATCATCGGTGATAGCGGAACGAATTAAGCGGACAACATCGGAAAAATTCGAGATACTAGATAGCTGTTCATTCAAAATGCCAGATGTTGCGCCAATTTCTTCTTTGATCTCAGGAAGTAATGCAAGGCTTGCAGCAAGGGATAAAAGATCACGAGGAGATGCATTCCCGATGGCAATGCGACATGCAATTCGTTCAATATCAGAAACTTTGGATAGTAGATTTCCCAGCGTGTTACAGAGTACGGGTCTACAGGTGAAAAACTCAACGGCATCCAGACGCATATTGATTGAGACTATGTCAAGCAGTGGCACACAAATGATATTCCGCAGAATTCGACTACCCATTGATGTTTTAGTACGATTCAGGAACCCAAACAAGGTTTTAGTATCACTCTGATCTCCGCGCAACGGAGAAAGAACTTCTAGGTTACGCAACGTTATTGCATCCAGTATCATTGAATCACTAGCATGGCGGTGGGAAAAACCAGTGATGTGAGGGAGCGCAGTTTTTTGGGTTTCCTTTGCGTATTGGAGGGCTGCTGCTGCTGCTGCAATACAGAGGGGAGAGTCAGCACAGCCATACCCATCAAGCGATGAAACTCCAAAAGCAGTACATAGCACTGATACTCCATCCATAAAGAGATGATCTCGTACAAAAGTAATAACACAATTACATCCAGAAAAGAAGTTGATGAGATTTTTTGGAGTTTGATGAGACACTAAAATTTCGGCTGGAGCGTAACGTTCAAGCTCTGTGGCAAGCGAGGCGTTGTTTGCCTCAATAGGAATTTCTTCAGCAAAAAATTCGCCTGTTGTAATATCCAGAAAAGCGAGACCTATGCTCATGGATTTCAGGTCCGTTGCAAGCGCCATTAAGTAATGTGCCGCGCTAGAGTCCACAACACACGTATCAATTGCCGTACCTGGTGTAACAACGCGGATAACATCCCGTTTTACGCAACCCTTTGCTATTTTGGGATCTTCTATCTGCTCACATATAGCAATTTTGTATCCTTTGCGGATCAGTCGTGGAAGATAAATGTCAAGAGCGTGGAAAGGAATACCGGAAAGAGGAATCGGATTTCCTTCGGCGTCTTTGGAGCGGGAGGTCAGAACGATGTCAAGTTCACGTGAACATATTTCCGCATCATCCCAGAAAGTTTCATAAAAATCTCCCATCCGCATAAAGAGGATACAATCAGGATATTGCTCCTTAAACATCTTGAACTGTTCCATTGCAGGTGTTAGTTTTTTCTGGGTGACCATATGTGAGAATATATATGCATTTTTTGTTATTGAAGAAATTGGTTTATGAGAGAACAAATATAATGCCTCGAACTGAGAACTTAGAAGAAACTATCTCGGAGAAAGAACAAGATAGATGTCAATCAAGAACTACATCACTATTAGGATATAATGTCATCAAAATAGTAGAAAAAAAAACATACAAGATCTCATCAAATGATCTCACGTAGTTACAAAACCATCATTCAGTCAATCGAGGCATTTGCTCTAATGAGGGTCATCCATAAATAGTGTGAGAACTGGTTGCATCAGGATATGGCCAACATAAGGATAAAAGTCCATATGCATTTGCCCACACCGATATTCAAACCAGAGTCTCTCGGGGTTTGAGGAGAGGATGTCATTCGTAAGAACGTATTGCTTCATAAACATCTGTGTTTTTTTCCCATAAAATCTGTATTTTTTTACAAATTATTAGTAGAAATTCAGAAAAATATAGGATTATCTTTCAATTTATCGAGGCTATCACTTGGGTAATTCCTAGTAATAATAGTGTTTACAATAATAATTATTCTCACGTCAGAAATTAAGTGAAGGATATGATTGACACATTTTTGTATTACTGGGACAATAAAAGTACAAATATTAATATTTAATCTTTCTGTACACAGGAGCACAACTCTTATCATCATCATCTTCGGCATCCTGCCATATTCGTTGTTCGATCCAGTCAAGTACATGCATCTGGATAAGTGGTTGGTAGTAAATTCCAGCAAACGCCACAATGATTCCTAAAAGCGTCATCAGCATTATAGCTACAATTCCCTCAGTTACATTGAATGGAAGGGGTTCAATCGGTGAGATGGATAGGAAATAAATTACCATCCCGTAGATAATCAGACCAATTGCCACTACAAAGAACGGAACGACAAATATTCGAGTACGCACTTTTCGCTCATTCTGAACATAGTCAGTAATTTTACCAGCCGCGGCAAGAAGACATGCAATCATCATCCAGATAATTGCACCATACAGAAAGGTCATAAGATTGTAGAGCAGCCCAACATCTCCCGAAACCGGATAGTAAGTAATGATACTCATAAGGCCAGAGATCACACCACAAATAACTAAAATTCCAGAAATAATATAGGCAACAAATGACATCCTTCCCTTATGGAACGAGTCAGCAAGTCCATAGTAGATATAACCAATGTACTCATCGAGATCAAAACCCTTTATCAGAAGATAGACACCAATAATACCAACCACAACCAGCATTGCAGGTGTTTCATCGGAGACTAATGAGGCAAGCACATAAAAGATCATTGCAAGAGCAATCGGTACCAGAACACTTCTGGCAATTTTTGGATCATTAAACAGCTTTTTAATGATATAGTATGTACCTTCTATGTTGGGAAGTTGTTTGATTACTACGCGTACCACGCCAGATATTTTAAGATGAGACTGGATAATTGGCAGGACAAACTCATCTTCAACACCATCGGAAATAAATATACAATTTTCCACTCCAGTATCAGCAATCACTTTTTCTAACAGTTCTGCAATTCGGTGATCTCCTTCAAGCATATTCATATGATTGCCACCGATTACTGCAATTTCAACGTCCTCACCTTTCCCAATGAGAACATCATAGGTTTTAATTGCCTGGAATATGGCATTTGTATCTGAATCCTCTGGATCAGCAATGCCAAGCCTAGTTGCTGCATCCAAACAGACATCTCTTCCGACAACAGGACTAATTATTCCTGCTTTATATCCGATATCATCGTCGCGATCAACGCTGAGAATCAGAGTCCTTCCGGAAGTCATCCATTATACTTTTGCGAGTTCCTTGATAATATATCTGTGGGCAAGCATGATGCTAAGTATCTTCGAAAAACTTTGAAACATGGATATATTTTCTTGTACTTCTATAAATATATAGAGCAATGAACAGATAAAACAATGAAAACAAGGGTTTACTTTCTAAAATACCTCTCCACAGAGAAAAGAAAATACTTCAAAGAAACAGGATCTCAAAGTATGCCATTTGAGAGAGAGTGAGGGGGTACACTGAGATCACTCTCAAATTACACTAGAAAAATCATTATATTACGTCAATTTTTGGAAATTATCATCACATGAGATAGTTTAGAATAACCATATTTATATGTGGACTATAAGTAGGGTTTGCGCATCAGATTTTAAGAAAAATACAGTTAAATTCTTAGTTATTGAATCACAAAATTCATTGATGCAAAAAAAACTACGACATAACAAATGAAACATAGCGAATACACGACACGCACATATGTTCCATGATGTTGTTGC
>DALTYD010000041.1 GCA_029986255.1 Methanocorpusculum sp. | reverse complement strand
ATTACCATTCCAATAAGTGATGCAATAGTCCATCTGAAAGTTTATCCAACTAAAAAGGGGGTAAGAGGAACTGTTTACCTTACTGCGAAGAATGTTGTTTATTTTAATGAGGACCCAAACATTGCCGAACGTTTTAAAACCTGCGCAGAACCATCTACACCTCAAAGTCAAACCTGGGCTGCGGGTTCAATTCTTAGCATCCTAGTAGCGGCGGCAGTGCTCATTTATTCAAGGAGATAAGTCAACACAAATCTTTTTTTAGCCTGCACACATATTATGTGTATACTTTGATGCCGAGATAGTCTAGTCCGGAAAGGCGGAGGCCTTGAAAGCCTCTGGTGATAACACCTCGGGAGTTCAAATCTCCCTCTCGGCGTACCTAAAAAAACTTGTTTGTCTTCATAAATAGGATTATGGAATTTTTGCAAAAAAGCGCGGTTTAGTTTAAATCAAATAGCGATATGAGACATCTATTTTATCTTTTAATTCCATATTGTTACTATTATCAAGTACCCTTTGAAAGATAGATAATGGTATAACCACCTATCATTTTCTATATCCTCATGCTATATTCCTTTTCGTTGTCTTTATCACATGACATATCCAATAATCATATATGTGTATAGCAGTTCCTGCAGAAATACTTGAAATACGAGATGGAAACGTGGCACTTGTTGATTATGGAGAGCTCCAGCAAGAGGTTAGAATCGATCTTGTTGATGTAGCAGTTGGCGAGTTTGTGCTGGTTCATGTAGGATTTGCTATTCAGCGTCTCTCACGTGAAGAGGGACTTGAAACCCGCGAACTCTTCAAAGAGGTCTATAAGGCAATGGAAACAGGGGGATAGAAAATCATGCATGAATCAGGTATCGCATATGATATATATGCGACTTCCAAACGTGCAGCTGAAGACAATGGGGCAATAAAGGTCAAAACTATCCATGTGAATGTGGGAACAATGGCTATGGTGAATCCAGAACAGATAGAATTTATGTTTAAGACGTTTGCCACCGAAGAATCAATGTTTTCAGAAACAAAACTTGTATTTAATATGGTTCCACCAGTTGCTGAGTGTGGATGTGGGTATGTAGGATCAGAAATTTTTGTGTGTCCAAACTGCGGGAAATTGCCATGTCTAATACAAGGTCGTGAAATTTTAGTGAAAAATATTGAGATTGATACGAGGGAGTAAAAGATGAATATGAATGCAAAAGTCAATATGATGCATGGAGCTGGTGGGGAAATCATGGAAGAACTTCTTGGGACCCTAACAGCATTCACGCATAATAATGCTGGAGGTATCGGCCTTGAGTCACTAGATGACGGATCAACATTTGAAGTAGGTGGAAAAACAGTTGTTCTCACAACCGATTCCCATGTAGTAAAGCCAATTTTTTTTCCTGGGGGTGATATTGGGAGAATTGCTGTTTCAGGCACTATCAATGATCTCTCAGTGATGGGCGCACGACCAATTGCATTAACTAGTGCAATGGTGATCGAAGAAGGATTTCCCATCTCTGCTCTTGAGAAAATTGTCGCATCAATGGATGAGGCACTTAATGAGGCAGGAGCGGCAATTATCACCGGAGACACTAAAGTTGTGGAAAAAGGAAACCTTGATGGAATAATTATCAATACAACTGGAGTTGGGATCATTGATAAGGAGTCTTATCTGATCCGAGATAATGCTCTTGTACCGGGTGACAAAATCATTGTTTCAGGCACGCTTGGAGATCACGGGTTGGCAATTGTTGCACACAGAGAAGGATTCGAACTTGGCGAACAACTGAAATCAGATGTGGCGCCATTGTACACAATGATTGCAGGAGCAATTCGGGCAGCACCAATAGGTGCCATCCATGCAATGAAGGATCCAACCCGTGGAGGTTTTGCAGCGTGCATCAATGAAATGGCCCATAAAGCAGATGTGAAAGTCGTAGTGGATCAGGATGCAATGCCAATTAGCAGGAGTGTTTCATCAGCTGGGAATCTGCTCGGAATTGATCCACTGCAGGTAGCAAACGAGGGTAAGTGTGTGATGGGAGTTTCAGCGGATGCAGTGGACGCGATACTTGGAGCACTACGCAGTCATCCACTTGGAAAAAATGCGGCAGTTATTGGAGAGGCCATGGAAGGTTCAGGGGTAATTATGCGGACGAGTATTGGTGGTGAACGATTTATCGAACCCCCCATGGGAGATCCTGTCCCACGAGTCTGCTAAAATGATAGATCTGGTTCTGAAATCTGCAACACTTCCAAACGGAAGAGTTGCAGATATTAGTATTTCAGAAGGAGTTATTATGCACATTGGCAGTTCAAGTTCTGCTGAACAAGTGATCAACTGCCACAATCATCTCTGTGTGCCTGCAGCGATGGATGCACATGTTCATATGCGAGATGGAACGCAGGCAAGAAAGGAAGACTGGGCTACTGGATCACAGGCAGCTGTTGCTGGGGGTGTGGCAGCTGTGGTGGATCAACCAAACACGGTTCCCCCAATAGAGACAGTAGAGAGCTTTATAAAACGGGTGAAATACGCAAAAGAAAAAAGTTTCTGTCACTTTGCCATCAATGGAGGAGTGACTAAAACAGCAGACCTTCCTGGTATGTACTATGCAGGTGCTCTTGCATTTGGTGAAATGTTTGTAGCTCATTCCAGTTATAGCTCCGCTATAACACCAGATTTTATTCGTTCAGCTTTAACAACCATTTCAAATTTAGGAGCGCTTACTACAGTACATGCAGAAGAAGTAAGACCACGAGAGGTACATACGCTTGCTGAGCATGCAACATCACGCCCTATCTCTGGCGAAGCATCTGCAGTTGAAATGATGAATTCCATTGCTCCAATAGGGGCACGCTTGCATTTTTGCCACATGAGTGGTGCTGCATCTATATCTCGTGTGATGCAACGACAGGAAAACTCCTTTGAAGTTACGCCGCATCATCTATTTCTCTCATGGGAAGAACACGAATGTTCGGATACACGATTTCGAATGAACCCACCACTGCGAACAAAGGCAGAAAGAATGGAGTTGTGGAAGATGTTTGATTCAATTCCAGTAATTGCATCGGACCATGCACCACACACACTCTCTGAAAAATTGCATGAGTTTGCATCAACTCCAGCAGGGATTCCTGGTGTTGAGACCATGCTTCCTCTATTGATGAATGAGGTTTTTTCGGGAAGAATTTCTCTCTCTTCGCTTCTGGAAAAGACAGTAAATGGGCCATACAGTACCTTTGGTTTGATAGCTCCAGAAATTGCAATTGGAAAAAGAGCAGATCTTGCAGTATATACAGATCATCCTGAGAAAATATCTGCTGAGAATCTGCACAGTAAATGTGGATGGACACCATACGAAGGTCTGAATGGGATATTTCCTGAAACTACTGTTGTCGAAGGCACTGCAGTATGGCACAAAGGAGAATTTAATAAAGGCAGAATACAGTGGCTTGCAGGATCTGGAAAAATCTGACTTCCTTTTTTCATTTATAATCAGAAAAGAGATAATTCTATGAATAAATCTGAAAACAAGAGATGATTAAAGTTTTTTTGGATGGTTTCTCTCCTTAGAACAGTAAGATGATGATATCACCATTTCCTATTTCCTTATCTCTCTATTTTAATGATTATATTGTTTGAATTCTCCCATTATACATATCATCTCTAGTTTTGAGGAGAATAAATATCATACCAAATAAAATTCCATAGAGGTAATTAGTAATATAGCATTATTTAGTTTATGTAAAAAATGAAAACAGAACAGAGTCATCAAAAAAGAGATTACTTCTCATCAGTTGCCAAAGGAAAGTACGCCTGATATGCTTTTCTACGCTCATCGAGATCAGTATGGATGTAAAGTTCGGTGGTCTGAATGGAATAGTGCCCCAGATTTTCTTGTACTACACGAAGATTATGCGATCGTTTATAGAGTTCACTTGCATAACTATGCCGAATAGTATGAGGAGTAATACCAGGAGGAGCACAGAGATTGAAGATATGCTGTATAGTCCGAGGTGAGATAGCTTTTCCTTGATTACCAAAAAAGACTGGGCCTTGTGTTCGATTATCAACATATATGCGCAGCATTGAAAGCGTATCTAAATCACAGAAAACTATTCGAATTTTTCCACCTTTTCCATGTACACGAATGGTTTGTTCATCAAAATTGATGTGTTCAACACAAAGACTGCATATCTCAGATACGCGCATACCTGTCGCATAGATTGTGCGGATAATAAGAGCATTGCGAAAATCTTTTACCGATGCAATAAAGGCCATAATCTCTTTGTGCCGAAGATATTTGAGCTCACGATCTTTGATCTTCGGTCGTTCAATCAGAGTCATCGGATTTGCATCGATAACATTCTGAGATATCAAATGCCGATAGAAAGAGCTAAGAGCAGATTCATACTGATGCAGACTTGCTGGTTTAAGTTGGCGTTCTTGGCGGATCAAGGTAAA
The DNA here is from genome assembly GCA_029986255.1 of Methanocorpusculum sp. Lineage (GTDB taxonomy): Archaea > Halobacteriota > Methanomicrobia > Methanomicrobiales > Methanocorpusculaceae > Methanocorpusculum. The sequence goes on along the minus strand of DALTYD010000041.1, from coordinate 1,616 downwards.
AAAGTCACCTATCTCATAAGCATCAGCATCAACATCCACATGCATATCAAGATCAGAGAAGAGACTAGTATTCTTTGGAATATTGCCATCATGGTTTACAAGGTAGTTTTTGTAACGGGCAAATAATCTGAGAATTCGACCGTACGCTTCAATAGTCTTTTCAGAGTAATTTTTGGTCTCAATGCTACTGAGGTAGCGGGGGATCCATAGTTGGAATGTTCGTTTCGACGGGATCATACACACACTTAATCAAATTATATGAAGAGGAAGATAATAACATTGCGCATAATACATATTATGCGCAATATTTTAAGAATTATAATAATATGAATATTTTTCCAAAATTATGAATTAAAAATAAGATAAACATCTATAAATAAAGAAATTTAAAGATATTTTTGATAAAATAGTGATAAAATATCAATAAAAATGTGTTTGAAGAATGTCCCTGAAAAAGATATATCATATTTTCAATCCCCAATCTTGAAAAAATAAACTTCACAAACGATGTTTTAATTGCATTCCTTTTAGAGGAACGAATAATTTCCATCTTGGAGAGTACATACTGGTAATATTCTTCGTTTTTCCATATTTGATATCTAACAACAACATATTGGTTAGATGCGAGCATGCAAAGTAAGATCCCTCATCTTTGTTTACATATAGCAAGCATATTATGACCTAGTAAGTTCATTAGTTGCATTTATTAACCTTGAATATAATCAGACCATTGACAAAGCAAATAGTAAATAATAGATGAATATTGTAATCTAGCAAGTAGCTCTAACAATGGAATATTTCCCATTGATAAGTAAAGAATATGACAAAAAAATAACGTTTTTCCTATGTAGCTGTCTGACTTAAAGCAAAACGGACAAATACTGTTGTTTATCTACTCATCGTCTCTGCTTAATCATGACTATGCATGCGAAAACTCAAACCAAAGTTAAATAGTCAGAAATCATGCAATCTAAGAGTTATTAATACAGATCATATAAACCATATATTGCTATATAAATAAAAATACAAAATTAGTTTCCACCAAACCCTCAATACTAATAAACTCCTAATTACAAATCCAATGGATTCAGACTCCCACCAGCATACTTCTAACAAAGAAGGAAAAACAGCAGAGATTAATAAATATCAGAAATTCAAAAAAATTGACGATGCGACATATCGAAAGATCAACATATTTCTACGCAAACGCACGTACATAACCGCCAGAGAATGGGCAATCGCCCGTCTTTGTGCTGATTTCCAAACATCTCATGGCGCAGAAATGACCTTCATCGGTCAACATCTCCCAGAACTAGTCCCATTCATGGAAGAATCATATAGTCCTCAAGCTGTCAATCAAGCCAGAAATGCATTCAAACGGAAAGTCAAAAAATCCGGGGCAACCTTCTTCTATGGAGCCATGTGTGGATTCTTCACTCTTGAAGAGCTCGATGATATCCTCTTTGAATCCAGCGAAGTTGCCCGCTTCCTTTTAGAGATTGAAGGCACATCTGTAGCTATTGACGATGAACTCGACATTGAAGATAAAATTACTGATACCATGCGAAAACTAGGGGAATCCACACATGTCCTCCTCAATACACGAAAAGAAATTT
>DALTYD010000040.1 GCA_029986255.1 Methanocorpusculum sp. | reverse complement strand
TGATTTTATTTCCGAATATTTCAAAAATATTATGATAATTTTTCATTTTTTCTTTCATTTTAATGAAATTGAATTTCTAGTTGTCTCTTATCTATCAAGCCAACTGAGAGTTCATTCTATGATAGTGTGTTTGAAAATGTTGTGGAGTTTTTCTTTGATAGAAATAATGATGTTGTCTTATGCGTGTTTCATTGGTGTGGGCAGATATCAATTCCTTCGCCTGGTTTTAGTATAGCCACTTTCATCTCTGTTGTTGTTTCAATTGCATACTGAAATTCTGTTAAATCTTGACTAATTGCTGGAAATGTATTATAATGCATGGGAATCACTAGCGGCGCCCCAATCCACTCTGCTGCTATCATCGCTTCGGAAGGTCCCATTGTATACAGATCCCCTACAGGTAATAGAGAAACATCTGGGTGATAGAGATCGTGGATCATCTTCATGTCTGAAAATAGTGCTGTATCTCCTGCATGGTACACTACAGTCTCATCCAGTTCCACTACGAATCCGACAGAAGAACCCATATACAACTCTGCATTGTTTTCCGTCACAGAAGAAGAGTGCAATGCTGGGACCATAGTTACTTTCATTAGATCCAACATCAATGTTCCCCCAATGTTCATTCCTGTTGTAGGAACTCCTTTTCGAGATAAATAATTTGCAAGCTCATGAATTGCAACAGTGGGTCTTTTTAGTTCAACTGTGATCCCTAGGTGATCTTTGTGCCCATGTGTTACTATCACCAGATCAGCTGCGATCTCTGCAGCGTTTGTGGGCATGGGATCAATTAAAACTTTCTTAGATCCTTCAAGAGAAAAGCAGGAATGCCCAATATATCGAATATACATATCATCTATTTCTTTTTTGTATTGATAAAGGTGGGTATATCATTCAAAAGAATGATGAATATAGATATAAATTAATTGATTTCAATACTATCTGATTCCGAAACATCAATAGCTTCTCCTAGTGTATCTTCCTGTAAACCAGATGCCATCTTTTCCGTTAGATCTCGATCCTCCATTATATCACGAATTCGTTCCAAGTAAGGATCCAGCGTATTGTCGTCTCGTTGTTCAATTACATGCCTGTACTCGCGAAGAGTTGTTGGACTGATACCTAGCTCTTCTGAGATCTCTTTCATCGTCTTATCGGTATTCATCAGTGTTTTCATCTGCTCCTGATCAAATGGCATATTAAAATCGAGATCTCGGAATAGTTTCATTCGAACGCGGGCGCGAGCCACTGTCTTTGACAACTTTTCATCCCCAAGTTCTCGAGCAATTTCCGTATCATTTTTCCCAGCATGGAATGCTGTAATTAGTCGAGCAAGTTGAATCGGTTCTAATTTCGTCTTAAAAAAACCTTTTTCTTGAATTTCTCGCATAATTAAGGCTATCTCACGCTCAACTGCATCCTGATCTCGCAGTGTTCCGTGAAGTTGCTTCATGGGCTCCACAATCTTTGTTTTCTGCGTAATTTCTGAAAACAGTTTCAATAAATCCTTTTGTCTCTTTTTTGGAGCCATATTTATTATTCCCCCTAAAATGAATATTCGATGAACATTGACTTTAAAGTATATATTAATTCTGGATCTCTCTGTTCCTTATTAAAATTCTTGATAAAATACATAATATTAATTACTACAACGATTGTATGATTATCCTCAAAAATATTTTGGATGTATTATGTACATGGTTTACTCTTGTTACTGAATAACCGTTGTACCGTCGTGATATCCTCGTGACTTCCAGACAATAGTACTATATCATGAGGAAGGAGAATTGTTGTCCCATCGGGGGTAATGATATTCTCACCAGATGCACGACGTAATGACACAATCGATACATGGAACTGTTTTCGCAGATGTAGCTCGGATAAAGCCTTTCCAGCAGCATCTGACAGTGGGTGTATAGGAACATGCACAAATTCCGTCTTTTCTATCGGTTCAAGCTTTGCTGATATCCGTCGCAGCCTACTCTCTTCTGCTTTCTGTGCCATTGCTTCCTCACGTTCTGCAACGATCTCTGTGCGTACCTCTCGGACGTACTGATCAAGATCCTCTGCTGGGACATTTTCGCTTGCAAATACTCTTCGTGTCATCGCCAGACCAGCTTCACGCTCGTCTGCAATCACTTCGTCCACTCCTATCTTGAACAATGTTGGACTCTCTCCTGTATATCGTGTTCGTGTAATTATTGTTGTTCGAGGATTCATCCGTCGAGCTGATGAGGCAATCCCCCGTACCGTCGCCGAATCTGGAATCGTAATCACTAACGTTTTTGCTTTTTCGATTCCCGCATATTTGAGAATTGGCTCTAGTGATGCATCCCCATAGGCAATATTCTCCCCCTTTGCTCGCTCATTTGCAACTGTCTCTGGATTCATCTCAAGAATAATATACTCTCTACCTACTCGTTTCAGTGCTCGAACCACGTACTTCCCTGCTGGTCCAAACCCGACCACAATTACAGATTCATGTTCCTCTTCGTTCTTTGTTTTCCACACCTCTCCCTCGTCAGGGGAGCGTTGGTGTTTGAACATTGAGACATAGATCACCTTTCGTGATACTTGTGGTGCTGCATCTACCGCAAACGGGGCAATAGTCATTGATAGAATCGCCACTGCAAGAAACACCTGGTATATCGTATCATTTAGCAGGTCAAGTGACATGCCTGCTGCTCCTAGCACAAACGAAAATTCTCCAATATGTGCAAGACCAACTCCACCAATAATCGCTGCACTTGCAGGAGATCCCGCTAGTAATCCTGCAATAGTAGTAATAATGGTCTTTCCTAAGAGTAGTAGCACCACGAGTGATAGAATGAGTAAGATATGACTTAGCATGAATGCTACCGACAGCATCATACCAACTGAGATGAAGAACACACTAGTCATCAGATCTCGGATAGGCATGATGATTCCGAGTACTTCATGGTTATACGCCGAACCAGCAATTGCAACACCTGCAAGAAATGCTCCTAATGATATTGACACGTTAGCAAGTGATAGAATCCACGAAACTCCTATACAGATTGTAACTACGGAGATGATGAACAGTTCTCGGTTTCTACGAGCAGCAACTACATCGAGAATGCGTGGTACCACCATTAGTGCAATCCCTAGAACTACCACAAGCACTATAATATCGGTTCCAAGTGTCGTTAGTGAAGAGATAATATCTCCGTTGATTCCAGCAATCACTGGCAAAAAAAGCATAATTGGAATTACTGCAATATCTTGGCTGATCAAAATGGCAAGGATAAGTTTTCCGTGATGTGTATCGATCTGGCCATTGTTTTGATAAAGATTCAATACAATCGCTGTCGAAGAGGAAGCCACCATAAATCCAATTAATAGTGCTGTTCCCGATTCTATCCCCGCAACAATATTCAGAATTAACCATACTAGCAGCGTTGTTAAAAGAATTTGTATTCCTCCTGCAATCAGAACAAGTCGCTTCATTGCAAAAAGATTTTTGAGTGATATCTCCAGCCCTATCGTAAACATAAGGAGAATTAGTCCGAATTCGGCAACTAGACTGACCTGTTCATAGGTGAACAGGTGCAGGCATGAGGGTCCGATAAGAATTCCTGTAACAAAAAATCCGATAATCGTGGGCAAATGAATTTTACTGCTGATCAATAGTACTACTAGTGTTGCTGCAAGCAGCAGGAACAGTTCCATCATTGTAGATTCAACGGCCATTGATATACGATACAATTGTTGGGATGGACAGATGAAAATCATATCGATAAATGTTGGATGTATTGTTACAGGAACTGTGCTAGTATTAATATCCCCAAAACGCGCTGATACTGTGGTATATTTTATTGCTCTATTTTTTTTTGATAGTCATGTCATCATTGATCGCGGTATGTGTGTATCGAGAAAGTAACTATCCATTTGAATGCGCTATTGCATACTTTTAGCAAGTTCTGCAGATTTTCCTGAATAAATCCGATGTTTCTTTTCCCATGGCTTTTTTTTCTGTTTCTGTTTTGAATATATATTCTGGAATTATCATAGATATTGGTCTTATATTTAGTATACCCACTCTCTGATTTTCTGTGAATATCCTGAATTTTCGGAAACCTCATATTTGTGTTAGTAAAATAAATATAAAACATTCTCCAACGGCCTTCATAAGCCGTTTGAACATAATATTTGATGTGATAGTTATGAAAGAAAATCGTCAGAAACTGAACAAGGAACTCGCACAAATGCTGAAAGGTGGCGTCATTATGGATGTGACAACGCCTGATCAAGCAAAGATTGCTGAGGAGGCTGGAGCCTGTGCTGTAATGGCGCTAGAACGTATTCCAGCCGACATTCGTGCGGCAGGTGGTGTGTCTCGAATGAGTGATCCAAAGCTGATTAGGATGATTCAATCGGTTGTTTCGATTCCCGTGATGGCAAAAGTTCGAATAGGCCATTTTGTGGAAGCTCAAATCCTTGAGGCGTTGGAGATCGATTATATTGACGAGAGTGAAGTACTGTCTCCCGCAGACGATGTGTATCACATTGACAAGACACAATTTAATGTACCATTTGTGTGTGGTGCGCGAAATCTTAGTGAGGCCCTTCGTCGTGTTTCTGAGGGTGCAACGATGATTCGGACAAAAGGAGAGGCTGGAACTGGTGATGTGGTTCAGGCTGTGCACCACATGCGTACGATGCAGAGTGAGATTCGTGCAGTTGTTGGCATGCGTGGAGATGAGCTGTATGAGGCCGCAAAACAATTTCAGGTTCCTTATGATTTGATCAAGTTCGTCCATGAGAACGGAAAGCTTCCTGTGGTGAATTTTGCTGCTGGTGGGATTGCCACTCCTGCAGATGCGGCTTTGATGATGCAGCTCGGTGCTGAGGGTGTATTTGTGGGGTCTGGTGTATTTAAGTCTAGTAATCCAGCAAAGCGTGCCGCAGCTATTGTGAAAGCGGTGACAAATTATAGTGATGCGAAGATATTAGCGGAAATTTCTGAGGATATTGGTGATGCTATGGTTGGGATTAATGCTGACGAGATTTCAGTTCTGATGGCAGCACGAGGCAATTAAGATCATATGCGAATTGGTGTTCTTGCATTACAGGGAGCGTTTGAGGAACATGTCGTGCGTCTCTCATCTCTTGGTGTGGAAACCTTTGAGATCCGGAAACCAGCGAATCTTTGTGGGCATTTTGATGGTCTAGTGCTTCCAGGTGGAGAAAGCACGACGATGACGAAGCTTTTGTATGAGTTTGGATTATTTGAACCGTTGCGTGAAATGATTATGGGTGGTCTCCCTGTGATGGGTACTTGTGCTGGTTTGATTATTCTTGCTCGGCGGATTGAGGGGGGGTTTCCGTGCCTTGCAACGATGGATATTACGGCTGTACGCAATGTCTATGGGAGACAGTTAGGAAGTTTTAATACAATTGCACCATTTTCTGGTGTAGGAGATGTACCGATGACATTTATCCGTGCTCCTTGTATTTCTAATATTGGAGATGGGGTTGAGGTTCTGGCTATGGTGGATGGGCGTGTCGTCGCAGCACGAGAGGATAATCAACTGGCACTTGCATTCCATCCTGAACTTGATTCTGATACTCGGATTCATAAGTTCTTTTTGGAGATGATTATCACGGCATAATCTCATTTTTTTATTTGCGTGGGCTAGAATGTTATTGAGTTTTCTTTATGGTATATCTGCTTGTGCATTTATCTTTTATAGATATTTTTATTTTTTATATTTGTTGGCAATGTCTCAGATGTTAAAAAACCTTCTGAAACAACTGCTTTGATTGAATACATCTCCATTTAACTTTATCTACCTGTTAATCATAATGTTAAACAACTTCATTCCTCTTATCTCTTCTGTCTATTTTTACAATCTTATAATATATCTTGAATTTTCTCTTCTCCATAATCTTATCTTGTTCCCGCACCATTTGAAATATGTTTATTTTTATAAATATTTATGCGCATTAAAAAATATTGCTAATAGATCTCCCTTAAGAAGTTGGAAATTATTTTGAAAAAGTATCTTATTTTCTTCCATATAATCCAAAAAATTTCTTTAACTATTGTTTTCCCTAAATATGGATACTATTCTTGCAAATATTTTTCATTAATTATTGATTTTT
>DALTYD010000039.1 GCA_029986255.1 Methanocorpusculum sp. | reverse complement strand
ACCCGAGTTTAGGCGTTGGCAACGCCTAGTGATAACCACTACACTATCGATGCAATATTGTACAAATTATATTGATGCCTAGGCATTAAAAGAATTCGGTTTGGGAAAGGGATAGGATATGTCCAATAATTTGTAAAAGAACCTTTGCATACAGGAAGAAGAAAAGAAGTCAACGACTGAGTTAAAATGAAAGAAATACTACAGGGATATGAATATATTTTTTTAACTCCTGAGGCAGCTTAAAGAAAAGAGGGGAGCTCCAAAAAGAAAAAAATATTATTTAAAGAAGCCACGCTTCTTTTTCTTCTCTTCTTTATGCTGATCATGACTAGGAGAACTCCGGGATTCCGTGTGGTTCTTCGGTACATGTCCTTCAGCTATAAGAAGTTGCTCGTACAGTTCACGTTCAACCTCAGAAAGGCGTTTTGGTGTCGTAATTACAACTCTCACCAGCAAGCTTCCGAAATTACCGCGTCTCCGAACACCTTCACCAGGAATACGCAACCGTGTCCCATATGAAATGCCCGCTGGAATTTTTAGGGACACTTTCTTTTTATCAAGTGTTTCTATAAGAACCTCATAGCCAAGAGCAGCTTGAGCAGGGGTGATCTCATATTGTGTCACCAGATTATCATCCTCACGCGTGAACTGAGAATTAGGTGTAACACGAACTTCAATATATAGATCTCCATTCGGAGCTCCATAATCTCCAGCTTCACCATACCCTTCCATGCGTAGACGCATACCTGACTCGATTCCTGGAGGAATATGTACTGTAACCTTCCTGCGAACCTTTGTTCGGCCAGTCCCATTACATTTCCGACATACCAATTCGGGAAGCTTCCCACGACCACCACAGTGTGGACATGTCGAAGCTGTCACCATTTGACCAAAAATCGAATTTCGAACCTGTTTAATTTGACCAGTTCCACCACATTTTGGACATGTCTTAGTCTTTTTCGTTGAACTCCCAGTTCCATCACAAGCAGGACACTGTTCAGTATGCATTACTTCAATCTCTTTTTGCGCACCAAAAACTGCATCCTCAAGATCGATCTGAATACGCATTAAAAGATCATCACCTGCACGGGGGCCAGAACGCCGTCCACCACCACCAAAGAACGAATCGAAGATGTCACCAAACCCGGAAAAATCGGCATTAAACCCAGCACCACCCGAGCCACCACTATAACTTCCCTTCGACGCATTCGTAAAGTTCTCGTGTCCAAGTTGATCATACTGACGGCGTTTCGACTCATCAGACAAAACTGCATATGCCTCATTAATCAACTTGAACATCTCCTCAGCACCCGCCTCCTTACAGACGTCAGGGTGATACTTTTTGGCGAGGTTCCGGTATGCCTTTTTGATGTCCGTTTCCGTCGCATTGCGGGGAACCCCCAAGACATCATAGTACGATTCCGAACCCATTATCATTCACCTGAAAAAAGATTTTTTAATCCTTCTTTACTTCATAGTCAGCATCAACCACATTATCATCATGCTTTGTACCAGCACCACGCTCGTCACCGCAATTACCATCGCAGTTCATGTTTTCGCCAGAGGTCTCAGAAGCACTCGATGAAGCTTGTTGTTCTTGCTGAATCTTCTGGTACATTTTCGAAGTAACCGTAAACACAATCTCTTGCAAAGCGTCCATCTTTACCTTAATTTCCTCAGATGCTGCATTCTCTTTCGCCAAAATCTCTTTGAGCTCATTTGCAGCCTTTTCGATATTATCCTTGTCCTCTACATCGATTTTATCAGAAGTCTCTTTGTCACTCACGAGTTTTTCTGCAGCATAGACTGCATTATCAGCATTGTTGCGGAGTTCAATCTCTTCTCTGCGCTTTTTATCATCTTCTTCATATTGTTTGGCATCATTGATCATCTTTTCAATTTCATCATTGTTGAGATCCTTGCGTCCAGTGATAGTCATGGATTGTTCATGGCCTGTACCAAGATCCTTAGCTGACACGTGAACAATACCATTAGCATCGATATCGAACGTCACCTCAATCTGAGGCATTCCTCGTGGTGCAGGGGGAATTCCTGTCAGCTGGAACTTACCAAGACTAAAGTTATCGCGAGCGAACTGACGTTCCCCCTGCACAACGTGAATTTCAACAGACGTTTGATTATCAGCAGCAGTACTAAATATCTGACTTTTTCTGGTTGGAATTGTTGTATTTCTTTCAATAAGCTTGGTTGCAATGCCACCAAGGGTCTCAATACCAAGAGTAAGAGGAGTCACATCGAGAAGCACAACATCCTTGGTCTCACCAGTCAAGACAGCACCCTGGACTGCAGCACCAAGAGCAACACATTCATCAGGATTGATGTTTTTATCGGGTTCCTTTCCAAGGAGTTTTCTTACTGTGTCAACAACTATGGGTACTCGAGTGGAGCCACCTACAAGTAAAACGTGATCAATATCTGATGCAGAGAGCCCCGCATCGCTTAATGCCTGTTTAACTGGTTCAACCGTCTTTTGAACGAGATCATCGATAAGCTGTTCAAATTTAGCCCTAGTCAGATCAATGTCAAGATGTTTTGGACCAGAAGCATCTGCAGTGATGTACGGTAAATTGATGTTTGCCTTCTGAAGCGAGGATAGTTCAATTTTTGCCTTTTCAGCTGCATCCTTCAATCGTTGCATAGCAACTTGATCTTTTCTGAGATCAACACCCTCCTTGTTTTTGAACTCGTCTGCAAGATAATCGATGATCCTCTGATCAAAGTCATCGCCACCAAGGCGATTATTTCCAGCAGTTGCCTTGACTTCAAAGAGACCATTATCAAGCGTTAGGATAGAGACATCAAATGTCCCACCTCCAAGGTCATAAACGAGAACAGTTATTTCGTTTTCTTTTTCAAGACCATATGCAAGAGCGGATGCAGTTGGCTCATTAATAATACGGAGAACTTCCAACCCGGCGATTTTACCTGCATCTTTTGTTGCCTGACGTTGGGCATCGTTAAAATATGCGGGGACAGTAATAACAGCCTTTTGTACTTTCTCTCCGAGATAGGCTTCTGCATCCATCTTGAGTTTTTGTAAGATCATGGCAGATATTTCCTGGGGAGAGTATTTTTTTCCATCAATATCCACGTGATAATCACTCCCCATATGACGTTTAATGGAACTGATAGTACGTCCAGGATTAGTGATTATCTGACGTTTGGCAACATTTCCAACCAGACGTTCTCCGTCCTTAGAAAATCCAACAACGGAAGGGGTTGTCCGAAATCCTTCGGCGTTTGCGATGACGATAGGATTACCCCCTTCCATAACGGCAAGGCATGAGTTAGTTGTTCCAAGATCAATTCCAATTACTTTGTTACTGATTTTATCTGACAATTGTTTCACCTTTGAAAGTTATTCATTCATTTCCACGAGATACGGCAACTTTTGCATGACGGAGAACTTTATCATGCATCGTATAACCCCGTATTACTTCGTCGATAACAGTTCCTTCGGGCAAGTTAGACGGGATGATGGCGACTGCTTCATGTCGATTTGGATCAAACGTTGTGCCATCGGCATTTATAGGATTCACACCGTTGCGGGAAAGGACGGAGAGATACAATTTGTGTATTTGCTCGAGTCCTGACCTGAGATCATCATCACCGCCTTTCAAAGCACGTTCGAAGTTGTCCAAAACGTCAAGCATGTCCCGAGCAAAATTTTCATTCGCATAACGAATGATATTGTCTGTATCACGCTGAGTACGTTTTTTGTAATTTTCAAACTCTGCAACGAGACGGATATATCGGTCGTTTACTTCATCATATTTTTTGGTGAGTTCTGCGACCGGATCAACCGGAGTCTCATCAACGGTAGTCACCGGAGGTTCTTCTACCACCGGGTTTTCTTCTTCCGGGGTTTTCATTTTAGGCTCCATGGTAATTACCTAATATTTGTACAATTAAATATATTCATTGCAGTTCTATATAAATATAACTATTTTATATATTTGAGGATTTTTGAAATTTTGAGGGAAAAAGACGGTTATACATGATTTTTAAATTTCCAGGACTTAATAAAAATTACCAAAGGTAAAGGAGCGCAGAAAAGAATATTTTTCCTCAGATAAGGAGAGAAGGGAAACTCAACAGATGGCATGGACATGTGATCAATTCTATTCATTTCAATGGACCCATGGGTAAACCATAGGGAACTCACAGGCCTCTCCCTTAATGCGACATTCAACAAAACGATTTAGAAAGAGGGTCTTCACAATTACAACGCAAAAAGAGAATAAGAAATTTTAGGGTGAGATTAAGAAAAAGACTAATAAGTACAGTATTTCATTGAATACAGGTCAGAAGGAAAAAAATAATGAACGTGATAGATAATCAATATTATTCTTGTGCACTCCCTGATTATTAAAAAGTAGTCACAAGAAATCGTTCAACAGAGACAATATTGATGAAATCTACTAAATAACAATACTATCAAAATAAGTGTTTTCCTTACTATTCATGTACACAATTTTGTTACGGTATAAAAAGCAGAAAAACTGTCAGAAAACAGACAACAAAGATGACGCAAGCTAACTCAAATGAGTAGCAATGTTATCAGCTCGTGTCGAGAGATTTGGATAAATATTGATTTTATGAAAGCTTTCTTTGATGAAACGTATCACACAATATAAACTGTTAATTATATCAAGAAGGTCACGATCTATCTTCTTAATCTCGAACTATAGAAAAGAATACAAAATATTTGTGAAAGACAGAGGATAGAAAAAAATATAGAATATATAGATGATATAGATGTTGATAAATATTGGCAGGAACAAAGAATAATACTAGATTATGGAAATCCGGAAAGTACAGGTTACAGGTGGGGCATCATACGTGATCTCGCTACCGAAGCGATGGATACGTCAGCAGAAGATTGAAAAGAATGATCCTGTTGGAGTAATCGCCAGAGCAGATGGAACCCTTCTGCTAACGCCAAATCTAATGTATGACAATACAATCCGGATTAAAGAGTTTTCTCTAAAAGATTATCCTGTTCCAGATATGCTGCTACGATCGCTAATAGGGGCATACATTTCTGGATTTACAACAATTCGGGTGACATCAGCAGGAAGAATACCACCAAAAGTGCGACAGGTTGTGCGGAAGTTTACACAAATGACAGTAGGCCAAGAAGTTGCAGAGGAAAGTGATAACAGTATTGTTCTAAAGGATATTTTAAATCCTTCAGAGTTGCCATTTGAGAATTCTATTCGTCGTATGTATGTAATTGTAAAGACAATGCACGAGGATGCACTGTATGCACTTGAGCAAAGACGACGCGAGCTTGCGGAGGATATATCTGCCCGAGATACAGATGTTGATCGACTGCATTGGTTGGTGCATCGACAATTTTCTCTAGTTATAGCGAACCCTGCCCTAGCGCGAAGGATGGAAATTGGACCCTCAAAGGCAGCAACATATTACCAAATATCTCAGATAATTGAACGAGTCGGGGATCATGCAGTTGCTATTTCAGAGGCAGCGCTGGTGATGATTGAGATGCAAGTGGAACAAACAGTTGTGACAAGGATGATAAAGGCAGGTGAGGCGGCGATAAATATCTTCAATCGGAGTATTAGGGCAATTTATGCAGATAGTATTCCAGAGATGAATGCAATTATTGAAGCAGCAGAAAAACTACGTCCAGAGTATCTTACATTATCAACACTAACGCAGAAAATGAAAGTAAAAGAGGCAGTTGCACTGACGAAAGTTGCAAATAGTCTGCAGAAAATTGGTGAGTACAGTTCGGATATTGCAGAGATACTAATCAATCAAATGATAAGTTTGGAGCGGAAATAAAACTTTATTTACCTGAGAATAAGAGGAACATGCAGGAAATATTATCTAAAGAAAATACATACCAAACACACAAAAACAATGTTTATACACCTGGAAATTTGTGTTTTCGAACACTCAAGGATGGTTATGGGAGAGTGGTTAATCAAAAACAATCACGGATGAACAATAAACTAATCCTTAAATGATACAAGTATTAATAAAATGAGGACTGAAATCATCCATAGAAAAAAAATCAAAAAATTAGACTGATCTCCAAATACTTTTTTGTTTGAAAATCTAGATAAACCACAAAATATGCTGAGTACATGGGTTTTTGAATATTAATCATCAGTACCCTGCGCAAGAAT
>DALTYD010000009.1 GCA_029986255.1 Methanocorpusculum sp. | reverse complement strand
CAAGGAGATTGGACCTAGCCCTATCGTAGCAGAAAGAGAGAGAAGAGGATTATAAGTATGACTATGAAAAACCCCTCCCCATTAGCCTCACTTTTTCAGAAAGAAGACTTTCATGATTGGTCTAAACCTCATAATGTAGGAGGTACTACTGAGTATTCTGCACTTCTTGAGCTGCAGAATATGCAGGGTGGTGACCAGAGAAAATATGGAAATGGTATCATTGTCAGTGTAGTTACCTGTACAGAAATCAAACAAGGTATTGCAATTGAAACAGGAAAAACATCTCCGCAGTACTTTAGTGCATGTTCAATCATTGAACTTCATGAAGATGATTTCAGGGCTCTTGGTATTAACAAGAATACTAATGTTAGAGTAACTAGTGCAGCAGGCAGTGTTATCTTAAAGGCAGTTGTTACAACTCAGAGTTTGTATCCAGGACTTGCGCATATTCCTATGGGACCTTGGGCAAATATGCTTGTTCCAGCCTATACTTACTCCACTGGTGAACCTTGTTTTTGTGGCTTTGACTGCCTTGTAGAACCTGCACCGGAGGAAAAAGTGGAGAGAGCAGTAAAACTTCTGCATGAAAAGTGCGGTTTGAAATATGTAGGTGATCCACACTATGACTAAAACAATTCAGAACGTAATTTGTACATTTTGTGGTACTCTTTGCGATGATCTCGAAGTCGACGTCACTGATGACGAAAAAAAGATTGTGACGGTCAGAAATGCCTGTGCAATTGGTGCTGAGAAGTACCTTCACGTTAGTAATCCTGGACGTGTTGTTCTGCCGCGTATGCGGCAGGCTGACGGAACCTATAAGGATGTATCTTATGAAGAGGCAATTGATTTTACAGCGAAGACTCTCTTAAAAGCTAAGAAACCATTGTTTTATGGTTGGTCATCAACCAATTGTGAAGCAATTTCAGCTGGACATGTACTTGCGGAAAAAACTGGAGGAGTCATTGATAACTGTGCAACTGTTTGCCATGGTTCATCACTCCTTGCAATCCAGGATACTGGAGTCCCGTCTTGTACATTAGGAGAAGTTAAAAACCGTGCGGATCGTATTATCTTTTGGGGATGTAATCCTGCCCACGCTCATCCGCGTCATATGTCTCGTTACTCGATCTTTCCCCGTGGCTTTTTCTCTGCAAAGGGCCAGAAAGGAAGAAAAATCATCTGTGTTGACTGTCGAGAGACTGACACAGCAAAAGTTGCAGATGTCTTTGTCCGCATTAAGCAAAGTTATGACTATGAAATCTTTGATGCACTTAGAACTCTCCTTCGTGGTGAGGATATTCCAGATGAAGTGGGTGGTGTTCCAAGAGAGAAACTTCAAGAAGTCATTGATATTTGTAAATCTGGACGTTTTGTCACGCTCTTCTTTGGAATGGGTCTAACTCATACTCTTGGAAGAAATCATAATATTGATGCAGGTATCAACCTTATTCGTGACTTCAATGATTACACAAAAGCTGTTCTCATTGCAATGCGAGGTCATTACAATGTTACAGGTGCTGGTCAGGTTCTAGGATGGCAATATGGATTCCCATTTGCGTGTGATCTTTCTCGACTCACAATGGCCCGCCATAATCCTGGAGAAACTACCTCTGTTGATTTATTAGTTCGTAAAGAAGTAGATGCATGTGTCGTTATTGCAAGTGATCTTGCTGCCCATTTCCCCTTTGAAGCAACTCGTACTATGGCACATATCCCAACAATTACTATAGATCCCCACATTAGCATGTCAACAGAACTCTCGGATCTTCATATTCCTGTTGCAATTGTTGGAGTCGAAGTTGGTGGCTGCTGTTACCGTATGGACAATGTCCCAATTGAAACTCGTAAGTGTATTAACCCTCCGGATGGAGTCCTCACGGATGAAGAGCTTTTTAAGCGCCTTAGTGCCCGCGTCGATGAAATTCTTGCTGAGAATGGTTGTAAGGATGCATCCGAGTACCTTGCAAAGATGGAGGCCTGAAAATGTCTGAGTTTATCATTAAGAATGGTCATGTTTTTGACTCCGTTACGGGTTTGAATGGTGATATAGCCGATATTTGTATAAAGGATGGACGATTTGTTGACAAGGTTAGTAACTCTGCAACAGTTATCGATGCAACGGATAAATCGGTTATGGCAGGTGCCATTGATGTACACACGCACGTTGCGGGTCCGAAGGTCAATCTTGGACGTTGGTATCGTCCGGAAGATAAGTTCCGTCTTGGTGAGCGTTGTTCTGCAAAAATTAATCCAAAAACAAAAATAGAGGGTGGATTTTCGATTCCTACTGTCTATAAGACAGGCTATGAGTACGCTCGTATGGGATTCAGTTTCCTGATGGAAGCTGCAATGCCTCCGCTTTATTCTCGTCATGTTCATGAGGAAATTCGTGACACGCCTATTGTTGATGAGGCAGCTATGCCAGTGTTTGGTAATAACTGGTTCATGTTCGAGTACTTAAAGAATGGAGAAATTGACAATGCGGCAGCATATGTTGCATGGATGCTTCGTCAGACCAAGGGATATGGTATAAAATGCGTAAATCCTGGTGGTTCTGAGGCTTGGGCCTGGGGTTTGAATTGTATGACTATCGACGATCAGGTTCCGTACTTTGAGATTACACCAAAGGAAATTATTGCGGGCCTTATCACCACCAATGAAGCGTTGCACTTGCCTCATTCTGTGCATTTACACTCTAACAATCTGGGTAATCCTGGAAACTATACGACGACTCTTGCCTCTCTTAAGATCGCTGAGGATTTCAACCCGAACAATAACCTCGGTCGTAATACCGTTCTGCATCATACTCACCTCCAGTTCCATGCTTACGGAGGAACTGGATGGGGGGACTTTGAATCTAAGGCGAAGGAAGTTATGGATTATGTAAACCAAACTCCACAACTCTCTGTTGACACAGGCAGTGTCACTCTTGATGAAACAACAACCATGACTGCTGATGGACCATTTGAATACCACTTGGGAGCTTTAAACCATCTTAAGTGGGGTAATGTAGATGTGGAACTTGAGACCTCTTCGGGTGTAGTTCCCTATGTTTACAATCCAAATGTGAAAGTTTGTGACATTCAGTGGGCTATTGGTATTGAGATTCCTTTGTTTGCAAAGGATCCTATGCGAACAATGATTACGACAGATCATCCAAATGCAGGCCCATTCACTCGTTACCCTCGTATTTATGCATGGTTAATGGACAAGTCGTATCGTGATAATCTTTTGAATAGCTTTAAATACTCAACGAAGGTGATTGATTCAACCTATCTTGCTGAGATTGATCGTGAGATTAGTCTTTATGAACTCTCTCAGATGACTCGTTCAGGCCCTGCTCAGGTGCTTGGATTGTCTGGTTCAATGGGTGGCCTTGCCCCAGGTATGAAGGCGAATCTTGCAGTTTATAACATCAATCCGGATAATATGCCGACGGGAGTTGATCTAGAGAATGCATTTGCACGTTCTGCCTACTTCTTTAAAGATGGTGTGAAGGTTGTTGAGAATGGTGTCGTTTTGGATGCCAATCCTGTTGCTAAGAAGACATATTGGGTTGATGCAAAAGTACCGGAAAACAAACAGGTTATGCATGATATATCTGAAAAGTTTTTGAAGTATTACAGTATCAATCTTGGCAATTATGAGGTAGTTGATCACTATGCTCCTCATCAGGAGATTATTGAGGTGTACTAGATGAACACGGTAACCATTAAATTAAAGAAAATCCCAGAACTTTATCTTGAATGTGAGAGTGTGACTCCAGACAAATTTGCCGGGAAGTCTCTTGAAGAGATTGCAACACTTCCGTGTTCTGAAGGTAAGCGCAACTACACACTTGATGAGTGGTTTGAGATATCTGGTGCTTCTGGTGCAACAGCTGGAGAGACAAAGATTGATGTTCATGGTCCTGGGACGTCAAAGTGCAAATATTTTGGTGCGTGGATGACTGCTGGGGAAGTTGTTATTAATGGATCTGCAGATATGTTTACGGGTGCCTGGATGGAAGGTGGGAAACTGCATGTAATGGGTGATGTTCGTTCCTTCTCTGGTCTTCAGATGAAAGGTGGAGAGATGCTCGTTGAAGGTAGAGCATGGAACTATCTTGGTGCTGCCTATCGTGGTGATTGGCGAGGTATGCAGGGTGGTCTCATTCGCATAAAAGGTGATGCTGGTTCTGATGTTGCAACGTTCATGAATGGGGGTACCATTATCATTGAAGGTAATGCAGATATCCATATTGGTACTCATGCTGAGGGAGGCACTATTATCATAAAAGGCAAGGCACATCGTCGTGTTGGTGGTCAGATGGTGAAAGGTGAAATTTATGTCTTCCATGGCTGTGATGTGATGCTGCCTGGTTTCAAGAAGATTGAAGAGAGAGAGATTGAGGTTGATGGTGAAAAACACATGTTTAATGTCTTTATAGGTGATCTTGGAGAACGTCATCCAAAGAGTAAAGGCCAGGTTGTTTATGGCCACATTTACACTCTGAAGGAGTAACTCTCTTTTTTTATATATTATTACTGTCTATCTGAATATTATGACAGTTCTTTTTATGTTGTTATAACTCTTATAGATATTATAACGGTATGTATTGTTTATATTCCACTGTTCAATAGCTTTATTTAGCTTTATTTCGAGGTTTCTCTATTTTGTTACCATGCTATTAATCTAAGCTCTCATATGCTGGGGATATCGCATCTTTCTTCATTCATCTTATTACTCTAGTGTTATCTTGCTCAAAATGAATTTCGTTAAACTACTTCAATAAATATATTATAAATATCCTAAATCAAAAATAATAACAATTATTGTTAATATCATCTATGAGATCTATCTTTTATCTGATTATTGTAATGATATCCTATATTTTTTTGTATTCAAAGAAGGCGATGTTAGTGTTGTTGCTGGATATCATTAACATATGCATTGGTTGGACTTATATCCTCAATTCCGAGATGTTTTAGGCTTTTCATAACTTTCTCACGGAAGTCTATAAATTCTTCGTCGCTTAGCTGTTCGGGAAGCATCTTATCCGATGCGATGCTTCGGAAAATCCAGTAGACAATCTTTCCAACAATCTCTACGACATCATCTTCTGAACGTGCAATAAAAAATGTTCTTCCAATTTTTGGGTGTCTTCCGCGTTTACCCCCAAATGTAATTAGATAGAGCGGATCCTCAAAATTAATGTACTGAAAAGGGCATGCATGGATACAGAACCCGCAGAGCATGCAGATTTTCTGGTTTAGTTGGAGTTTTCCGTTTTCGATAACTATTGCATTTTCTCGGCAATAATATCCACATGTTCCACAGCCGGTACAGAGTCCTTCGTTTCGTATTGGGCGTCGAAGTCCAGTAATACCAATTTCATTTAATCTCTCACTGGTACATCCATTTGGACAACCCGAGATAGCAATGCGCACCTTAACAGGCATCTCCTTTCCGAAATGTCGCTCATCTAATTTTTTAGCAAGGGACAGTGTATCGATCACAGAATATTTACAATTTGAGTTACCAAGACATGCAGTAACATTTACAACCTCATTTCGCTCCGCTCCAATTGGCGTTCCATTTTTCTCGAGCTCTGCAAGGAGTTCGTCTAAGATATCTGGGTCTACATGAAGCAGCTCAATTGTCTGTCGTGTGGTTAAGTGTGTATCCGTAATTTCATATTTTTTTGCGATCTCTGCAATGCCTCTGAGTGCCTCCACATTAAGCATTCCAGCAGGTATCCGGAGTCTAATTATGTAGTTTTCATTGTCTCGGTCAGGGATAACACCACCCTTGAGATATAGATTCGGATCTGCCATTTGTACTTCGATTATTGGAGAGAGAATAATATAAGAATTTTCTTTATGGTCATGTGTGTGAGGATATGTGTTCAATAAAATGATTTATGACTTACTTTAAGTGATTTTGTTTTTAAGGAATATTCTTTTATTACTGTTCTCTCTCCTCTCCAAGGATAATTTCTGTGACAATTTCAACAACTTCGCTGATGAGTTTTGCGCACTGTTTCTTATGTTCTTCCGAGTTTGCAAGCATATTTTTAGTTAGAATGCGACAGCATATCGCTTTGTTTTCTTTTTGGAATCTGTCATGAAGTTCACGTGCATATCTCATACACTTTGCAGATTGTACTTTTTCCTCGGGTTTTGTTCTGCCAAATATAAGACCAAGTGCCATAACTCCTCCAGAAACCGCTCCACATGTACATCCTCCCCCTCCTATTCCAATTGGAAATCCTGATGCGATTGCAATAATCTCATCTGAGATGGATGGGCAGAAGGTATCTCTGATTATCTTTATCACGATTTCTGAACAATAAAATTGTCCGCTACTGAAAAGTTCTTCTGCATGCGTTTTTAATTGTGCGCAGTCAATCCTCTCCGGATGTGAAAAATAGGATGGGAATGTCATACTCTTTGGGTGGATACGGTTAGTGGGATTGCATTTCTCACAGTAAATAATGCCATACATCCATTATAAGCTGCATCTCTTAAACTTTCTATCTCCTCATCTGTTGCTTCTGCACTTGTTACATGGAAGGTTATTCTATATTCCCCAACTAGAGGCTGTGTCCCAAGCTGAAACTGTGCATGATAATCGAGATCTGCTTCAATATCTGTGTGTAGGGCATCGATCTTGATTCCTCTTTTTGTGGCTGCTGTCATGAATGTTGCAGAGGCACATCCGCATATCCAGAATAGACCATATGCCATAGGTGATGGGTAGTTACCGAGTTTTTCAAAATTTGGATGGGTTAGTGCAAAGGTAACATGTCCTGAATCTGTCTTTACATCTGCTGTAAACTGGGGTCCAGTTTCGTCGAATTGCCAGGTTCCAGTCATTTTTGTTGTAAATCGTGCTTCGTTATCATCAGCCTTGATTTCATCTTCGTATTTTTTTACTTGTGTTATATCAATATTATTTAACATTCTTTCACTCTTTCTCTCTCTTCATTTTAATCTAATACGGTGTTAGAGTAATGAGATAGGTATCTCTCTCTTCTTGTTCAGTTACGTCAATTGTATATTTTGATTTCGAGAATGCACCTTTCACTGTTTTCACTTGTGTTGATGTTCCTAGAAAACTGAAAGCTCCGTTTTCTTTTCTAAGGGCCACTTTCAACCTCAACATAAGATAGGTACAAGATTCATCACGAAAATCAGATATCAATCTCATTCTTTTGTTTTTTAATCCTTAGCGATAGTGATTTCCCAAAGTCCATTTTCAATCAGCTTAACATTCCATCTATAGTTTTTTTCTTTGCAGTAATCTGGGATCGAAGCAGTTGCTGCAGGTGCGTGGTCACATAATACTACGAGCTCGTCTCCTATAGGTATTTTTTTCAATTCTCTCTCTACAGTTAGAAGGCAGATTGGACATACTTTTCCTGTAATATTTAATGTGTGTGTCATTTATTTGTTCACCTTATCCTTATAGTCCTATTATGTTGAAGATTTCAATTATCCATGGAGTGATAATTACTGTGAAGATAATGGCTCCTGAAAACATACCGATCATAAAGGCAAGAGATTTCAGATTTCCTTCGGAGGTCATTACGAGCTGTCGAAGTGGGCATCCCCCGAGAAGTGTTCCAATCATTCCCACAAAGATCCCCCCGATTATCATGAGGAAAATAGTACCTACTGCGCTAACTGTGGGTGCTCCGCCAATTGCAGTGAATAACTGATTTTCCTGTACACACCAAAGGAATTTTGGAATTGTTGTTGGAGCAATGATTGAAAATATGAAATAAAAGACAGATGCAGAAATAATTAAAATAATGTAACCTTTTAACAATCGAGTGTGGCGGAAGAGAATGTAGTCCCGAATACCACCTATGGAACAGAAGCCACTTCTCTGACCTAGCCAACCTATAATAAATCCAAGAATGATCGTTGCAATTGGAACGAGGAGCAGTGCACTTTCTTTTGCAATTATGAATCCGTCCATCATGAGCTACACCTCTATCATCTTGAGCGCTATCTTGATGCCAATGCAGATCCCTATGATTATTGCAACGAGTCCGAAAATAGCAACTAGATCTCCATAACCGATGCGAAGTGCAAGGCGATATGGGCATGCTCCCATGCAAAGGGAAAAAATCATGAAGAGTATTCCACCGATTCCATAGAGGACATATTCCTTTGCACTACTCTTCTTGATGCGAAATTCTTTGTAGATATGTGCGGCGATGCTAGCACCGATGAGTACTCCTATAATGGTTAAGACAGGAAGATATCCTGCGACAACGGCATTCTTTGAGAAAGGTGCCATAAAAAGGTTACTTCCTGTGAGAATATTGAAGATGTAATTGATTAAATCTCGACTATGACAAGCAACACAGAATCCATATGCTGGAGGACCCCCTGCGGCGAAGAGAAGAGCCTGAATCAAGGCTGCAGAGAAACCAATGACAACTCCTCCTATGAGGGGTATTTTAAGATATGGATCAAATCTTCCCTCTTTTGAGCTCTCTTGAATCATCTCAACATTCTTATTTGCTCCTCTCTATTATCAATTTTTTTAGAAATTTTTTTATATGTATATCCAATAAATGGAATCATCATTTTTTAATTTATATACTTATCTAAACTTATTTATATTGTTTCAGTAATCGCAATTACAACGATTGGTTTTACTGAGGGTGATAATTCTATTTCCAATGATTTGGTGCAGAGATAATTCTGCATTGTTTGCTGCAGTTATTGAGGCTGAAGTAATTTCTGCATTGGTTACTACGAGTGGTATTTTTGCAATTATCACTTTTAAAATAGTTTCTGCAACGATGTTACCTGAAAAGAGGAGATATGTTCTGGAAAAATCCGTATTATGTGTGAGTCCCCAACCAATGATACGATCTGCCGCATTTTGAGAGGTGAGATCTTCTGCAGTTGATAGAAGCATTCCTTCTTCTGAGAAAAGTGCTGCGCTGTACCAGTTTGTTACAGGGAGAAATTTTGCATTTTTCTGGAGTTGTGAATCCTGTATTGAGAGATTTGATGTGATTTTTCCGAGTTTTCCTGAGTCTAGGAAAGATGATGCACTGCCACATCCGGCAAGAACAGTTTTTCGAGAGAGGAGTATTTCAAATGGATTATTGGTGACAATGCTGATTTGAGGTTCATCCGTGTAGACTGAGTTGATATCTGCACAGGTTTCGATAATGTGTTCGGTGAGAAGTCGACCAATAGCGAGGTCTGTTGGGTTTTCTGCAGATGTCATAATAGTTATTGTGGCACGACCATTAACGATGATTTGTATGGGTTTTTCATTTTTTGAGTTTTTCATAGACTATTTCACCATTCTAGAAATTTCTTCAGTTGTTGCAATTAGCATATCGATATCATCTTCTGTGTTGTAGCAGTATGCACTTGCACGAACTGTTCCACTGTTGAGGTGTAGTGCATGCATGAGTGGCTGACAACAATGCTCTCCAGAGCGAACCATGATACCCGCTGCTTCATCGAGAAAGTATGCAACGTCGTGTGGGTGCATTCCCTCTACCGTGAATGAGACTGTACCGATGAGTGGGGTATTATCGTCAGGAGTATATATTCTCATTCCTCTGATATCTGCTAAACCAGCTAGCATTTTTTTGGCAAGTTTTGCACTGTGATGGTTTAATTTTTTCATACCTAGATTTGACAGGTACTTGACTGCCGCAGCGAGACCAATTGCCCCAATGACATTCGGTGTTCCAGCTTCGTACCTTCCAGGTCCATTTACTGGAGTAAACGCTGTATCTTTTATAGATGAAACCATTCCGCCACCGATAAGGAGTGGTTGTGGGATATCTTCTTCTGATATTGAATCCGAGATCCACAATCCCCCTATGCCCATGGGTCCGAGCATTTTATGGCCTGAGAAGCAAAAGAAGTCACATCCTATCTTGCTAAGATCTATGGGTAGGTGTGGTGCTGCCTGGGCTCCATCGATTAGGAGAGTGACATCATGGTCATAGCATACATCAGCAATGGCTTTTACTGGTGCAATCGTCCCGAACACATTTGATGCATGGCCTATGGCAACGAGTCGTGTATCAGGAGTAATATGTGCATCAATCTCTGATGGTTCTATCGTCCCTCCATTTAGTGGAAGTGTATCAATGCTTGCAACTCTCCTCTCATTTTTTATTCGGTACCATGGGAGAAGGTTGGAGTGATGATTCTGCAGGGCTGTGATAATACGATCAGTTTTTTTCCAGTGCAATCCCTGCGCAATAATGTTTATTGCTTCAGTAGTATTTTTAGTGAATACTAGACCTCCCTGTTTTCCACCTAGGAATTGACTAATGGTTTCGCGTGCATTTTGATATTGATGTGTTGCCATACGGCTCATACGATGAATGCCGCGACCGACATTGGCACGGTAATAGTACTCGGCAGTTGTTTGTGCTTCAATGACTTGTTTAGGTGAGAGGGTTGTTGCCGCATTGTCAAGATAGATTAATTTTTCAAGGATTGGAAAATCATTTCTAATAGATTCTGGATCAAAATGTATCATTTAGATGTAATTGTTTTTATTCTCTATAAATGTTACAACTAATCTTATATTTTTGTTGATTTGTTGAATTATCTCTCTCTTTGCCTGTGTTCTTAAAGTGATATTTTATATATAATTATGAGTTAATTACTTTTATAATGGCAAAACACAGTGAATATATGGAGGCATTTTTTGGTGTTGAGTTGTATAAGAAATTTGAGGACGTTCTCGGTGATTTGGAGAATATTGAGATTGATTTAAAGGATATTTCTAAGGAGATTGGGCGCCTTGGGGGAAAACTAGAGGATGAAGATAGGATTGGTACATCTCGCGAGATGCGGGCGGCTATCTATGAATCCGCGCAACAAGTGCGTGATGTGCGAACATTCCTTGATTTTTATTTCACTCAGAGTCAGGAACTTTCGCAGATTATTTTAGAACGTGATGCGTACATGCTTTTGTATCAAATCTTTAAGTGGGATATGAATGATGTACGCGATCTTCGTGGATGGATCCGTGATTTTAATCATGTATGTAAAACGATTGGCTATCGTCCAGAGGATCTTTTAAATATGCGTCGATTAACAGCAACACCCGTTCCTGAGGATGTTGCTAATTATCCTGTGTATGCAGTGGACAAGCATGGATACTGTTTGTGTGGTAAACACTGTGATGATATTATGTATATCGATGAGATTCGTGAAGAAATGGAAGAGATAAAATAGAGTACTTGAAACGGAGAATATTTATTTTTCAATGCCCTAATCCTTGCTATGGCAAAATATTTGTGCATTTTCTGTGCTTATATCTATGATGAGGATTTGGGAGATCCGAAACATGGCATTCCAGCTGGGACAAAATATGATGATATTCCTGATACATGGAAGTGTCCTACCTGTATGATCCCAAAGAGTAAACCTGGCCTTTTCAGAAAAATTTCCGATTAACTTCTCCTGAAATTTGCTTCTTTATTGTGTTTTTACTAAGTTTTTCTCTCTAAGCACTCTTCCTCCTTTTTATTAATTTTCGTTATGTTATGAGATCAATATCGATAGGCATTCGGAAGATTCTTTCTGTTCATGAAAAACAAATCTCAATAGACTTTCCAAACATTACAATTTAATGATTTACTATGGTTAATGGAGAATCGCGAGTGAATTCATTATTCTCAATATCACTGATAACGTCAATTTTAAAGACCTATACTTTGTGTATACTGAGATGCGTTCACTTACAATTGATGCAGTGTATTTTTCTGTTTAGTTCAATGTATTGATGCCATTTACAGTTGCTATCTCTCTTTAGATGATTATAGTATCCCTTCTTTTGAGAGAATTCCGGCTGTTATTACCTGGCCATAGGAAATACTCCCATCCCCCAATGGATATTGATGATTGGTTATGCATGGTATATCTGCCTTTGCAAGTTCTAATAAAATAGTTCTACGGATAGATCGATTAATAGCAACTCCTCCAGATAGTGCCGTTTTTTGGATTCCTGTTCGTTCTACTGCTCGAATTGCCAGTTCTGCAATACCTTTGGCAAGAGAGGTTTGAATTGTTGCTGCCGCATCAACGATCTTCATCCCATGATTTATCTTTGTTCGAACATCTCGTAATATTTCAGATGTCATCAGAATATCTGTCCTGTCATTTTTGGAGATAATTTGAACGTCAAGGGGCTGTGACTTTCCTCGTGCGGCATACGCTTCGAGAACCATGGATGGTTCTCCATCATAGGTACGCTCCTGGCAAATACCCAGGAGTGCTGCCGCTGCATCTAGCACTCGCCCTGTAGATGTGGTCGAGGGACAATTGAAATTTTTCGCTACTGTTTGCACAAGTATCTGGATCGATTCTGCATCCCAATCCCGTTCCTCAAGCATGGAGAGTGTTGTTTCATCAGGCAGAATTCCGTACAACATTCGTTCCGGAAACTTCGTTGCGAGATCTCCACCGGGCATAAGTACCTGTTCCAGATGTCCAGTTCGAACATAACCATTTGCCGGTGATCCCGCTAAAATCTCTCCTCCCCAGATAGTGGAATCCATTCCATATCCAACTCCATCAATCGCAATACCTACTACCTCCTCTGTTGTTACCGAAGCAATATGTGCACAATGGTGTTGTACTGGACAAAGAACCGCTCCCATTTCCTCTGCGAGTGTACGTGCAAGACGAGTGCTCAGAAATTGTGGGTGTAAGTCATGGGCAATGATCTCTGGTTTTGCATCCATTAGGGAGCACAGTTTTGCAATGGTTTCTTCCAGATATGCAACTGTTTGTGGGTTGCGGATGTTGCCGATATGTGGTGATGTCACCACAAATCCATTTTTATAAATTGATGCATTTGCATTCAGTTCAGGGCCTACACCAAGAATTTGCTTGTTTCCAAGGTCCATAGCTGTTCGTAGTGGTGCAAATCCACGTGAGAGGCGAATGATATATCCATCTCTCATTACTGAGTCATCGCATCGATTCACGATATCTCGATTGTGAGAGAGGATATATTCTGCGACATCCCCCATCTCTTCGCAAATATAGGTTGTTTCTGTAATCATTGGATTTCCTGGAGCGTTTGCGCTCGTCATCACCAGTAGCGGGTGCTTTAGATGCATAAATAACAGATGATGTAGACCTGTATATGGTAGCATTACGCCAAGATTATGGAGTTCTGACAACTCTGTATGTGCAGTTGGATCCACTTTGTCTAGAATCATAATGGGATGTATTGATCCCTTCATCATTTCCAGTTCTGTGCCCAATGGAGGAATTACATACTCTTTGAGCGATTCCAACTGCATCATTACTGCCAGTGGCTGGTGGGGACGTCCAAGAAGTTTCTTTAAGCGTCCTGCTTCCTCCTCAACACAGCAGATATGATATCCTCCCACTCCTCGAATTGCGATGATGTGTCCTTTATCAAGCAGCTCTGCAGTAGTTTGGATAGGGTTTTCAGTTGCAATATTTATCCCTTTAGAACTCTGTAGTGAGAGCTTTGGTCCGCAATCGCAGCATGCGATTGTCTGCGCATGATGCCGACGGTTCTGAGGATCTTTGTATTCTGCGGTACAGTTGGCACATGGGGGAAATTGGTTCATTGCGGTTCGTTCTCGATCGTAGGGAACTGCATGGATGATACTGTAGCGCGGTCCACAGTTCGTACATGATGTTGCCCAATATCCATAGTATCGGCTGGTTGGACTCACAATGTCGGCGAGGCAGTCTTCGCAGGTTGCAATGTCCGCAGGGATAAATCCTGAATGTTCTCCTTCTGCACTCGGCAGAATTGAAAATCCATTATCAATCACTATCCCTTCTGGAAGTGGTTCGACCTTTATGGTGTCCACAACAGCCATCTTTGGCCCAGATGCTATTTCCTGGATGAATTCATCGAACTGGTCTCCACAGGCATTAATTTCCACTTCACTCCCATGATTGATCACATACCCTCTGATACCCCGTCTTATGGCGGTTGCATATACAAATGGTCGGAATCCCACACCTTGAACAATACCACGCACTATGATTCTTCCACAACGCATTCACTCACTCAAAAACCATTATAGACTTACAACCCATATAAGTGTAGGGTTTCTGCAATCGAAATTGGGGTAAAAAAACTATGTCTGATGATCCCTTATCTAATATTCTTCGAAGCAAGCGTGAAACTACCCGCTTTCAGGTTCTTGTAGAAGTTGCGGAACATCAACCATCCATTCGTCAGCAGGAGATTGCTGATAAACTTGGTATTACTCCCCAGGCGATCTCTGAGTATGTTCGTGATCTTGTAGATGATGGGTTCATTAGTGCTGAAGGACGTGGGCGATATTATGTGACGCATAAGGGTGTTGACTGGGTCCTAAACAATGCTGAGGTTTTGGAGGCATATGCTCGTCACATTTGTCGCGATATTATTCATCAGGTCGCTACATGGGCAGCAATTGCTGATTCTGATCTTAAGGCAGGAGATTCTGTAGGAGTCTATATGAAAGGTGGATGGTTGTATGCGGGCCATCAGCCGCAGACTGCGATGGGGATGGTCACGGCTGATGCATCTTGTGGTTCCGATGTTGGTGTAGCTCGTCTTGCAGGTATTATTGATCATACTGAGGGTAAGATAGCCGTTGCCAAGGTACCTCGGATAGAGCGTGGGGGTTCTAAAATGATCTCTCCAGAAAAACTTCTTCCTTTGGTCAAGAATGCTGATATTATTGGAGCTGTTGGTCTTGAGGCATATCTTGCATTGAAAAACGCCAATGTTAACCCAGATATCTTCTTTGGTGCTCGAGAGGGTGTGATTGAAGCTGCTTTCCACGGTATGCACTGTTTAATCCTTATCGTAGATGAAGAATTCACTGAATTCCTGAAAAGGCTAGAAACTGCAGCTCTCCCATATACGATACATGAACTGGTGGGTTAATAAGTGGTAACTGTTGTTCAATCCTATAAAAAAGGATACAAAGTCTTTTTTTGTGATGATTTAAAGAATGGTAAAATAAAACATGTTGGGACTGTTGCACTTGAAAAAACGTCAAAAGGTCTTCGTCCAGCGGAATTTTTTGTACGAAGGCCTGGTATGTCTCATTCTCAGAAGACTCCGACTAAGGAACTGATTACTGTTTTGCGAGTGAATGGCGCGGTGCATCTGGTCGAACCCTTGCCGGAATTTCAGGAATTTCTGCGTAGTATGCAGATTCCATGGGAAATGGTTACTCTCTGCCGCACTTGTATGCTTGATGATCAACTTACACCGCTTTCTGACACGACTCGCATTCGATGCGGAAAAGAGTTTATCTGTATGTGCTGTGCGAAGCGTGAACTTCGCCGTGAGCTTGTTCACATTAAACGGCTTGGGAAACACACGCTGAGTTACATTGAGACTCTTCTGACGGAGTATCGCGATTTGGATATGGTTCTTGCAATTCTTCAACCAGAGTCTTTGGATACAAAGATGACGATGTTTGACAGACTTGATGCCTCTGAACTGACACCTACGGAACGGATCGCAAATCTTCCCTTACCGCGGAAGTTTGTAGACGCCTGCGATGTTACAACGCTTATGCCTGCTCAACAGCGAGCGGTGGAGATGGGGCTTTTGTTTGGGAAGGATCTACTTGTGGTTGCGGCGACAGCTTCTGGAAAGACGTTCATCGGAGAGATGGCTGGTCTAAAAAATTATCTGGAAGGGAGAGGTCGCATGCTTTTTCTTGTTCCTCTGGTTGCGTTGGCGAATCAAAAATATGATAGATTTTCCAAGAAGTATGCAAATATTGTGACGACATCTCTGATGACTGGGGTTTCTCGTGTGAATATTCCTGAAACTTGGCCCATTGGAAATCGAGGGGTGAAGGGAGGAATTGTGGTAGGTACGTATGAGGGTGTTGATACTCTTCTTCGTAATGGTGTGAAACTGCGTAATATTGGAACTGTGGTTATTGATGAGGTACAGATGTTAGAGGATTTAGAACGTGGTCATCGGCTGGATGGATTGATTGCTCGACTGAAGTATATTGCTCCAAAGGCCCAGTTTTTATATTTATCGGCGACAATTGGGTCACCACATCTTCTGGCGAAAAAGCTTGGTGCATCACTGGTGCCGTATTCTGATCGCCCAGTCGCGTTGGAGAGACATCTTGTCTTTACGGAGAAAGATGCGAAGATTCCTTATATGAGGAAGTTGGTGTTTGAAGAATATAATAAGACATCATCGAAGGGTTTTCGTGGTCAGACAATTATCTTTACAAATTCTCGTAGGCGCTGTCATGTGGTAGCCAATGCGATTGGGAAGCTTGCAGCTCCGTATCATGCCGGTCTCACATCTCGAGAACGTCATGCAGTGGAACGACAGTTTGAAGATGGAAAACTTGCGTGTGTGGTGACGACCGCAGCTCTTGCTGCAGGTGTAGATTTTCCTGCATCACTGGTAATTTTCGATGCCCTTGCGATGGGGGTTAACTGGTTGACAGTGCAGGAATTTCATCAGATGATGGGGAGGGCTGGACGCCCTGATTTCCACGATCTTGGTCGTGTCGTGATCCTTGCAGAACCAGGGGCATCTTATTCACGTGATACAAAACTAACTGAAGAGGAAGTTGCAATTCGCTTGTTAAAGGGTGATATGGAGGAAATTGCTCCTGTGTATGATATTGAGGAAACCTCTGAGGAATTTGCAGCAAATGCTGTTGTGTGTCATGGTCTTGAAGTTGATATTGTGAAGATAGGGGCACGTATGGTGGGGTGTGGTGATGATCCACTTCCTGAACTTATGCGTCATAATCTTGTGCGGAAAAATGGTGGCGTATTGGAACTTTCTTCGTTGGGCCGAGTGATGGCTGAGCAGTTCATTGGGATAGAGAGATTGTTGGAAATTGTTCGACTAGTGCAGGTGATGGATAATCCACTGGAGTTGGTTGCAGAGATTGTATGTTCTGAGGCGGAAGATAATCGAGAAAAACGACGGATGGAACAACGATGATTTATGTGGGAAAAATCTAATTTGGTAGCTGAATAGAGATTATTACTATCGATGGTGACTGTGAGTGGGCATGCAAGGAATGCAAGGTATAGCCAGGGAATACGTTCGATGCGAAATGAAAACCGAGGAAGATGTTGTGATGTCAGAAAAGGATTTTTAGGCTTAAATGGGCCATTAAATGAAAAAAAGAAGCAGTATCGTCTATTTCATCTCTCATGGTGCAGAAATGAGGTTATGCAGGATTCTATTGATTCTCGTTGATTTGAGATGTATGATGATGTCTTAAAGATTCTGGAGAGCTATGTTTCAGATTATTTTTCCTGGCATTCGGGCGTTGATGAAGTTGGGAAATGTTACTTATTTATCTCTGCAGGAATTGTGAAATGGTTTCTTTTTTGTTATCCGCGAGTAATGACGATTGTTTTTTTCCAAAGAATCTTCATGAAGAGCTGACAGTACTTAGAGGTAAACTGAGCATTTATGTTCTTTGATGATTTTCTTTAAAACTGTTTATATTATCCTGCATATTGCTTTTTGGTGCTCGGTTCCTATGAGTAAAGAGATTGATATTAGGAATGTTCTTTTTGATATTGTACCACTCTGAAAGGTAATTTTTCGTAATTGCGATTTATTGACCATTGTTTTTTATAGTTTTTTGCGATGAGATATGTTATCTCTCTATGATTTTTCTTTTTCCTAACGTAATTTCGATATTATATTTCAGATTTGAATTGATATTTTTGATACTAATATTCATATGTTGTGTGTAATTTATTTGGTTTTTAACATTCTCGCCCTCTCTAATGATATCCATTCTCCCAATGGCATTTCACGGGACAGGATGGTCGTATTTCATCTCCTTGTAGAAGATAGGCATATCTTTGCATCATTTCCAAATATTTGCAATATCCCTTTGATAGAATATCTTTGAATCAGTCTCATTGAGTGTATAATTTATGAATAACTAATTTTTTCTGAAATTTCTCAACAATGGCTTATTCAAGATAGATCTTGTTTTTACAATCTTATAATAAATGCAAACAATCTCAACAAGAATCTCGCATAAGCTAAGTCTACCTTCTTATAATACATTCACGTGCACACATCTCCAAAAGTAAAATTCAGAATAGGCATCTCATCAGCAGAGCAATTGTCTTTGCATCACAAATACGCCCATCTTTCATCATTGAAACAGCCTCATTTTTTTCTATGCGCACGACTTCAATAATTTCATCCTCATCTTGGTCTAATTCATTACAAGGAGAAAGTTTTCGTGCCTCAAATAACCATAATTTCTCTGTACAAAAGCCTGGTGATGAGTATACAAACCCTCGGGGGATCAGCTCTTCTGAGGAAAATCGTGCTTCTTCTGCAAGTTCACGTCGAGCTGCATCTCTTGGGTTGCAGTCGTTGTCTTCTATACCTCCTGCTGGAACTTCATAGATATATGTATCGATTACTGCTCTGTATTGGCGGATCAGATATATCGAATCCTCTTCGGTCGGTAGAACACACACAGCAGATACTGGATGCACAAATAGATACTCCCTGTCTTGACCATTTGGGAGGTGTACTAGTTTTGTTTCGATTTTCATTCGTGGAGTTTTATATAGCAGTGGCATGATACAAATTAATTTATCATTTATTTGATCGTACAAAAATAAAAAATCTCATGCATTGACATCAATAAATCTTGTCTCCGTCATTTTATTCTTGATATATCATCTCATGTGTTCATTGCCCTTCATGAATCAATTGGCGTTATGGAGTTCTTCTATATAGGAATTCATCATAGCTATCATCGATTTTGAGCATCGCCTAATCTGTTCCTCAACTTGAACAACCAATCATTTAGGACCTTAAGTCATAGATATCATGATGCAAATATTGTCATCATGTCCAATATTCAGCAATAAAAATGCCTTAAAGTGCTCTCCTTGTCACTCATCGGGTCATCCCCTTTTAAACACTGCAAAATTCTCTACAAGAAAGTAGCATTATCTCTTTGCCTATTCTCGCAACATATGAAACTACTAAAAATTTGTTGGATTCATGGCCATTTTTCTTGTTGTTTCCCCTCATTTGGTTTTTAAATCCATGTATTGGAAATCTCGAATCATCATCCAAAACATTAATGACTATCTTTGTCGTAGCTCAAATATATCTGCCAGGAGGTAAGTTGATAAAAATCTGGCATAAGAGAATATGTCAATGAGTAGCATAAGGAATCGGATCCAATACACCCAAATCAGCAAATGCTTTCTGTCGTGATATGCACGAATTGCACAATCCACAGCTCGTATCCTCTGTTGTATAACACGACCATGTGTCCTCGTACGGTACTCTAAGTCGTATGCCCTCACGCAAAATATCTGTTTTTGTCATCGAGGCAAATGGGGTTCGAAGCATGATCTCTCGTTCTGTCTGTGTTCCTATTGAAATCACTCGTTGCATAGCATCAATAAACTGTGGTGTACAGTCTGGATATCCAATGTGATCCCCCGATTGCACCCCGATAAATACTGCATCTCCATCTCGAGCTTCACAATAGGTTGTTGCAATTGCAATCAGATTTGCATTTCTGAATGGTACATATGTATTAGGGTGTTCCGCCCTACCCTTTATCCCACATTCCACTGGGATAGTTATATCTGTTAGACTGCTTGCACCGAATTTCGTAAAATAGTCAAGTGAAAGTTCCACAAAATCAATTGCGTTTAGATGTTCTGCAATCTTTTTTGCACACTCTCGTTCTTTTGCTTTTGTTCTCTGACCGTAGTTTATGTGTAGTGCCAGAATTTCATATCCCATATCCTTCGCAACGTACGCGAGTGTCGTTGAGTCCATTCCTCCAGAAAGTAGGCATACTGCCTTTTTCATGGGATACCTACCACCTTGTGCAGTTGTAATTGGAACTTTACTGGTAATTTATCTTCAATAATTCTCTCCATCAGCCATTTTGGTTCAGTTCCATACACTGGGGTAATAAAGATCTGTGCGCGA
Organism: Methanocorpusculum sp.; assembly: GCA_029986255.1. Lineage (GTDB taxonomy): Archaea > Halobacteriota > Methanomicrobia > Methanomicrobiales > Methanocorpusculaceae > Methanocorpusculum. Next base: position 8,090 of record DALTYD010000009.1, on the reverse strand, counting down.
AGATCTGGATGTGATGCTAGGATATCTACCATGTACTGATAATCAATATAGTCTTCGATTACGAACTTAACTGAATCATCAGATCGCAGTGAATTAAGCAAAGACAGTTCACTCCTCTCCTTTGACGATGGGCATTTTACATCCATACATATTGAAGCATACTTTTTCACCTCATTAAATGAAATGGTACCATTCGTTTCAATATCTACAAATATTCCTGCTTCATGAAGCGCTGCAACAAGAGGAATAAGCTCTTCGTTTTGAAGCAGTGGTTCTCCTCCCGTAATGCAGACATATTGCAGTCCTGATGCAACAACTTCCTGCATAATCTCAGAGATAGTTATCTCGATCTCATGCGATTCGTTATGTGATTCTTGCGTATCACACCACACGCATCTCAGATTGCATCCTGCAGTTCGCACAAATATGCAAGGTATTCCTTGTCGGGTCCCTTCGCCTTGTATGCTTATAAATGTTTCGACAATTCTCACTTGATTTCCACCTCTGCGTAACAATTTTCTGATTCCCAGACTCTTATTCGTGTTACTCGAGCATCTATGCCTGCATCCTCACAGAATCTAGCCAGTCGTGTGTGAATGTCTATTGCAATCTGTTCACTAGTTGGGTCCCCATTCGTTAGTACTGGTCGCTGAAATGTAGACAAGGCTTTAACCATAGGATCATCTTTATTTAAAATTACCTGATGATCATAGATTTCTACTACTTGTTTGACAAGATTATAATCCAGAATTATATTTGACATTGAATCGATCGCTCCGTCTATCCAAGCTTCAACCTTCCAGCGATGACCATGTAATCGAGAACATTTCCCCTTGTAGTACATCAACCGATGTGACGCATCAAAGTGTGTTTCCTTAAAGATCCTGGTACTCATAGTTAACCACATATTATTCGTAGAGAGCTATAATTGTAGAGGTAAATAAGGCGATAGAGATTTGCCCATACCATTCCTTCTTGCCTTTGTTTACGCTAAATCTATATTTGGAGTGAGATCTTAATACCCAAAAAGCTTTTTTTGCTTTTTGACATCTTCTTTCTTTATCAATTATCTATGCTTACCATCTCTAACATAGATTAAGCTATTGCTACAAAAAAAAACTATTATGTTCGCGTGCACAAATTAATTCACCCCGTTTTTTTTAAATTTTTGTTTCTACATTTATCTCATCATTGAAGACAGGTTTATCTTTATGAATATCATATTGTTCAAAATATTTGTAATAGATTGTGATGTTGTATAATATTATATATAATATTTGCTATGTTTTCATAAATTTTTGATCAGACTTTGTGCCCATCTATTGGAAAACATGTCTCTAACAATCTCTCATAATGAATTTAAATGTTCTCGGTACATCTGATATGTATTATATGTATTTATTGTCTCATCCCTTCTTTTTACTTTTGTTAGAAGCTAAGTTTCAGCATGATACTTAAGATAATTAGGTGCTTTTTGGCCATGGGAAATTGTATTTCCCATTAATATTATTAGGACTGCCTGCTCATAAGTATTAGAACATGCGATGGAAGGTATCTTTCGCAAAGATCGTTCTTCGCATTCACAATATTCCAACAGAGGAATAGTTTCCTGGAAATATACGTGCACGTTTTTTCGGGAATCCCAGCACAGATGACTGTGTTACGCGACTCATCTCTCTCAAAATCTACTGTAACTGAGGTAATTTAATGGGACAGGGTAAATTTGCAGCAAGAAAGCTTGTTCGTTCCGCCAAGAAATTTCGATGGAGTGATTCAGTTTATGCGCGTAGAGCGCTTAAGCTGAAGCTGAAGGCAGATCCGCTTGAAGGTGCACCGCTTGGGCGTGCAATCGTCTTGGAGAAGGTTGGTGTTGAAGCAAAGCAGCCGAACTCCGCGATCAGAAAGTGTGTTCGTGTTCAGCTGATTAAAAATGGCCGTCAAGTAACTGCATTTGCAGTTGGTGACGGCGCAATCAACTTTATTGATGAACACGATGAAGTCACCATTTGTGGTATTGGTGGTCGTGCTGGTCGTTCTATGGGGGATATTCCTGGTGTTCGTTTTGTTGTCATCGGTGTTAATGGTGTTACGCTTAATGAACTTGTTATTGGGCGCAAGGAGAAGGCCCGGAGGTAATTGTATGGGAGGAGAATTGACTGCAACTAGACAGATACTATTGTTTAACAAATGGGATACGAATGAAATTGTTGTCAAGGATGCCGGTCTCGTACGATACGTGACGATAGCCTCAACTGAGATTCCAAGCTCATGCGGTAGACTTACTCAGCAACAGTTCACCAAAAGCCAGATGGCAATAGTTGAGCGACTTATCAATCGTCTGATGCAAACAGAAGCTAATACTGGAAAAAAACAGCTCTGTACACGTATCGTTATGGATGCATTTGATGAAATTAACAAGAAAACCAAGCAAAATCCGCTTCAAATACTTGTTGATGCCATTGCCAATGCAGGCCCGCGTGAAGAAACTGTTCGTCTGAAGTACGGAGGTATAAATGTTCCAAAATCGGTGGATTCAGCACCAATTCGCCGTGTTAATACTGCCCTTCGCTATATTGCCATGGCAACCTGGAAAGGTTCCCATAAAACTAAGAAACCTGCATATCTTGTACTTGCCAATGAACTTATCATGGCAGCAAAAGGAGATGCAAAGTGTTTCTCCGTTGGAAAGAAAGAAGAAGTCGAACGAATTGCAAAATCTGCCCGGTAATCAAATATTAAGTCTTTTTTTTGAAAAAAAAGGTGTTTTATGTCGCGCGGAAAGAAAATGATTGAAAGAATTACGGAGCTCATGAATGATCCGGAGCACATTCGTAATATCGGCATTGTTGCACACATTGACCATGGAAAGACAACTCTTTCTGATAATCTCCTCTCAGGGGCTGGAATGATCAGTGAGGAGCTTTCTGGAAAAGCATGTTGGATGGATTCCGATGAAGAAGAACAGGCACGTGGAATTACTATTGATGCATCTAACGTTTCTATGGTTCACAAAGTTGGGGATCAGGAATACCTCATCAATATGATTGATACTCCTGGTCATGTTGATTTTGGCGGTGATGTTACCCGTGCTATGCGTGCTGTAGATGGAGCGGTTGTTGTAGTTGATGCCGTTGAAGGTCCAATGCCTCAGACTGAGACTGTGTTGCGACAGGCACTTAAGGAGGGTGTCCACCCTGTTTTATTCATCAATAAGGTTGATAGGTTGATTAATGAGTTGAAAGTAACCCCTCAGGAAATGATGATCCGCCTTGGCAAGGTTATTGACAAAGTTAACAAACTTATTAAGGGGATGAACGAAGATCTCTATAACAACGGTGGATGGAAACTTGATGCTCTGAAAGGAAACGTTGCTTTCGGTTCTGCTCTCTATAATTGGGCAATCTCAATTCCCTATATGAAGAAGTCCGGTGTAAGTCTTCAGACGATCATTGAAAAATGTAATGAGGATGATGCAAAATACCTTGCAAAGGCATCCCCATTGCATGCTGTTTTGCTTGATATGGTGGTTACATTTCTTCCGAATCCACTTGAAGCTCAGGGTAGTAGATGCCACATTATCTGGCATGGTGATGTAAACTCTGATATCGGTAAGGCAATGTACTCCTGTGATGCAAATGGACCCGTTGCTATGATGGTTACAGATATCTCCTTTGATAAACATGCGGGAGAGGTTGCAACAGGAAGGCTGTTTTCTGGAACCCTGACTCGTGGTATGGAAGTTTATATTTCTGGTACTGCTGGAAAGCCAAACAGACTTCAGCAAGTTGGTATATTCATGGGCCCTACTCGAGTGGATGTGGATAAAATTGTAGCAGGAAACATAGCCGCAGTTACAGGCCTAAATGACGCAATTGTAGGTTCGACCATCTCTTCCCTGAAGGAGGTGACTCCGTTTGAGTCACTAAAGCACTACTCTGAACCTGTGATGACTGTTGCTGTTGAGGCAAAGAACACGAAAGATCTACCGAAACTAATTGAAGTTTTGCATCAGGTTGCCAAGGAAGATCCAACTGTCTGTGTTAACATTAATGAGGAAACAGGTGAACACCTGATTGCAGGTATGGGGGAATTACATCTTGAGGTTGTTACTGGTCGTATTAAGAGGGACAAAGGTGTGGATATCGTTACTTCTCCACCAATTGTGGTGTATCGTGAAACTGTTTCAAAGGCACTTGAAGGGACTGTTGAAGGAAAATCTCCCAATCGTCATAACAAATTTTTCCTGTCTGTTGAACCTATGCCTCAAAATATTCTCGATGCGATTCAAGCAAACGAGATCTCTATGAACATGGAAAATATTGCTCGTCGAGATGCACTTGTTGCCCTTGGTATGGACAAGGATGAGGCAAAAAATGTGAAAGATATCTATGGTTCTAACATGTTTATTGACTGTACAAAGGGTATTCAGTACCTCAATGAAACTATGGAACTTATTATTGATGGTTTGCATGAAGCCCTAGATGGTGGCCCACTTGCAGATGAACAGGTGCAAAATGTTCTTATTAAGCTCCACGATGTGAAACTTCATGAAGATGCAATTCATCGTGGTCCAGGCCAAGTTATCCCTGCAGTCCGTGGTGGTCTAAAGGCTGCTCTTTTGATGGCAGGTGATACGCTACTTGAGCCTATGCAGAAGATCCAGATCACTGTTCCTCAGGATCAGATGGGTGCTGCAATTTCCCAGATCCAGGGGCGTCGTGGACAGCTGTCCACGACAGATGTTGAGGGTGATCAGATTGTAGTCAACGGTGAAGCACCTGTTGCTGAACTCTTTGGCTTTGCTGGAGATATTCGTTCAGCAACAGAGGGTCGTGCAATGTGGTCCACTGAATTTGCAGGTTTCTCTCCTGTTCCTCAAGGGATGCTTTCCGAGATTGTTATGAGTATTAGAAAACGAAAGGGTCTCAAGGAACAGATTCCACAGCCGAAAGATTATCTCGAATAATCTCTTTGATGATAGATGAATATTGTTATCTCGATATTGAGGGAGTAATATAGATATCCTTTGTTATTTTTTAGGTCTTTTGTTTATTACGTTTATTGTCATGATATTCTCTTATCTCTTCTATTTGCTAATTTGTGTTTGGAATTGATAAATGATGACTTAAGTTCTTTCTTTTTATTTGTGATCTTTTGGTCACAGTTCCTAGTTCTTCTTCAATGTCAGTGAATTGAAAAATGGATACCTCTCGTCATTGAACGTGTTTGACTGAATTGGAAATCTTGGTATCATATCTGTCAGAAAATGGTCTCAATGGTCTCCTTTTTTCAGTTGAGTTCTCGTGGTCGTTATAATTGTTAAAATGGTGTACTATTACTGTGGAAATTTTTTAACCCTATTATTGTTGATAGCTTCGAAATTATTCTACAAATTCTTTCCACCTTTTGAAGATCATATTGTTTCGGCATGAAAAGCCAGACTAATGAAATCTTGCTACAGAATAATCGTGTGAAATATGCAGAAAAATGTCAGGAGATGTTCTTCTGTTACGTATAAAATAGATATTATTCTCTCTTTGACCACAGACCATGTTTGTTACAATATGCATAGGCAATGGTTGCCTTTTCTGAGGTGTTGATAATGATCTCTGGATTCTCTCCTGGTGTAAGGTACGTCTCATGCAACACTCCATCCTCTGTTTTTAGGGCAACCCAAGTTATGTAATGTTCAGCTTCCATTGGATGGGCTATTGAACCGACTGTAATCGTGTATCCCTCACCTGTCTTTGTTATAACTGGAATGTGTTTCTCCGTTGCTGCATCAGTGGTGTTTTCTATCAGTTTTGACATTATTTCACCACAACAGGTTAGTTGTCCCTCCCCTTTTCCAATAATTCTTACGGCGTTTCCACAGAAATTACATTTATAAATTTCACTAACATTTGTCATAATATCTCTTTTTCGTTTAAGAATAATATATACCTAAGGATAGCGATAATATTTAGATACTATAAGTGTATGGATGTGGTATTTACAGTTTTTTATGATTCTCTGCTATTGTATCTGCCATTTTATGGATTGATTTTATTGCCTCTTCCTCTGGCATCCCTTTGATATATATTGGATTGAGCATTTCTGCTCCGAGTGGTGATAGCATATCTTTAAGATAATTAACTGCATTCGTACCCCATCCATAGGATCCAATGACTCCCAAATATCTTGCTTTTGGACGTAACATACGAATAAGGTAGGAGGCATTCACTGCAACTGGGTGTGGACCGAAGAGAACTGTTGGGGTTGCAATGATTATTGTTGCTGCATCTACAATTGCACTTCCAAGAACTCCATAATCTGTCTCTAGTAAGTTATACTGTTGGACTGGAACTTTTCGTTGGATAAGATCATCCACAAGGAACTTGGTCATCATCTTTGTACTCTCATGCATGGAGATGTAGACAACTACAACAAGATTTTTTGGTGTATCGTTTGCCCATTTTCGATAAAGTTCTACGATTTTTGATGGCATTTTCAATATTGGTCCATGACCAGGCCCAATTATCTTTGGTGCAATTTCCTCGATAAGATTGAGGTGTTCCTGCACGGATGTTCGAAACGGCATCATAATTGCAGCGTAGTATCGTTTTGTTGCTTCCAGATAATTGGGGTTATTATCATCCTGAAATAACGTTGGGGATGCATAATGAGTTCCAAGGAAGTCCGTTGTAAAGAGTACTCTTTCTTCAACAACTTCCGTGAACATTGTATCAGGCCAATGTACCCATGGGGCAAGATAGAACTTAAGTGTCTTATCTCCTAGGGAAATTGTCTCTCGATCGCTAATTATTATAAATCTGTTCTCAATTTTTTCGAGATTATGCATTTCCAACAAGAGATTTTTGCATGTTTCGTTGGTAACTATTTTTGCATTAGGATATACCTCAAGTAGTAGTGGCAGAATACCTGAATGATCTTGTTCTGCATGATTGATGACAATGTAGTCAAGCGAATGTTGTTCGAGGTACATGAGGTTGGTGATAAAATCTGTTTCGTCATTTGATTTGCAAGTGTCAATCAGTGCGGTTTTTTCGCTGCCTTTAATTAGATAAGCGTTGTAACTGCTTCCATATGGTGTTGGCATGATTGCATCAAAATATCTGAGATCCCAGTCAATCGTTCCCACGGAATAAATTCTATCACATATCTCACGCGCAGCCATTGGAAATTACACCTTTTTAAACTGATTTTTGGGTGCACCACATATAGGACATTTCCACGTGTTTGGAATATCTTCAAAGGTGGTTCCTACTGGGTACATAATCCCTGCACCTTTTTCTGGATCATATACGTATCCACAGATTATACAACGATATTTTTCCACTTTAATTTTCCCTCCTTATAATTAAGATATATTACTATTGGACAACCTTATTTATATTTTATTGGAATGTGACACTTTTAATGGTATTTTTGGCTCATCTCCCCAAATCACTTTATACTGATACTGTCATAAAATGCAGGGATATGGAGGAAGAGAACGTAAATCAAAAGATTCTCGGTGTTATCTGCAGTCATTTTTTAATAGACATTTATTCGCCAGAATTGTTTTTGATTCTACCATTGCTGATCGCGCAGATGCATCTCTCCTACTTTCTTGCAGGTCTTATAGTTACCGTATTTAATGTGACGTCATCAATCTCTCAGCCCTTTATTGGCCTCTATGGAGACAAAAGTGGGTGGCGGGCGAGTGTACCTCTGTGTCTTTTGTTTGGAAGTTTTGGAATATGTTTGATCGCTGTTTCGGGAAATTATCTACTTATGCTCTTTCTCTCATCCCTTGCCGCTATTGGTCATGCTCTCTTTCATCCAGCAGCTATGCATATCATGTACTCTCTCAGTCCTCCTGCAAAACGCGGTCTTTATAATTCTATTTTCACCACTAGTGGGAGTGTCGGTTATGCCCTTGGCCCTCTTTTGGCAGGGATACTCTTCACAATTGGCGGCCTTTTTGCGATAGTGTGGCTGATGATACCTGGTATTGTTGGGGCAATTTGGATTTATCAGAATAATCGAAAGCACCTTTTATCCTCGTATCCCCATGTGAAGAAAATGAAAACTATTTCTAAAAAAAC
>DALTYD010000008.1 GCA_029986255.1 Methanocorpusculum sp. | reverse complement strand
GACGCGGACCAACAGGTGTAGCAGCTGCTGCTATTTATATTTCCTCAATTTTATCAGGAGAGCGAAGGACACAGCGTGAGGTTGCAGATGTTGCAGGAGTGACAGAAGTAACCATTCGGAACAGATATAAAGAATTGGCAGAACAATTAGATATTGAGATAATTCTCTGAGGAGAGTTAATTCACTATACCCAATATTTTTGGGCTCGTATATCAGAGGTAGATAGCTACGTTCGCAACGTAGATGCCGCGGGTTCAAATCCCGCCGGGTCCATTTCTCCAGTAATTACATAAAGTTAAAATTGTACGAACTATTTAATTATCTTTAAGAATTATTATATAAGATAAATTAACTATAACATGCTTAGAACTTAAAAAAATATGATTCTGCAAATATCACAATAAACAAAAAATAGAGTTCAAATGTTAGACAAGACCAAAAATACTATCTTCTGTCAAAAGAACACACTAACGTCTTGCTAGGTTTGAACGTATGAAAATAAATATTGAAGATGTACACAATACGAAAGTAGTATGAAACAACGTAGTGTTCAAAGAGTATCCCTAACAGAGGGAACAGTGTTCTGAGTACAGTACAGACAGATATTCATGCACGACCGAAGTATTTATTCTCGATACATCATGGCAGAATGCAAGGGAGGAGGAGATTCAATCATCAAAATTGGAGAGAGAGAGAGACCAATAATTCCAGATTAAGTAATGAAGCTTATAAAGGAGATGATTATTGTCAAAGTGGAGACAAATAACTATTAATTAGCGTAATTATTGTGGTATTTAGACAACATTTTAAAAAAAATATGGTAATTTCGATGGAGATATATATTGACCTAAAGGAGGAGAAAAGTAATATTATGCCCATGAAATTGAGCACACGCCCTTACGAAAACAATGAATACTATACACAGTGAAGTGTTACTATCAAGGGGAGAATATCTTAACATAGGATGCCGCAGGGCACACAAACTGCAGTACTGAAAGACACTTACAACACATAAATCTTAATTTTTTGAATATCAATGTGTTCGAAATTAGAAATATGATTACAATGTTATTCACAATTTTTGACGTGACGATGAACACGCATTTAACGGCACCATTTTAAAAATAGAATCCACTGTATTAAGGAGAGAGGAGGAAATTTATCCTTTTCCAGATCAAACAAGTATTCACTGTTTGACTGCCAGGGATAACAATGAGAAAAACTATGGAAATTATCTTCTTCGGAAAAGTGCAGAATGTCGGCTTTCGATCCTGTGTTAAAAATGTTGGTCAGAGTTTAGGTTTGAACGGTGAGGTTGAAAATCTACCAGATGGGCGGGTACGTGTCCTAGTAACCGGAGATGATATAATCATTGAAAAATTTCTTTCAATGGTGTTTACATGCCCTCGTGCAATTATTCGCGAGGTTACCGCGTCTGAATATGTGATAACGGAGTACCCAACATTTTCAGTGCGACGTGGGTGAGGATACACAGTCTAACATCCCGAGTACAGAGTGATAATTATGAAAACGACAAAGAAAATCACTTATTTCGACAATCAAGGTCCTAAAAATACGAAGAATTGTGTAGACATTGCAATTGAACGCGCAACTGAGCTTGGCCTGAAAACAATTGTTGTGGCAAGCTCGAGCGGGACGACAGCACAGGAATTTTTCAGAAAAATATCCATTAAAAATATCCATTTAGTAATTTTAACGCATGCATTCGGATTTTCTTCTCCTGATGTCTGGGATTTTGATGCAACACTTGCAGATAAACTACGTTCTTCCGGACATAGAATTGTCTGTGGGATTCATGCCTTGTCCGGACTGGAGCGCGCTCTGTCTCGAGCACCACGGATAGGCGGTGGGTCACGTACTGAAGCAATAGTCGAATCCTTTCGCAGAACACTTTCAGTCGGCCTAAAAGTCGCTGTGGAGTGTGTGCTTATCGCAGCAGATCAGGGTGCAATCAGCCTAAACACTGAGGTGGTTGCTGTTGGTGGAACAGAAAATGGAGCGGATACGGTTTTGGTAATCAAACCAGCCAACACGGCATCATTTTTTGATCTGCAGGTTCGTGAAATTGTAGCAATGCCCGGAAACAGGTGAAAAACATGACGCTTCAATCACTAAGAGATGCAGTTAATTGGATGACAATGAGTCCATACGTCTGGATGAGTGGTCTTTGGACTGCAACAATTATTTTACTTTCCTGGTATTTATATACAAATACAGGAATGATAACAGCAATCTCAGCTGCACTTGGACTAGCATTTGGGATTCCAGCGATGATTGCTGGGACATATGGCATTGTTTTAGAAAATGAATCCTCATATGAAATTTTTCGAAAATATGCTGTACATTGCTACTTTCAGCAGCTTCTTCCATCACTTCTGATGTTTCTGATTCCCTGGATCATCTCAGAATTCATCTTCTCTCTTCTGATGATAGCCAACTTTGACCTAATAGTCTCCACACAGATAGCAATGTTTGTGTTTGTACCAGTAGTATTCTTCTGTTACTTTTCTGACGTGACTGCAGTTATGAACGATAAACGCGTTTTGGAATCGATAAAAGACAGTTTTCTGATAGTGATAAATGGATCATCTTCGATGGCAACCTTTTATATGATGAATATCACACTGATGATGATTGGTTCATTCTGTGGATCTTTCATATTTTCCATGTTTGCAACAGATGCGTGTCTTCCAATTGCATCAATGACAGATGCTGATATTTTGTCCATGACTCCTGTGGAGCTTCTGGCAATTATTTCAGCACCTGAAATAATATTTTCTGGATTTATGGCACTGACGATTTGTGCAGTAATTTTTGTTCCTCTCATTACTCTGTACAAAGCCTGTTTCTTTGCAAAGATTCGTTCCCACGAACGATTAGAGATCGATAATGGAACTGACGCCGAATCAAATGGAGAGTATGACGAAAAAGGGCGCTGGTACAAGTACAAATAATGTAGGAAAAAATTGATAGCACTGGATCAAAGTACAATCTTTATTCTTTTTCTCTTACAACATCCACTACTATATCTGAGGTGAATGTTTCAGTGAAGATAGGTATTATTGGAGGTACAGGAGATATTGGAAAGGGCCTTGCCCTCCGAATCGCTGATAAGCATGAGATTATCCTTGGATCTCGGGAAATAGAAAAAGCTTTGAAAGCGGCAAGAGCTATGAACTGCAAACTTCATGAATACAATCGTTCAAGCATTTGCTATGGCGCATCCAATGAGGATGCTGCACGAGAAGGAGATATCATTGTACTTGCACTCCCGCTCCAACATGTTTCCACAACACTATTGAGAATTGATGCGAAGTATCTTGGGAACAAGATTGTGATCTCACCAATAAATCCTATTGGACAGAAAAACGGCTGCTTCTATTATGATCAACCAGAAGAAGGATCAGCTGCACTTGCAATTCAGAAAATGTTGCCAACATCTACAAAACTAGTTACAGCATTCAATAATATCGCAGCACATAAGTGGACCCATCTTAATGAAGAGATAGATTACACAGTCGCAGTCTGTGGAGACGATGCAGAGGCGAAGAAAATTGTAATGCAACTTGTTTCCGAGATTTCTAAACTTCATGCAGTAGATGCGGGTCCATTAGCAATGTCAGGTATTGTAGAGAGTATAACTCCACTTCTTCTAAATATTGCAAAATTAAACAACCTAAAAGATGTTGGAGTACACGTCAGTTAAATCAAATAAAACTCATATATAAATAACATAGAGCACGTTAACACACAAAAAATATCATGCACATAGATGATAATGCACGACATAATGATACTATAAAATATTTTTAAACATATATTTATTAAAAATCAACAATTTTCAACAGATATTTCGTAATGATAAAAACTACTAGAATAATTTATCAAAGAATAATAGGTGGGATGGGAGAGATTTTTGGTGTACTGAACAAAACGAAGTTGGAGAAATCCTCATCACATCTAAACACCTATATTGATGCCAAGTATGCTGGATATGAAATTTGTTCGAGAACATCCAGAAATTGTACGCGCAGATCTAGAAAAGCGGCATGATGCGGAAAAATTAGGATGGGTTGGTATTGTTTTGGAACTGGATAAGCAATTCAGAGAACTAACGGGAAAAAATAATGAACTACGAGCTCGCAGAAATTTAATCGCCAAGGAAATAAATGCCATAAAGAAAGCAAGAGGGGATCTAGCCCCATTACTTTCAGAGGCAAAAACACTTCCACAGAGAATAAAGGATAACGAGGATATCATGGAAAAGGCAACAAAGACGATGCGATATTATCTAATGCGTCTGCCAAATATTCTACATGAATCAGTTCCATATGGAAAAGATGAGACGGAAAACATAGTAATTAAGAAAGTAGGCACCCCACGAACATTTGATTTTGAGGTGGTAAATCATGGAGAACTATGCGTTCGTAATGGTTGGGCTGATTTTGAACGCGCAGCAAAGACATCAGGTGCTGGTTTTTATTTCTTAAAGGACAATCTTGCGCTGATGGATATAGCACTGCAGCGATTTGCAATTGACGAACTAATTGCCAAAGGGTACACATTGATTGTTCCCCCATATATGCTAAACCGAAAATCATATGAAGACGTCACAGATCTTGCAGACTTTGAGAAGGTTATGTACAAGATCAATGGTGATGATGAATATCTAATTGCAACTGCCGAGCATCCAATGGCGGCAATGTATCAGGATGAGATTTTTGAGGAGAAGGATCTCCCACTAAAGATGGTTGGGATCTCTCCTTGCTTCCGCCGTGAAATAGGAGCACATGGTCTTGACTCACGAGGGCTCTTCCGGGTGCACCAATTTACCAAGGTTGAACAGTTTATTTACAGTATGCCTGAGAAATCATGGGAGATGCATGAGGAACTTCTATCAAATTCAGAGGAGATATTTACAAAGCTGGGAATACCTTATCAAGTGGTTAACATCTGCACTGGAGATATTGGGATTGTTGCAGCAAAAAAATACGATATTGAAGCGTGGATGCCGCGAGATAATGCATATCGCGAGGTCGTATCCTGTTCAAACTGTACAACATATCAGGCGTGCCGTCTGAATATTCGAGTGCGCAATGCACATGATTTTAAATCGAAACAGTACCTACATACTCTAAATTCAACAGCAATTGCAACATCACGTGCACTACGATGTATTCTTGAAAATTATCAAACAGAAGATGGAAGAGTAGAGATTCCAAAGGTTTTGCGCCCCTACATGCAGGGAAGAGAGTTCCTATAACCCTCTATTTTTACATCTATATCTATGAATCCGATAAATAACAAAGGAAAACAAGATCTCTTTTTTTAGATCTTACTCCCTTTCGAGATGATCTTCTGCAAATCTGATCAGCGAGTACAATCCATCTGATATTGGATGCACCTCAATCATAGGAGAAAATTCATGAATAGTGACTCCTTTGCGCACAAGATATCCAAGATATGTCCCCACAATACTCGTGTCTGGACCAGAACTCGCAAATCCAACAATTTTTCCATCTTGTGGTACAATCATCAGTTCCATTGCCCCAATTGAACCGTCTAGCACATGCCACATAGAACCAGGTCCCGCAACATTCGAGGAGGATAAGGTTGTCACATCAGTCTCCCCAGCAATTGGACATACTGTATAATCAAGACCGAGAACCACCGTAAATGGAACACGCGACAAATCGACCGTACGAGGATTACCAAGAATCGCATCTGCTGCTGCAAATCCCTGTACTCGTGAAACAGATGTAAAATATGGGGCACCCGTCACATCACCGCAAGCATACACTCCTGGAACTGAAGTTTCCATTCGCTCATTCACAATAATTGCACCATCCTCCCTCTTTTGAACACCAGATACATTGGGACTTGTGGGATGCATTCCTGTTGCAAACAGGACCGCATCACAGAAAAACGTCTTTCCTCCCGCAACAATTCCACAAACGGCATCAGAGCCAAGTACCTGTTCTAGCGCATGATATTCATAGATTTTCACTGATGAGAGATCTTTCCGCACAGACTCATGCATTCGTTTCGGAAGAATAGAAAGCAATTCATGACGGGCAAACAGCATTACATCAACACCGAACGCAGAAAAAATATATGCAAACTCCGCAGCTGAAATCCCTCCCCCAATAATCGCCATTTTCTTTGGAAGTGCAAGCATGGATCTAATTGTCCGGGCTGTATATGTACCTGGTAGGTCAGCACCAGGTACATCAGGAATAAAGATCTCCGCACCACATGCGATAACCACAGCTTCTGCCTCACGCACAATGCCATCGACAATTACCCGATCATTGCAAACCTCAGCAGTCACACCATACTCAACCTTTACTCCAGCCGCAACAGTTTCACGTTCCAGAATATGTGAAAGTCGCAGCTGAACCTCCTCAAGACGACGCATCACTTCAGGATACATAATAGAGAGAGAGCCAGTAGTAATACCACACTCGCACAAAAATTCTGTATTGCGAATCGCTCTAGCAACATCAGCCAATCCGCACACCAACATACATCCATCATGTACGCATTGCCCTCCAAGCGCACGTCGTTCCAAAATAGTAACTTCACGACCGGCAGAGGCAAGGCGCATAGCCGCCATTCTACCCGCTGGACCACCTCCAATAACAATAATCATTTAAAATACTTCACATCCTTCATCAGACGGAAGCGAAAGCTCCTCGCCAGTATATGCATTCACTTCAATAATATCTTTCTGGCCGCGAACCTGCCAAACCGGAACATACACCTTTTTGATCATTATCGCAATATTATGTGGCAATGGACGAAACTCTTTTTCCTCCGCAAAAATTGCGTCCCCCGAAGTCGTCTTAATTCGCACACGTTTCGTCAATTTTTGCATCAAATTCGCACGAATACGTTCCTCCACTTCTGATTTTGTACTGACAGGAGACATAATATCTGCATCCATAGGAATCGAACCAGACATAGGAGAAACATCATCAAACTCAGTCTCTAGACCATTAATTGCATTCACCCATCCAGAACCCTCATCATCAAAACTTACCATTTTTCCCTTATAACTCGTCTCACCAGAGCTCGTATATTGATAATACCAGTACGGAATCATACGAAGAACAGTTGGCCCTTCCTGATGTGCAATTCTCACAGCATCGCGTTCGGTAATTCGGATAGGAAGTAACTGAACCTCAATAGCATCCGTCTGCGGCAAGGGAAAAACATCTGTTGACGCAGGAGTAGAAGAAACAGTTAATATCTCATCTAAATCAAATGATTCTGAATAAATCCGCGCCATTGCTGCAGTCGCAATATATCTCTCAAGTAGCTCTCTCGACCAAATAGATGCCTCCTTCGGGAGAAAATAAGTATTACCCGTAAAAATCAGCTTATCACATCGAACCTTTATATTCTCAAGCATTATTGTATATGGTGTCATATCAAATCGTTGAAGAAGATTCAAATCATCTGAACACAAAACAATAATACATTTTTTTCCCTTGACCGCAGAGAGGTTAAAAGGACCCTCCTCCACCTCCGTATCATACCCAGCTGTCTCAAGAACACGGCGTATTTCAATAACAGCATTTGCGTGTACAAGTTCACCCATACTTATGTAACTACTATGCATTTTGTGACCAAAAATACTTTGCAAACCAAAGACAAATTTATATTTATTTATAGATACCAGATTTACAATTTATCTCATCCTATACAAAATTCAACAACCATGTAACATAACATTTAGAACCGTTTTTTCAGAAAAGAGAGCTATCCACTCTGCGTATGAGGGAACAAGACAATTATTTATACCAACATAATTATAATTATATTATAAATTAGTTATAAAAACCGAACTTAGGTGTTTTCTTTGAAACCAACACTAATTGTAACTACATATGCATTTATTATATATATTATGCTTGTGCTCATTGTAACACCAGTCTCTGCAGCACAGGTTTCCTACTCCACAGCAGGAATTGAATTCTTTGCATCCTCAAGTGGAGGAAACGAGCTTATTCCAGGGACAGAATCAGATTTCACAATAAAACTTACAAATAACGCACAATATCAAGTCGTTGCGACTGAATCAGGTCTTCAGCGTCAGTACGATGCAGCAACCCCGTATCAACTCCGTGTCTCCCTCGAGAACGCTGACGGTATTACTGTGAAAAACAGTATGCAGACAATACCTCAAATATCTCCTGGTCAATCCGCAACCATAACCTACCGTGTCGCCGTTGATCAGTATGCAACCCCAGGACCTCGAACTCTCAAAGTGCACATAATATACAATGAGCTATTCTCAGTCGACAATTACGGCGATGCTCTTGAATACTACTGGCTCAATGATCGAGTAAGAGATGTGCCTATCGAGATAACTGTCCGATCTCAAGTTTCACCAAAAGTACTGGAGATATCCAGTGAAGATATCAACGTTGGAACATCAGGATGCCTGACCCTTGCAATCAAAAATGCAGGTGGAATGAACGCAAAAAATGCCTATGCATTACTCAGTACATCAGTATTTGGTGGATCACCATCTGTTATTGTGCCTATCGAGAACAGTGTATTTATTGGAGACTTCCCAGCGGGATCAATTCATTCAGTCACCTTCAAAATCTCAGTTGCAAACAACGCAGAAATAAAAGAATATCCCATAGGACTTCAAATCGTCTATCAAGACAACTATGGAATTGAACAGAAATCTTCACCGATCATTGTTGGCGTACCTGTTGGTGGTAAGACTGAGTTTAAGGTGACCGATGTCAAGGCAGATTTGTCTCCAGGGGGAAAAGGATTGATTGAAATAACCTATAAAAATACAGGAAACACCAAAGTATATCGTGCAATTGCTAGGCTAAGTGCAATTCACCCATTCTCCTCTAATGATGATTCCGCCTATCTTGGAGACATGGCTCCAGGGGACGCAGTTACTGGGATCTATGAGGTAACCGTTGACAGTGATGCAACCGAAAAAGGCTATGGTCTCGACACTGAAATCCGATATCATGATGCAAATGATAATAGTATTCTCTCCAGATCTATGAAGGCCGTTGTCGACGTGAAAAAAAGAACAGGGCCATTATCTATCTTCACCAGCCCGATCTTCCTCATTTTCATAATGGCAATAGTCTTAATTGGCAGTTACTATGTATTTATGAAGCGCAAGGATAAAGTATAAGGAAATATTCATTTAACATTTATATTATCAGTAAATCGGTAAATTGTAGTAAAAAATAACCTATATTATTGTTTTTTTTCAAAAATTAAAGTGGTTTGACAGAATGAGGGGATACATAAACAGAAGAAATTCAAAAAAAATCCCAAAAATAATAGCGAGAAGCTACAAAAGACTTGCAACAGAACCTCGTTTGTGAAAATTTTTATTTACGACTGCAAGAACCTGCTCCTCAAGAGTGTTTTGAGGAACAAAAGCATGTTCTTCAAGACTCACTAAAGCCGAATCTAACTCTTGATAGGAAAAGCCAATTTCTTCCTCATCACTCTGACCATCCCAGAATCCAGCACTGGGAACCTTCTCAATAATTGACTGTGGTATACCAATATCCCAAGCAATCTTATACACATCCTTCTTCCAAAGATGCAGAAGAGGCTGGATATCAGCTGCAGAATCACCCCATTTGGTGTAGTAACCAAGTAAATACTCAGTTTTATTAGATGTACCACACACCAAACGATTCCTCGCCGCAGCAATATTGTAGAGTGTGGCCATACGTAGACGAGCTGTGTAGTTCCCACAAAGCATCGGGTTCGAAGTCATATATGGATTAGAAAACGCCGTATAAAGAACATTTTTAAGAGGGATAATAAGTAATTCAATACCAAACCGATCACACAATTCCTTGATATCAGCAAGATCCAGAGAACAACGTGATTCCAGGGGGAAATGTACACCAAGCACATGCTCAGAACCCAACGCCTTTGCAGCAACAGCAGCAGCAACGGCAGAATCAATACCACCAGATATTCCAACAACGACACCTTGCGCACCAGATGCCCATATGGTTTGGCGAATCAGATCTTTCATGCGAGTGATAATACATCCAATATCATTACAGAGCATGATTAAATTTCTCCTGATATATATGATATAGGCCATCGCGAACCTGCATAAGTGAATAGGCAACCGAGGGATGACCTCGCATGAAATGTTTTAGGAACGTCCAAACATCCTTAGAAAATTGATCTAGAACAAAAGAACACTCATCGACACCATCCCATCCATGGAAACGAGCATAGAACACAATCTCATTCCTTGGAACGATGGCTAATGGATCAAGTATCTTCTTTCCAGAAGGAGCAAACACCTCCACAACCGTTCCAGAGATGATCTGCTGTAAAAACGCACAGGAAGATGTGTCAAGCGTTGATATTGACACAACAGCAGTCGCTTCATCTGGATTATTCACAAAAGACACATCACAGCGACCTAAAAGGATTCGCGAAAGTACAACATAGAGTGCAAACTGTTCGGGACCGCGAGAGCCAGATACATACAGCTTTTCGCCAAATGAAATACCACCACACTTTCGAATTCTTCGTTTCACTTTCGCTTCAATATCTCGCGCTGCATGCACTGCACATAGTGCCAAACCTGAATAAGGCTGAATAATAGCTGCATCCTTATCACATCGCGAACACTGCATACACTATTCAATTGTCACTCAATAGATATTTAGATTAGTTCTCAAGACACACGGAGATGATACTTTTATTCCTTCAAAGTCAATCAATACTCATGACTCTCTCAGCCGATGACATCAAAAAACTCCATAAATATGAAGTCAGAATCCTTCGAGCACTGGAGAGGATGATGTACCACTACACTTGGGTCCCCGAGGATGTTCTCAAATCATCGGTCAAACTCTCGGCAACAGAGATCAAATATCGTGTTGGCAATCTCATTCGTCTTGATATGATAAGAACCAATACGACCCCATACACCGGATATGCGCTAGTTTTCAAAGGATATGACACTCTCGCACTCTCATCACTTGTCCAGAAAAAAGAAATTTCAGCACTTGGTACTATGATTGGCGTCGGAAAGGAAGCAGAGATTTACGAAGCACTCGGATTTGGTATAGTCGTTCTGAAATTTCATAAGATCGGTCAGAGATCCTTTCAAACAGTTCGTATCAATCGCGACTATATACCAGAAAAAAATCACTTTCCCTGGATATTTGCCTCTGCAAAATCGGCAACGCAAGAATATAAAGCACTCAAAGAGCTCAATGGAAAAGTAAATGTCCCAATCCCAATTTATATAAACCGGCATATAATCGTTATGTCCTTTATACCAGGGGTGAATCTGTACCGATGCAAACTTGAAAACCCAGATAAGATCTGGAAAGAGATTCTTATTCAGATAAAATCCGCATACAACAATGGTTTCATTCATGGAGATCTCTCAGAGTACAACATCATGTATGACAACACAGCCATATGGATCATCGACTGGCCACAATGGATTCCACCGAATCATCAAAACGCAATAGCAGTTTTACGTCATGATATTGAAACTGTCGCTGCATTCTTCGCAAAAAAATATCAGAGAGCGTATGACATTGATGAGGCACTCCAATATATTACGAGCGTGACTAACAAAGAACAGACTCACCTCCGATAACTGAATTTCACAGATTTTTCCAACTGATTTAAAAATTGAACATTCCTAAAAAAAATACGTAGAATAATATCAATTTAAGGAACAATATCTCTGCGAAAAAAAAGAAGAGTTTGTCATAAATATAGAGAGTAGAATATCGACACAATCATCTCAAATTCAGATGTACCATGATAAATGTCGACCCTTACAAGAGGAACTTGAATGAAAAAATAGAAGAAATCATAAATAGATCTGTGAAATGAAGAAATAATATGCAATCCTATTCCCAAGAAACATCAATTATATATCGAAACTATACAGAAAAGATGGAAGAGTTTTTGATCCCTCCTAAGACCTCAAAAAACTTTAAAATAAATGAATTTGGAAGAGCAGAGATAGTTAAGATGTATTTTTGGAATATAGAGAATAGATATTTTTGCAGACACGATTGGTTGCCTCATGATTTGGGAGAGAGGCTATTCAAAATACCCAAGAAATAGAAAATATTAAAGATATTTTTCCTTGATCCTAGAAATAAAGAGCGGGAGAAAAATTAGTTAACGCAATCAGCCAATGGTAGAGTAAAAACAGTGATCACGTCCTATGTTGAGAGATGCAAATAGAAGATTTAAGAAAACGACCAGAATCGGAAATACAAAACCATTTTTAAGATGAATTTCATCTCCTTGTATATACACAAATCAACATCCTTTGATAATATATTTGTGATGGATGGAAAAAGCTTCTAGAAATAACTCAGTAGGGGATCAAAAGTGTTAGTGAGTACAGAAGAAGTAGACAGTCTAAGAGAATCTCAACAACGATCACTCAAAACCATCATAGAAAAACTAAAAATATAGAAACAACGAAAACACCTACACCATTCGCCTCAAAAAATAAGGAATATGCCGACGAATGGAAGAAAAGATTAGGCAACAATGTTCGATATACTAACACTGATTTAGGCAGACTATAGAGAAAAATAAAAAGAAAATTTCCGTGATGATGAATGGATGACAGACAACTGCTTGAAACAATTCGCAACCTAATTGGGCGCAATGAAACTAGTGATGACTGCGCAGCATTTCCCTTTGACAATGGACAAAAAATTCTGGTGTCAACAACAGATATGCTGCATAAGAAAACAGATTTTCCTCGAAAAATGACATCATGGCAGATGGGATGGATGAGTACTGCAGCAAGCCTTTCCGACATTGCAAGTTGTGGTGCACAACCAATTCAGGTACTGGTTGCAGTTGGTCTCGACCGACCAGAACGATTGCAATCGATCATGGAAGGGGCGATTGCCTGTGCCAAATTCGGCAATACTGTAGTTGCAGGAGGAGATATCGACAATCATACAGAACTAACAATTGTAACAACCGCGTTAGGCATAGTAGATAAAAAATATTATTGTACTCGAACAGGAGCAAAAGTAGGGGATATTGTCTGTATTACAGGACATCCTGGAGCTGCACAAGCAGCTCTCGATGGATACATTGAATATTGGGAAAATCTCGTTATACCAAAGCCACAGGTCTTCGCAGGTCAGCAGATAGCAAGAGGGGGAGCATCGGCTATGATGGATGTCTCGGATGGGCTTGCAATCTCGCTCTACGACATGGGAGAAGCATCGAATGTTGGATTTGTGCTTCACAAAAAGTTGCCATTACTTCCTATTGCTAATGCAAAGGAATACTTCCTCTATGGAGGGGGTGACTATGGGCTACTATTCACCATTCCCCATAAAAAATTTGCAAGAATGGGTGTTCCAGCATCTGTAATTGGTGAAGTTGTCAAAGAACCAGGAGTGTTCATCGGTGAAGAGTCACTGGAGAGGGATGGATATATCCACGAATGGAACTAATTTTTTGAATAAAAAGAATTATGATGATGTTTGTCCTCATCAGAGAATAAACTCTCTCGGTTAGACTAGCCTATATTATTAAAGATGTAGAGGAAATCTCCTCCTCACCAGCCGGAACAACAGCGATACTTGTAACCCTATCTCCTTCGTCCACACGGATAACGCGGACGCCCTGCGTACTTCGTTTCTGGATCGAAATATCATCTGCCTGCGTACGCATCACCACACCACCAGCAGTTGTAATCACTATCTCTTCGTCATTACCAATTGCAAGTGAGGAGACAACACCTCCACGCTCAAGATTCGTCAAAATATTGCGGACACCCATTGTACCTCGTCCCTTCCCGTGGAATTCATCAAAGGATGTTCGTTTTCCATAACCTCCCTCAGTAATCGTAAGTAAATGATCCTTTTCGACAAGTGTCAGCGCACGAACAACATCACCTCGACGCAGCGTAATTCCCTTCACACCTTGGACTCCACGACCTGTTGAACGAACTTCACTCTCACTAAATCGCAGACTCTGACCTAACCATGTCGTGAGAACAATATCACACGAACCATCAGTTACCATTACATCCACAAGTTCATCTCCCTCAAGAATTGTCATCGCAATCAAACCCCCAGAACGCGGGTGTGAAAACAACTCTTCGGACAGCTTGCCAACTTTACCCATTTTTGTGGCAAAGAACAGATACTTGTTCGATTCAAAGCGGCGCAACGGGATAACTGCAGTAATATCCTCATTTGTCAGACTCAAAAGATTCACAATCGCCTTTCCCTTACTTTGACGGGAACCCTCAGGGATCTCATGCACACGCAACCAGTAAACACGACCTTGATTTGTAAAACACAATAAATAATCATGTGTACTTGCGAGGAACACCTTATTCACTGAGTCCTCATCCTTTGTCGTCATGCCCATTACACCACGTCCACCACGACGTTGTTGACGACATGACTCAAGTGGCATCCGTTTGATATAGTTCTGAGAAGTTAGCATCACCAGAACCTGCTTATCCTCAATAAAGTCAAGAACATCAAGATTTGCATTCAGAGAATAATCAATCTTTGTCCTGCGTTTATCCGCATATTTTTCATGAATATCGATAATTTCATCCTTAACAATCGACAAAATATTGCTATCTGATGATAAAATCCAGTTCAATTTATTGATAACAATCTGAAGTTCATTCAGTTCAGTGATAATCTTTTGCTGCTCAAGAGCCGCAAGTCTTCTCAGTTGCATCTTTAGAATTGCATCTGCCTGGCGTTCAGAGAAACCAAATTTATCAATGAGGGATACCTGCGCCACTATGATCTCTGGAGAATCACGAATCGTTGTGATCACTTCATCGATCAGCTCAAGTGCCTTTATAAGACCATCCAAGATATGCTTATGCTCCTCGGCTCTTTGGAGATCAAACTGTGAACGACGACGGACAACAGACATGCGGTGAGAGATAAAATAGCGAAGAATTTCTGCAAGAGAAAGAACCATTGGCTTTTTCTCAACAATTGCAAGATTAGTAATACCAAACGAACTTTCAAGAGGAGTGTGCTTGTAGAGTTGGTTTAATATCACATTACCCTGCACGCCCTGTTTTAGCTCAACGATAACTCGGATACCATCCTTGTCAGATTCGTCACGTAAATCACTGATACCCTCTATCTGCTTTGCCTTCACAAGATCAGCAATTTTCTCAATCATTACCGCCTTGTTTACCTGATATGGAATTTCCGTAATCACAATCTGCTCGTAGTTTTTCTTCCGTGTTTCAATCTCAGCAATACCACGAACAACCACTTTGCCCTGGCCTGTCAGATATGCATTGCGTACTCCATCAGTTCCCATAATTATACCTCCCGTTGGGAAATCAGGTGCGGGTAGAATTGACATCATTTCCTCAACAGACATATCTGGCCTATCAATGAACGCTGCAATCAGATCACAGACCTCACCAAGATTATGAGGCATCATACTCGTTGCCATACCCACTGCAATGCCAGTTGTTCCATTTACCAAAAGATTAGGTATTCGACTTGGAAGAACATCTGGTTCTTCGGATGATTCATCGAAATTTGGAATGAAATCAACAGTTTTTTTGTCGATATCCTCAAGGAGTGATTCCGCAATCTTAGTTAAACGAGCCTCCGTATAACGGTAAGCTGCTGCTGCATCCCCATCAATTGAACCAAAGTTACCTTGCCCATCAACCAAGGGATAGCGGTATGAGAACGGCTGGGCCATCTTCACAAGCGCATCGTATATCGCCGCATCACCGTGAGGATGATAGTTACCCATGGTTGCAGCCACGGCTTTTGCCGATTTTTTGTAAGCTTTATCACTCGTATTGTTTTCATCATGCAACATTGCATACAGAATACGACGATGAACAGGTTTGAGACCATCGCGCACATCCGGAATTGCACGACCTATGATGACCGACATCGCATAGTCGAGGAAGCAGTTCTTCAGCTCATCCTCGATGTTTATCAGCTCTGTTCGAGGGATAATTGCTTTATCAGGGGAAAAATCCTCAGATGTCAAGGTTTTTCACCTCGCATGCATGATGCTTGATGAAATTCTTTCTTGGCTTCACATCATCACCCATGAGTTTTTCAAAGATCTCATTTGCATAACGTGCATCCTCAACCCTAATCTGTTTTAAGATCCGGTTCTCAGGGTTCATTGTCGTCTCCCACAGTTGATCAGCGTTCATCTCACCAAGACCCTTGTATCGCTGCACAGAGACTCCTTTATCTCCGAGCTCAGCATTCACACGACGCATTTCATCCTCGGTATAAACATAGTGCTCTATTTTACCTTTAGAAATACGAAACAGCGGTGGTTGAGCAACATAAACATAGCCACGATCAATCAGTGGTTTCATATATCGATAGAAAAAGGTCAAAAGCAAGATTCTAATGTGTGCCCCATCCACATCCGCATCAGTCATGATAACAATGTGATGATAGCGGGCACGATTCGGATCAAAGGAATCGCCATATCCAGCACCGATAGCAGATATTAGGGTCTGTATCTCAGTGTTCTTAAGAGCTTTGTGTTCGATTGCCTTTTCGACGTTCAAGATCTTCCCACGAAGAGGAAGAATTGCCTGATATTTCCGATCACGTCCCTGTTTTGCCGAACCGCCTGCAGAATCACCTTCCACAATATATATCTCACTTTTTTCTGGATCACGTTCAGAACAATCTGCAAGTTTTCCTGGAAGACCAGACATATCCAATGAACTTTTTCTCCGGGCAAATTCTCTAGCACGACGAGCAGCTTCACGGGCGTTCGCAGCTTCCTGTGCTTTTTTAACGATGGTAGCAATAGCCTTGGGATTTTCTTCAAAAAATTCTGTCAAGGCCTGATAGACCATGGAATCCACAAGACCCTTCACATTGCTATTACCGAGTCGCATCTTAGTCTGGCCTTCAAATTGTGGATTTGCAATCTTGATGCTGATAACAGCCGTCAAACCCTCTCGTACATCCTCACCTTTAATAGAAATATCATCTTTCAGATGTTTATTTGCATGAGCACTATTGTTGATGGAACGAGTTAGTGCCGAACGGAATCCTTCAAGATGAGTCCCTCCTTCGCGAGTGTTAACACTGTTGACAAAAGTGAAAAGTGTTTCACTGTATGTTTGATTATATTGCATTGCAACCTCAACCTCGATCTTATTTTCCTCGTCAAAACGATCCAGATAGATAATATGGGGGTGGATCACTCCTTTACCTTCATTCAGATGAGCAACAAACTCACGAAGACCACCTTCGTAACAGAATATATCAGAAGCACCAATGCGATCATCTGCAATCCGAATCTCTAATCCCTTATTTAAGTAGGCAAGCTCACGGAATCTGTGAGCAAGAACATCATAGTCGAAGTAAGTCGTTTCAAAAATCGCCTCATCAGGTAGAAATGTGATACGCGTTCCAGTGAGCGCTGCGGGATTTTCTGCGTGGACAATACCCAAACGGCTACAACGCTCATGAAATTCGGCATCCATCACCGGACGACACTCCAATTTCTGCATCAAGCAACCTCGAGAGAACCTCATTGAGTAAACGTTTCCTCCACGATACACATCTACATTCAGGTCCATAGATAGAGCATTGACCACAGAAACACCAACACCGTGCAAACCTCCAGAAATCTGATAGGTATTTTTATCAAATTTACCACCAGCATGCAAAACAGTCATTACTACTTCAAGAGCGCTTTTATTCTGCTGAGGCATAATGTCAACAGGGATTCCGCGACCATCATCATCAATAGTGCATGATCCGTCAGGATTGAGGGTGATAGAGATGTGTTTGCAGAATCCAGCAAGAGTCTCGTCAATGGAATTGTCCACTAACTCATAGACAAGATGATGCAAACCACGAATATCAGTACTACCAATATACATGGCAGGGCGTTCACGCACCGGGGTAAGACCCTCAAGAACAGTGATATGAGACGCATCGTAAATGTCTTTCATTAATATATTCTCTCCTTTGGATAGAACGTACTATTATGCAGATAAATCTTCCAAATAGTATATTTATTTTTCAAGATCGCTCTAGATTATCTTGAGCAATTTTGAAAAATAATAATTATTAATTATATTTGTTTGGAATACTTATTAGATTGCTGGATAGGATGATTTCTTCCATAAAGTACTCATGTCAACAGAAAACACAGAAAGAAAAATATCATGAAGTATAAAAGGTAATATAGGAGTAGAGAGACATATTTCCCAAGAAAAAAAGAAGATATTAGAGTATTTCGTCTTTGGACTTATGAGTAAAGTAAGGGATAGAAACATCAAGGATACAGGATGTAACGATAGCCAAAATTCATAAAAATAAATAACTATATGGTTGTGTTCATCCCAAGTAATGATAAGGGTGAAACACCTAATTCAGTATGAAGATATCAAAGTTAAATTCCAGAACACACTTTCGGAGTACCTATATGTTCTGGGAAAGAAAACAATGATGTTGAGAGATATTGAGAACAAAACATAAATAAAAAAAGATAGCAATGGAGTACTCCATACGTCAGAAACAGAAAACCAATTATTCAGTCAAAAAATAAGTCTAACAATAAGGAATAAGGGAAAATACACGATTCAATGGAAATCAGTATTAATCTCATTTCATGAATGAAAAGCATCTCCCATGATGTCAAGAAAATAATATAATATCATTCCTTATTGAGAGATCAAATATACCTTGGGAGAGAACGGCTCTTAGAACTTGGAAGATTTAAAAGATAATAGATAAGAGTAATAAATAGCATAAAAATTATATAAAAATTAAGAGATAAAACCACAAGAATATTTGATTTATTTAAATTTTTTTTTAAATAGAGTTTGATATTATTTTTGAGATGAGCACAATACAAAACAAACATATTGATATTGAAAAAATTGTTTGAATAGCTAAATACGCATCTAAACATAAATATATAAGAAAAATAAGATAGAACATTTGCTAGATAACTACTAGAGTTTGTGAGTCAAACGAATTAAATGTAAAAAGAAAAGATTAAGAGATATAAAGACACTTAGCTACAGCCAGACCAACCACAGTGTTTACAGATACCAAGATTGCAGCCTTCACCAAAATCCAAAGACTCACCACACTCTGGACATGGATTACCAGACTTTGATTTGGACATGACTGTTTCAACTGCCCAATTGTCCAGCGTTGTGATCGCCTGATTTGTCGCAGCAAGCTCAATACACTTGCCAACTACATCCGCACATGACATACCCTCCGAATTTTTATTCCGCAGGGCTGAGATACAGCTTACCTTTGCAAACTGTTTTACAAATTTTTCATAGGGGACACCATTCTGCAGACCAGTACTGATACTTCTTCCAAGTGCGTTACTACTTGCTTCGCATCCAGCACCCACAGTCCTGATGAACACCTCAATCGGTTTGTCGTCAAGCATGTTCACCGTAATATATAGTCGACAACATCCAGACTGAGCTAGAAACGTCCGTCCATCCAGTTCACGAGGACGAGAAAACGGGAGTTGTTGCAAAATTTTTAGCTCAGAATGAGCTGATTCAACCTCTTGCTGTTTATCCTTCTTCTCAAGTGCTAGCACCACATCCTCTCGTGAACCAGTACGGTACATTGTCATACCTTTGAGGCCTTTTTTCCATGCAAGCAGAATCGCATCAGCCACATCTTCCTTCGTAGCGGTAAATGGCATATTAATTGTCTTTGAGATCGATGCATGCACATGTTTCTGGAACACTGCCTGCATCAGTACATGATCCTTCCACTGAATATCCAGCGCAGTCTTAAATACTGAACGGAAGGATTCCGGCAACCATAAAACATCCTGCACCGAACCCGTCTCATGTACATGATTGATGACCTTATCCCGCATCAAATCTGCATCTACACCAGAAAATCCAAGTTTGGAAATCTCTCGACGCAACTCCAACTCAAAGTAAGGATGAACCATGATAAACGTCTTACCAACCGTATTTCGGCGAGTGTACGCATATGAAAACACAGGTTCTATGCCAGAAGAACATCCAGCAAGCAGAGATATTGTACCAGTAGGGGCGATAGTTGTGAGAGCAGCATTGCGCATAATTTTTCCCTGGTGGTCCCAAATAGAACCATCATAGGCAGGGAATGGACCTTTCTCCATTCCAAGGCGCTCAGACTCAGTTATGGCAACCTCATTAATATGAGCCATAACCTCCTCACAAAAGTTACGCCCAGCATCCGAATCATATGGAATGTGAAGCATCAACAGTGCGTCATGTACGCCCATTAGACCCAGCCCCACCTTTCGAGTGCGGTTCGTCGCTTCCTTGATCTGTTCAATTGGGAACACATTCTTAGTAATGACCGCATCCAAGAATCGGATGGCCATTCGTGTAATCCTATCCAGTGCATTATAATCCACTCCATCTGCACTAATGAACATCGCAAGATTAATACTTCCCAGAACACAGGATTCAAAGGGCAGAAGCGGTTGTTCACCACACGGATTTGTCGTATCAATTGGCCCCAGGTGGGGTGTTGGATTCAGCCGATTAATCGTATCATAGAACAAAATTCCGGGCTCACCATTCGTCCAGATTCCTTCCACAATACCATCCCAAATTTCTCGAACAGTTATAGATTCACCCTCGTTCGTTTTTAACCACTCGCGATCCAAATCACCATTAGAAACGATATTCATGAACTCGTCATTTACCATTACCGAAATGTTGAAGTTGGAAAAATCACCCTCTTTGGCTTTACTTCGGATGAACTTCATAATATCCTTATGCCAAACATTTAGAATGCCCATGTTTGCACCACGTCTACGACCGCCCTGTTTAATCACGTCCGTGGCTGCGTTAAAGACACGCATAAATGACACAGGGCCTGATGCAACACCGTCTGTAGAACGAACCGGTGAGCCTTCCGATCTAAGGTTAGAGAAGTTGTAGCCAGTACCGCCACCAGATTGGTGAATAATTGCTCCCCAACGAATAGCATCAAAAATTTCTGGTAAAGAATCATTCACAGGAAGTGTAAAACAGGCGGACAATTGTCCAAGAGAAGTTCCTGCATTCATTAGAGTGGGAGAATTTGGAAGGAATTCAAGATTCATCATTGCCATAAAATATTCTTCTATTTCCTCCTGTGTTTCGCCAAGAGCGTTCGCTACACGCTGACATACATCATCAAAAGATTTTTCACCGGCGCGATAGTAGCGGGCGGCAAGAATACTGTCTACAACTGAGTCTACCATCATATCAACCTAATAATACTAGTACAATTTTCATTTTACCGGAGGATAATGATAATATCCATATGGCTGTATGTAGAGTACGTACCAAGTAATTAGCGAGCACGGTTATAAACTATTAACATTCAGGACCCTGATGAAAAATCACAACTATTAATGAGATGTACATCAATTTTTAAAGAATTATGGCTGTTCCCGAAAAGGTATTTTTTACCAGAGGATCTGGGTCTCATACAGACAAGCTGATATCCTTTGAATTGGCTCTCAGAAATGCCAGACTGGCTCCATACAACCTCGTAACCGTCTCTTCGATCATGCCTCCGGAAACTAAGATAATTTCTTGCAAAGAAGGGCTTACCCATCTATCTCCAGGTGAAATAGTCTACTGTGTCATGGCACGAATGGATACAAATATTCCAGGTCAAAATATTTCTGCAGCCATCGGTCTTGCAGTTCCCGAAATGCATAAAAAACAGCATGGTTACCTCTCAGAATATCATGCTATAGAAATATCTGACCGCGAATGTGGTGAGTATGCAGAGAATCTTGCGGCAACGATGCTTGCAACAACCATGGGAACCCCACTTGAGAAAGAGGCTACATGGCAACAAAAAGAGCAAATGCACCTCACAATCGATAGGAATATCAAAACCAGCCATTTCTCAGCATCGGCTACCGGTGACACTAATGGTAAATGGACCACCGTTCTAGTAGCAGCAGTCTTTATTCTCCCATAATTCGTTCATTCAGCCATGATCTCAAAGCGCATCTGCTAACATTATGGGAAAAATCCAGAACGATATTTGTATAATCCGAAAAGAATGACATTTCACTAATTTTGTAAAACCCCCTTAATAAGAGAGAGTGCCACATATTAACCACCACAAGACACGATCATATTGCCAAAACTTACTTACCTCAGATGTACTCCCAAGGAGAGAATGGATGAATAATACTTTTTTAGAGGATTTGATGATTCAAATGAATAATAAAAGGTGGTTATTTTCTGAAAAAAACATGTAAATTCAGTATTTAATGCCCTTCAAGTAAAAAGATTACAATCAATGCCACAAGATAGCAGTTAATAAATAAACTGATTTTCATACAACGTTATCTAAGAACCAGAGATAAATCCGATCAGCACTAATATTCCTCTTACATGTGTGGCATCGCAGGCATCGTCGCAAATTTCGAGGTTTCAAATTTATTGTACTGGGCACTGTATGCACTCCAGCACCGTGGGCAAGAGAGCGGAGGAATTTCCACATACGATAATGGGACAATTCGCAAATACAAGGGATATGGTCTGATAGCTGAGATATTCAAAAACGATATCTTGCAAAGTCTTTTCGGGAAAACAGGGTTGGGGCATGTCAGGTACCCAACGACCGGTGGATCAAAACCGGAAAATATACAGCCATTCAACTTCCTGTTTCGCGATCATTGCCTTTCCATTGTTCACAATGGAAATTTGGTCAATACTGACGAGCTTCGTTATGAATATGAGGGTCGGGGGCATATCTTTTCCACAACCTCAGATACGGAGGTAATCGCGGCAATTCTCGCAAACGAGATCATACATGGTCATACCATTGATGAAGCGATCAGCTTCTGCATGCGAAATATACGTGGATCATACGCAGTTATCTTCATGCTAGACGGTGAATTATATGCATTCCGCGATCCGCTTGGTATCAAGCCACTCTGTCTCGGAATGTTCGAAAATGGTGGGCACATTGTCGCATCAGAAAGTGTTGCAATCGACGCAGTTGGCGCAAAGTTTCTCCGAGATATTACACCTGGAGAAAGCATTCTCCTCAAAACCGATACGGTATATCCACGGAAGATTATGACAGCAAGATCTCCCGCGCACTGCGTGTTTGAATATATTTATTTCGCCAGAGCGGATTCAGTTATTGATGGTATCTCAGTATATGACGTTCGCCAGAAAATAGGTTTCCTTCTCGCCAAGGAAGCATCAGCAATGGCTGATATTGTCTCACCGGTTCCTGATTCCGGGACAGCCGCAGCCATAGGCTATGCTGATGCCTCGAATACCCCTTTTCGCGAGGCCTTGATTAAGAATCGCTACACTGGGCGCACATTTATCATGCCAACCCAGACAAAACGAGAAACAGCCGTACAAATGAAATTAAACCCTGTTCGCAGTCATATTAGTGGGAAATCCGTTGTCCTCGTAGACGATAGTATTGTTCGGGGAACAACATCACGCCATATTATCGCACTAGTTCGAGAATTTGGCGCAAAAGAAGTGCATCTGCGCATAGCATCCCCACCAATTATTGCTCCATGCTATCTAGGTACAGACTTCCCAACGCGGAATGAACTGATATCTCATCAAAAATCCATTGAAGAGGTAAGGGAAGCAATTGATGCAACAAGTTTAGCCCACATCTCACTAAAAGGACTAGTTCAAGCCATTGGAATTCCATGCGACCACCTCTGCACTGGGTGCCTAACAGGAAAATATCCCGTTGCAATTAACGACGAAGAAGAGGAAGGGCATGATATTGAGATAATAGATCCTTATAAACAGAAAAATTCATAATATATATATATATAAATTCTTATTTTTCAACATGCCTTTTCAAAGGAGAGGAGAGCTTTAAAAATATTAAAACATGCAAAAAATTAGGTTTGATTGCTTTAAGAGAGAGAGAAATAGAGATATATGATGGTCTTCGTAGGTCAAGATGAAAAAATAGAGAAGAACAATCAGTATGGTGCAAAACTTGTGGAAGACGCCATGACTGGGCTAATCAATAAGAACTGATTTGAAATGATCATTCCAGAAACAGTGAGAGAGTATCTCTATTTTAATTTTTCTGAAGAGATAAACACATACGATTAAAAAAATTTAATATATCCATTTATAATTACACAGAAAAGAGTGTAATAAATTTTCTTGGAGAAAAGATTGCAAAAGAAAAAAAATCATTCTTTTTGAGACTAAAGCCAATAAAAATTTCATGATTCTTTAGAAGTAGATAGCCTCTATCCTATCGAGTGCCTCAATCAATCGCTCCATAGATACAGCATACGAAATGCGGATCCAGCCTGGAGCACCAAATGCCGTACCTGGGGTTGCAGCAACATGTGCCTTATCCAACCAAAGGTTCACTATTTCCATATCATCACCTCCTACCTTGAGGAATGCATAAAACGCACCCTCTGCAGGAGCAGTAGATATTCCCATTCCAGCAAGTCGGCCAATCACATATTTTCGGCGCTCCGCAAACTTCCGACGCATATCCTCAACACAGCTCTGATCGCCGTTCAGGGCAACAACCCCACCCCACATTGCAAATGTATTCACACATCCGACCGAATGCTGCATCACCTTATCCATGGTAGAAATAATCTCAATTGGGGCTGCAAGATATCCAAGTCTCCATCCCGTCATCGCATACGCCTTAGAAAAACCATTAATCGTAATAGTTCTCTCCAACATATCACCAACGGTTGCAATCGATACATGCTCCTTTTCATAAACCAGCTTCTCATAGATTTCATCAGATAGACAAAACAAATCATGATCCATGCACAAATCTGCAATTAGTCGAAGTGACGATCTATTAAGGAGAGAACCCGTCGGATTTGATGGAGTGTTCACAATGATCATCTTTGTCTTATTTGTGATCGCGTTGTAAATTGACTCATCTACCTGAAAATTTGAATTCAATGGAGAGTGAACAGCTTTTCCACCAGCAATCCTCACGCAGGGTTCATACGAAACCCAAGATGGATCAATAACTACAACTTCGTCACCCTGGTTAAGCAGAGACGTCATCGTAATACGAATTGCATCTTTTGCACCAGCTGTCACCATAACTTGATTAGACATCACTAAAATATGATTTTCACGGTTCAGTTTATCAGCAATCGCTTGTGTGAGTTCAGGAATACCACGAGATGGTGCATAATGAGTTTCACCGCGATTCAGTGCACACACTGCGGCCTGTGTAATATGAGCAGGTGTAGCAAAATCCGGTTCACCCACCGCCAGACTGATGACATCAAGGCCAGAGGCAATCATTCGTTTAGAACGATTACTCATTTCCATCGTGGCCGAGAGAGAGAGAGATAAAATCGTATTCGAAACAGATCTCATACACTAAGTCTCCTGACCATCTTCACCGCCGATTCAACCGCACGCTTACCGTACTCAATACGGTCCTCCGCTTCAAATCGCGTCATACCAGGGCCCGCTATGCCAAGTGCAACTGGCTTATCGAACTCAAGAGAAAGATCAAGAATCTTTCGTGCTGCATGTTTCACCACAATTTGATCATGACCCGTCGCACCATCGATGACACAACCAATGGTAACAACAGAATCAATTGCTGGATTTTTCAGAAATTTGCGGATAGAAAGTGGCATATCATATACACCTGGCACATAAATTCGGTCATAAACAATTGCACCAAGGAATCGTGCGTGCTCCTCAGCCTCCATCTCCATCATATATGTAAGATCTCGGTTAAACTCTGCAACAACAAATCTAAGTCTGATCTCTTTGTCTGTCATGATAATTTAAGTACATTTCGGTCGCAAAAGTATATAGGGATTCACAAATTCTAATTATATTGGAAAGATATTTTGGTAGAAGTATTCACAATAGATTAAATAGTTAACATCTCGAAAGAATTCATGATGAGGGAAAAAGTAACAACAAAGAAAAGATATTTCAACGATAACAACACTTTGGATCATTACCTCTGTTAACATTCTGAGATTAAACAAACACATCGGATGGATAGGATATCAATTTAAAGAAGTAATTTCAGAATATACGAGACTAGCATCTCGCTTTCCCATTACGCACCATAGAAAAAAGAGTTTTCTTCCATTGATTCTATATTGACTCTAACCATATTTTGAGTTAAAAAAAAAGAAAATCAGTAATTTAATTACCCTATACTACAACAGCATCGCGTTTATTTTAAGGACATGTATGAAGAAATAGGGATTTAGGCTCTAGTAAATAATCTAGTAAATAAAGATCACAAATAGTAAAATAGTGGGAATATGGGCAAATAATGAACCATTGTGAACATCATAAGAAAAAATTAGATAATCATATAAACACGTCATTAAAGCACACAGAACTGTATCGCTTTAGTAAAATATTTTTAGAAGGATGAGGACAAGAGGTGATAATGTATTAAATATTTTTCATTTTTTCAAATAATCCAACGCAAAATATCTAGTATTGACGGACATGAACTCTGAATGACGTCGAATATTAGAACATGAATTTTATGACAGATATCACATTCATACTGATACCAGAGGATAAGAATAGATAATTATATAGATATAAATAAAAAAACCTCAGGAAAAAGACACTATATCAATATAATAAGATGACGGTATAAACGCTCTGAATAAAAATTATAGTATGCAGAACTGAAAACTAAACCCAATAATAGCGATACAAACGTAAAAATCACAGTCGGTAGTTATCTTTATGTATTCTGGTGACAAAAAATTAAGCATTCTTCCATGAGTCACAATGACTCTACCGGAGAAAAACGAGGGATCCTTATGACAAAGAGACCGCTTGAAATTTTAGATCAGGTCCTTAATCGCCAGCCAGTAATTATTTCACTGAAGGGTGGGAGGGAGATCCGCGGGGTTCTCCAGGGCTATGACGTTCACATGAACTTGGTTCTTGACAAGGCTGAGGAAGAAGGAGAAAATGGTACAGTTCAGCTCGGAACGTTAATTGTCCGGGGCGACAATGTCATTTACATATCTCCGTCTATAGAGTAAATGAGGTGAAGTAGACAATGACAAAAGGCACACCATCAATGGGACTGCGCAACAAGCATTCCCACATCATCTGTCGCCGTTGTGGTAAGCAGTCATTCCACGCTCGGCATGGTGTCTGTGCATCATGTGGATTTGGCAAGAGCTCAAAGATTCGTGGATATAAATGGACGAAAAAAGCAGCAGATAATTAAAAGGTAAAATGATTGTTGTATGAGTGGTATTGCTGGAATCGTTGATTCTTGCGATGTCGTCCACTCCTTATATTATGCACTGCACGCCCTTCAGCACAGGGGACAAGAGGCGGCAGGAATATCCACATTTCACGGGAAAACTCTTCTGATCCACAAAGGTCCTGGCCATCTTACCGAGGTTTTTAATGAGCAGATCTTATCGAAATTATTAGGCACGGTTGGTATTGGACAGGTACTCTACACTCAAAAAGTGCAGCGCGATATGATGGAAAATATTCAGCCTTTGAAGTTCTCGTTTCAGGGGCATGAACTGTCCATTACCGTAAGTGCTGCACTAGTACAGGACAATAGAGAGTCACTTCGCGCTGAATATGAAAGGAAAGGACACATCTTTTCAACGACGACTAACGCAGAGCTTATTGCGGCAATGATAGCTCATGAGCTCATATCAGGCAAAGATGCAGAAAGCGCATTTGTCAATGCAATTCGACAAATGAAAGGAGCATATGCAGGTGTCGCGATTCTTGATGGAGTATTATACGCATTCCGAGATCCACTGGGAACAAAACCACTATGCCTAGGGAAAACCGATAGTGGTTACGTCGTTGCCTCAGAAAGTGTAGCAATCGATGTGCTATCTGGAACATTCCTCCGCGATATCGTACCTGGAGAACTCATCACTATTACTAGAAATGGGGTATCTAACCGTCAAGTAATGAATGCAAACTACAAAGCGTATTGTGTGTTTGAGTATGTTTACACAGCTCGTCCTGATTCAGTAATTGACGGTGTGCTTGTCTATGATGCACGTCGAAAAATTGGAGAACTTCTAGCAAAACATCCAGTGAATGCAGATATTGTATCACCGATTCCAGACTCCGGAACGGCATTTGCTACGGGATTTTCAGATGCATCAGATATTCCATACAGGGAGGGGCTTTTAAAGAATAGGTACGTTGGTAGAACATTTATCATGCCCGCCCAAAATCAGCGCGATAATGCGGTAAGGGTGAAACTCAATCCAGTACGCCATCATATCAGTGGGAAGTCTGTTGTCCTTGTAGATGATAGTATTGTTAGAGGAACAACATCTCTCCATATTGTAGACATGGTAAAGGAGTTTGGGGCAACAGAGGTCCACGTGCGTATAGGTTCCGCACCGATCATTGCACCATGTTACTTCGGTGTGGATATCCCAACCCGTGATGAGCTAATTGCAAATGGGAAATCTAGTGAAGAAATTCGCAAAATAATCCATGCAACAAGTCTTAAGTACATCTCAACCGATGACCTAGTAGAGGCAATAGGTATTCCTCGCACTGATCTGTGCATGGCCTGCACTTGCAGCGTATACCCATGGAACATTCCAAATGAAACATGTTGCAACTGCCGCAAAATTATCACAACAAAAGAAAAGTAAGCAACAAATACTTGTCACAAATATGTTTTCAGCATTGGGTTGCATATGAATAAAAATCATTATTTTTTCAGTAAGGTGAAAAGCCATCATTGATACGATGAGACGATATTGAAAATCTATTAAAGATAATATCACCTTAAAATCAATATATGATGAAATATTTTTAAATTAATCGAGAAAATAGATGTCAAACGGTGGATACACCATTACAAAATCATCATCGCGTTAGAGTAAAGGAGCTAGTCTATATGAAAAAACTGAGAATCGGGTGCTAAGAGGCTTTACAGTAAACATCTCTTTCTTCGCAGAAAATAACTTGGATTATCCCAATTAACCCAGGGACCATTAATTAACTCACTACAATATTGGAAATATTTAAACATGTATTTGGATTTCTCACGCTTAAATTCAGCATAAAGATTACGAAATTTATACATGGGAAAAAATGCCATTAAACATAAGTTTTTATTAATATCGCCTGTTCAAAAAAAATAGCGATTGGTGAAAACACAAAAAACACGACAAATTGATTATTCCAAAACACCCTTTTACTTAGTATCATGATAACAGTGTTGTCTGGCGGGACAGGTACACCAAAACTCATTCGAGGGATCCGACAGATTCTACGAGATGATGAGATCTCAGTGATTGTTAACACCGCAGAGGATCTTTGGATGTCAGGCCTGTACGTTTCACCGGATATTGATACTGTGCAATATCTATTTTCAGGAATACTGAATACAGAACGTTGGTGGGGTATTCGAGGTGATTCATTTGAAACGTATCATGCAATGGAAAGACTTGGCTACAAAGAACCCCTTCCACTTGGAGACCGCGATCGAGCAACTAACACTCTTCGTGCTGAATATCTACGTCAGGGGATGACTCTAACTGCAGCTACAAAAAAAATTGTAGACGCATTTGGGATTCAAGCAAAGATTCTCCCAATGTCCAATCAAGAGGTAACGACATATGTCAAAACCAAGAACGGAACACTGATGCATTACCAGGAGTATTGGGTTAATCGGCGTGGTAATGTACCAATAACAGGAATTGTTCGAAAAATTTCCAACGATGAACCACTGATGGCAACTCCAGAAGTGATAACAGCAATTGAGATGAGTGAGGGAGTGATTATTGGACCATCCAACCCTGTAACAAGTATTGGTCCAATTCTTGAATGCGCAGGAGTACGCGAAGCGTTGAAAAAAAAATTCACAATGGCAGTAAGTCCTTTTATCGGAAGACAACCGATCAGTGGCCCAGCAGCTGCGCTGATGCTAGCATGGGGATATGCACCAACTTCATATGGAACGTGGAAAGTTTACAAAGATGTCGTAGATATATTTATTCAAGATGAACGAGACACGGAAATTGAGGTCCCTGGGGCACATCGATTAGATACAATGATGACAAGCGAAAAGAAGGCTGAGTCATTGGCATGGGATCTTCTCTCTTACTTTCCTCAGTAATGAATGGAATATAAGAGAAAGGCGGCTCCACAAAATATCAATATCTAAAAAACATCTACATATACTTCTGTTTTTTGATGCAAAGAACACTTTTAATGAGGACAAAAATTTAATAAAAAATGATCTCAGATGTATTTATGAGAGGCGGGTATCAGATATCTCTAAAAAAAGAGATCTATTAAAACGGCAAATGCGTGTCAGTAAAACTCTATATTTACAGTGTCAAACAATAATTTAGAGAGAAGAATCATTAAAAAAAAGATTAATCAAATAAGAGAGTAATTGCAACATCTCTTTTTAGAAAATGATTCGGATAAGATTATATATAAACAAAGACGTTAACGACGTTTTTTTCTTAAAAAAGCAAGAAAAAACAAAAAATCTGAAAACGTGTTTCTCCATTCTTCAGAATAAAATATATCAATAAAATCCAAAGAGAGACCAGGATATTACTCCTCTCTAACTCTCTCTAATCTATGCCAAAGAAATATCCAAAAAACAAGGATTGTATCAATAACACGATATTTTAGGAAAAAAAGAACACTTAAAAATATATCT
>DALTYD010000007.1 GCA_029986255.1 Methanocorpusculum sp. | reverse complement strand
AGATATTGTACTGAGATACGCGAGTTCTCGGGAACTATTTAACGCTGCCCCCCCTTCTTGCTTTTGAGTAACAGTGTTTTCTAGATTAATTATTATTTTGAATAGTTAGAATTGTCCCACTTTATATCTTAAATTGTTATTGAATAGAGTTATCTATATCTTCTAATGGGTTATCATCTTCATCATTCATATTTTGTTTGAGCTCAACGTTGTTGATATCAAATTGGCGAAATGCAAGTTTTTTTGTTTTAATAATGTTTCTCCCTTCTTTTCCGATTGCAAGTCCCCGTTCATCTTCATTGACCTCAACATATGCAATTTCACCGTTTTCTTCCTCCTTAAATGTGATTGTTATAACTTGTACTGGTAGGAAACAATTACGGATGAACTGGACTTTGTCTGGATTATATTCAACAACTTCTACTTTTTTTTCGAACACTTCGGATGCTTTCTTAATACTTGCACCTTTCTTTCCGATTGCAAGTCCCATCTCTCCAGGGTTAATAACGAAGAGAATACGATCGAATTTATCATCAATGACGCAATCGCGAGCACTAGCCCCAGTTAGACTTTCGAATTGTGCGATCATACGCATTGCATCTTCGGAAATTGTTATTTCACTCATATTATGCTCTCTTCAGGCTTAAAATATCAGATTCGCCTGCATCAACAATAGCGAGAACACTGATCATATGATCGCGACCACACTCTTTGCCGAGTTGACGAGAGCTGCCGTTAAATTCATAGAGAGGGATACTCTCAGCTGCAGTAATCATTTTGCGAACTTGTATTGGTGCATTGTTTGCAATAATAATTAGTTCTACTTTATTTTCTGCAACCACTTTTTCAACGCTATTCTGTCCTAATACGACCTTTCCGGTCTTGATTGCTCTTCTCAGAGATAAATTGAAATCCATGCGTCGATTCACCAGTTTTTAAGGTAGTTCTGCACTCTGATACGGTACCTGGGGAGGTGGCCCCCTTAAATCCGAATCTTCTCGCAGGTGCTGCATTTTATTTATTACAGTGTCCATTTGATTTTCTCGTAGGAATTCTAAGAAAATTCAATTATATATTGGGCTCTGCAGATAATGAATCTTTTCTGCAAATATACAATATCTTTATAGTTCTCACATTGAATACGTATGCAAAATACAAGAAGAATCTATCTTTTAGGATGATTATCTGGCTTATCTTCCGTTTGTTGAAACAATTTTTTATTATGAAAAATGTTTGTGGAAGTTAACTATAGTTAGTTATTAATATGTTGAATTAATATTGTATTGAAAGCTAGGCACTGTTTTTATGATTCTTTAATTTTTCCCTAGTTTTTAGATTTTTGTGGCATTTCTCCTGAATTAGGCAATGAGTACATTCTGGTTTTTTTGCTGTACATATTGCTCTCCCGTGGCAGATCAGCAAAAAATTAATTTCTCCCCACCACTCTTTTGGAAATAGATCCATTAAATCTATCTCAATTTTATTTGGTTCCTTGTTCTTCGAGAATCCAATACGTTGGGACAAACGACGTACATGTGTATCAACTGCAATCCCTGCAACATGTCCAAATGCATGATTCATTACGATATTTGCAGTTTTTCGGCCAACACCTGGAAGAGCTGTAAGTTCTGCCATTGTTTGGGGAACATTTCCTTCAAATTTCTCACAAAGACATTGTGCTGTCTTGACAATATTTCTTGCTTTTGTGTGGTAGAACCCAGTTGAATGAATTATTTGTTCAACTTCTTCAAGTCTTGCTGATCTAAGTGTCTGTGGATCTGGATACTGGGAAAATAGATTATCTCTTAACTTATTTATTGTATTATCTGTTGTTTGAGCCGATAATATTGTCATGATTAGTATCTGAAATGGATTTTCAAATTTTAGAAAATTCATATTCTCTCGTGTATGTGGATATATTTGATTCAATTCTCTGAGAATTGATACAGCTTCTGTAGAATTCATAAAAATATGGGGCAGCCCAGATTCGAACTGGGGTCAAAGCGTCCCAAACGCTCTAGGATGGACCAGGCTACCCTACTGCCCCTTATGTTATACTATATATTGGTATGATATCCTTAAAAAATGATAGTATATTTTAGGATCATCTATGCTCTCAAAATTGAAAAATTCTCTGACTATATTTTAATAAATTAATACATATGATTTTTTTAATTTTTCGCCTTAAATGAATATAAGCTCTTGGTTATTGACTAAGTTCACTTTATCTCAATTCTTCCTCACTCACTAAAAAAAAACACAGCTTTAATAGTGTTCACAGCGAGAATTATTTAATAATATGGTAAAAGTACCTTGTCAGGAGATTGTTTGGGATATCATCCCTGCTATTCAGGCAGCTCTTGCTGCTGAATTGGTTAGTCGTGGTATCTCTCAGATTAAAGTAGCGAAATCTCTATTGGTAGCCCCATCGGCAGTATCACAATATCTCTCTGGTAAGCGAGGATCTCGTATTGTCTTCGATGATAAGATCAGGGAACTCATTGGCCAACTTGCCGAAGATATCAACAGTGGCACTATTCCTAAAGATAAACTAGGTGAAGAATTCTGTGTTATCTGCCGTTATTTCCGTGGCAGTGACTCCTGTGGTGGTGGTGGTCCCGGCGCATGAGCACATTTATGAACGGTCTCTTTAACGAACAGGCATTTTCCCTGACAGTTAACGGTAGAAACCTCCTTTCTGTTCTTATGCTCCCCGTTCATCTTGCTGAATTTGCTCGTGGATATCTTACAACCGAAGCAATTATCTCCGCTTCTGAGATTGAATCAATTATGATTGATCGGGCGACTATTGGTGTCCTCACTCGAAACCCATTTAAAGTTCTCCTTCCCAAACGAGCTGTAATCTCGGGATGTGGTGGGCTTGTGTCATATCTTGATCCTACTCGATTACGTGTTATTTCAGCGGGAATTTCCATTTCAATTGAGAATCTCGCCATACAATTTCCACGGGATATTCTCAATGCTGGAGGACACTGTGCTGCTGCTGTTCTATTGGATGGTTCAATCTTCGTTGCAGGCGATCTTAGCCAATCTGTCGCACTTGACAAAGCGTGTGGTCTCCTCTTACGTACTAATTGCAGTCCTACTGATGCAGCGCTTATTATCTCCAGCAAACCCACTGCTGATATCATACGAAAAACCATCAACGCAGGCTTTTCAATTCTTGCTGCATATCTTGCCCCTACAGCTATGGCCGTAGAACTCGCCAAAACGTGTCGTCTCACACTTGTGGACATTTCTCACCAAAAAATTTACTCTGGTTATGAACGAATACAAAAATAGGCAAGGAAAACCAGGTTGCAGTAATTGCACTACTGTTTTATATATCTTTCCTTCTATGCTTTTGATATCTTCTTTTTTTTGTTTTTCCTCATTGTCTTTGATGTCTTTTTTGCATCATGTCAATGGGTATTTGTGTTTGGAGGCCCAATACTAACTGAAATATGACCATTGGAATTGATATTGCAACAATGCTTACTGAGATGGTTGATCGCGATATCCGAATTATGCATGTGTGTGGTACTCATGAGGCAGCGATTGCAAAGTATGGTATCCGTTCTGTTTTACCCCCACAGATGAAAATTGTGATGGGACCTGGTTGTCCAGTCTGTATTACACCTCAGGGTGAGATTGATGCGGCCTGTACTCTTGCGGAACGTGGCTGTATTGTGGCAACTTATGGAGATCTGCTTCGCGTTCCTGGGACAAATACGTCTCTTGGGCAGGTAAATGGAGACGTTCGGATTGTACAGGGGATTTCAAAGGCGGTGGAAATAGCCTATAAGCATCCAAACAAAGAAGTTGTATTCATCTCAGTTGGGTTTGAAACAACTGTTCCTACTGTTGCAGCAACTATGTTGACCACTCCTCCGGAAAATTTCAGTGTTCTTGTCTCGCACCGATTAGTGCCTCCTGTAATGCGATGGCTGATCAATCAAGGAGAGACATCACTGGATGGTTTTATTCTTCCAGGTCATGTATGTGCGGTGATGGGGTATCATGAGTATGAGGGATTCCCTGTTCCGCAAGTAGTTGCAGGGTTTGAACCAGAGGATATTTTGCTATCCATTTTGATGATTGCCAAGCAGGTAATGGCTGGTGAAGTGAATGTGGAGAATGCGTACCCACGTGCGGTAACACGAGATGGGAATACAAAAGCACAGATGCTGATGCATGAGGTATTTACCCCGATGGATGTAGAATGGCGTGGTTTTCCAATCATTCCTGAGTCGGGACTATCACTTCGACAAGAATTTGAAGAGTTTGATGCGCAAAAAAAGTTTGATCTGGTGTATGCAAAGGTTACTAAGAATTCTTGCTGCATATGTGATCGTGTCCTTCGTGGGCTTGCAGATCCTCCGGACTGTAAACTGTATGGTAAGGCATGTACGCCCAGGTTTCCCATTGGTCCCTGTATGGTGAGTCATGAGGGAGCATGCCGAATTTGGTATCAGTATAAGATACAAAAATAATCCTTACTCTTTTTATACTGCTAGAATGAATAGTATAAAGTATAATCCTCCCATGCACTTGTAGGGTAGTGGATATCCTAGAAGCCTCCGGAGCTTTTGACCCGGGTTCAAATCCCGGCAGGTGCGTTTTGTTTTTGGAATTGATTATCTTCTCTCGTTAGAATGAATTTTGTGTAATTTTTTCTCTCACCATAAAGCATCTGTGATTGTTGGTATATTGTCTCATAGTGATTTTTTTTCCAAGCAATTTCTGTTCAGGT
Organism: Methanocorpusculum sp.; assembly: GCA_029986255.1. Taxonomy (GTDB): domain Archaea; phylum Halobacteriota; class Methanomicrobia; order Methanomicrobiales; family Methanocorpusculaceae; genus Methanocorpusculum. The sequence continues at coordinate 27,983 of DALTYD010000007.1, read as the reverse complement.
TATCATGGTCTGAGGTCTTTATGAAACTCTTGATCTCGAGCATATGTTTTATATATCTTATGAAACTTATCTCTCCATAGAATCTTTTGAATAGATCCTGTTGCTTTTGTCATTAAAAAAATGCCATTGCTTCTATTTTATGGTTTAGCATCAGAAAGATCATATGCAGTACCGACCCATACATCTCCATTGATGTTTCTGATTGCAAGAGCTTGCATGTAAATCTGAATAGCTATTTCATACATCCTGGGTTTTGTTTCTGATTCAGCAATCTCATACCGTTTCAAATAATTTTTACTTGATTGTTCTGCAGCCTTTTTGTAATCAGCCAAATTTTCTTCTTTTTTTCCATTTTGCATTGTCGGTTCCAGGATACATGTGATATCTCAAATTTTCTGGTACAAAAGTAAACATTTTGGTATAGATTTTTTCTGCTTTTTACCACTGTCCGCTGCCATTTATACGCTGATTTTAGTTTTGCATAGGTGTGAGCACTTATTATTTTTTTACCATGTTTTTTCGAAGCTTTATTTCAGCTACTATTGTTTTTTTACATCATTTTTTCTGCTGAGATAGTTGAGTTCTTCTCCCTTATTATGAAGAATATCTGCATTTTCTGGATATTTTGAGGCAAGATGTGTATCTAATACCAGAGATCCTTCGCATTTTCTGAGGCAACCAAGCATGTCATCAACTCAGAGTTGATAAAAAAAAGATATTCTGCTCCCATGCGAATTTGATATCTCTCAAATAAAAATTTTTCCTCATCATCCTCATGTACATCTTGTTCATTCGATGTACTGATGATACATAATCTGATGCTTTGCGTGTACTCCGTTGTTTTGGATATAATTGATGTTCCCCGAAGCATTCAAAAGATAATTAATGTCACAATCTTGTTAATTTTTGTTCAATCTATTTTTCGGTACAGAGAAGATCTGCCCACCTTTCATGCATTAGATGTAAATGTTATTTCAATGTGAGTGATATTATCGTTAGTCCCTTGCTATGGTTCAGACTAAGGTGGCAATAAATTTATATTACTCTCTTCGTAAAATTCTAATGATTGTTTTTAGTCATAAAAAAAAGATAGTTTTAAATTTATGATGTTTTTCTCCACAAAGTTCTTTTGTTTTTGTTGAGTTATTGGTTTGTGTTCCTGCTTAAACTACCGAGTGTTCGATATGTGAACTCCAACTCTTCAAATACAGGAATGTTATTTTGGGTAAGTAGAGAGACACCTGGTTTCATGCAGTCTCCTCCAATAAGTGTACCGATCAGAAGGTTATTTGTTTTCTTGGAATAGTCGATTAATACATTGGCTACGTTTTCTGGACCTAATACTTTGTTGGGGAAATTAACAAGGATTGCCATATCCCAAATATCTTGATTACGGCAGAGTACATCGAATACACCGCGGAATCGCGCTTCATCTGCATCCCCTAGAAGATCAATTGGGTTATTTTTGTTCCAGAATGGTGGGAGGAAGGAGTTCATTTCTTCGATCATTTCTTTGGGGAGATCGATAATCTCAATACCCCATGTTTCAGCATAATCATTAGAGAGGACAGCAAACCCTCCTGCATTGGTAATAACGACTGCGCGTCGTCCTTTTGGAGCTTGTTTTGCATTGGAGAGAATTTGTGCAGCTTTAAACGCTTCTGGAAGTGTTTTTACTGGAATTACTCCACATTTGCGAAATGCTTCCATGTAGACTTCATATGATCCGGACAATGATCCTGTATGGGAGGCTGCCGCCGCTTGTCCTCGTTGAGAAGAGCCTGCTTTGATTGCAACGATGGGTTTATGCTTGATGATATCTTTTGCCATTTCCATAAAGGCTATACCATTTTTAATCTCTTCGATATAGAGAATGATTGCTTTAGTGTGTGGATCCCGCTGGGCATAGCTTAGATAGTCCAGGAAGTCGAGATCTGACTGATTTCCAACTGAGACAACCTCTGAAAATCCCATTTCCGAATCTTTAGAGAGTGAAATTCCGACGACTGCGTTAACAATTGCACCTGATTGGGAGATGAATGCAATGTCTCCTGGAAGAGGTGAGGTGGCAACATAGGTGGTGTCTAATTTGTACGGTGGAAGGATAAGGCCAAGGCAGTTGGGACCAACAATACGTATGCCATATTTTCTGGCAATTTCAACCATGCGATTTTCCAGGGCTTTCCCATTCTCATCCATCTCTTTGAATCCTGCAGTAATGACAACGGCCATTTTGACACCTTTCGAGCCACATTCTTCCATGATGCTTGGTACTGTATGTGCTGGGACGGTGATCACTACCATGTCAACTGAATCTGGTATGTCAGATAACGTTGGATAACATTTGATCCCCTGAACTTCATTACGTTTGTTGTTAACTGGATATAATTTTCCGGGGAATTGCAAGAGGTTGTGGAATACTGCGTAACCCATTTTGGTTTTGTCATCTGATGCTCCGATTACTGCGACAGATTGGGGTTTGTAATAGTCAATAGGGACAATTTTAGATGCGTCGTAATGTGGCGGGAGTTTGGCTGGTTCCTCTTGTACGATGACGCGGGCATCTACTGCACATCCTCCTTTATCATATAGACGGAATGGGTTTATATCAAATTCTACGACGTTTTGATTCTTCTCAAAGAATTCACAAGCGTTTTTTAATGTGGTGAAGAGGTATTCTTCGTCTTTTGGTGATTCACCGCGGTAACCAGAGATGAGTTTGTATCCCTTGATCTGCTTAATTAGACTGTGTATTTCTTCATCATTGCAGGGAAGAATGCGGATACCAACGTCTTTATAGAATTCGACGAGAGTTCCTCCAAGGCCAAAGGTGATAACACGACCGAATGCGGGATCGATTTTTCCACCGATAATGAGTTCAAGACCAGGTTTGGCCATTTCTTCGACGATGATCCCTTTAATTTCTGCATTGGGGTTATAGGATTTTACGGACGTAATGATAGTGTTATATGCATTTTTTGCTTCCTCATCCGTTTTGACACCTACGATTACGCCACCTGCATCACTTTTATGAATGATCTGGGGACTGACGATCTTCATGACAACCGGATATCCAATTTTTGCGGCAGCAGTTGCTGCGGATTCAGGACTAGTGACGATCTCGAAGTTCGGGGCCGGTACGTTGAATTTTCGTAGAAGGTCATATCCGTCTGCTTCAGAGAGCATTTTGGTGTTGGTATGTGTTGACATGGTTCTATCTCCTTTCGTTCGCGGTTTTTGTAATCCCGTTTCCACTATTGTGAAAAGGATTAATATTATTTTATTATGAAGATTTATTAAATATCCTATTGGTCTGGGAGAATGTTTTGTGATTGCCAATATGTGTTTTGCATTTTTCTAATTTGAGATTCATACTTTGATATTCTGTGTTCGTCTCAAAATTTTCATATTTATTTTGTTGCCATTTTTATCTTGTCTTTTATTTATCGCACAGTGTGTGCGAGCGATCTTGTGATTTCCTAGATATTATAATATTCAAATATTGACTCTTGTAAATTAGATCTATCTATTTTTGGCGTGTTTTCTAATTGTTTTTAGTGGTTTTATTCTAAAAAAGAAGGGTTCTGTTAAAGTATAGCTATTTGATGTTTCACTCTTAATATTTTTCAATATCTTTTTTTCCTATTGATTGCATGAAAGAGTGGGAGAGTAATCTCTCGAAGTTTTTCAAGAAGCTTCTTATATTTTAATTTGATATGTCTATATAAAATATTTTTTTAATTGCAAGTTATGTTTTGTAATATCTTGGCTTTACTTGTCTATTTTACAAATTAAATTGTATTTTATTTAATGAAGATAATATAGTTTATATCTCATTCGTTCCGATTAATACACATGACTATTGTGGAAGACGCAAAACGCGGACTTGTCACTGAAGAGATGAAAATCGTTGCAGCCTCTGAAGGGGTAACTGAGGATTTTATCCGTCGTGGTATTGCTAGTGGGCAGATTGTGATTCCAATGAGCCCATATCGGGAGGTAAAATTCTGTGGTATTGGTTCTGGTCTACGTACGAAGGTGAACGCTTCGATTGGTACATCATCTGATATTGTAAATGTAGAGGAGGAAGTTGAAAAAGCTCGTCAGGCAGAGCTTGCTGGTGCAGATTCTCTGATGGAACTTTCGACTGGGGGCGATTTCCTTGATATCCGCCGGCGTGTGATTGATGTAACGACATTATCTGTCGGTTCGGTACCTCTGTATCAAGCATTTATTGAGGCTGCGCGTAAGAAAGGTGGGGTAGTCTTTATGAATGAGGATGATCTATTTAAGATCACTGAGGAGCAGGCTAAGATCGGTACAAACTTTATGGCGATTCATACAGGTATTAATTATGAGACGGTAAAACGCCTTAAGCATCAGGGTCGCCACGGTGGTCTTGTATCCCGTGGTGGGGCATTCATGACTGCTTGGATGTTGCATAATGAGCAAGAAAATCCCCTGTATCGTCGATTTGATTATCTTGTGGAGATCTTAAAAGAACACGAGGTTACTCTTTCTTTTGGAAATGGAATGCGAGCTGGAGCTTGTCATGATGCCACAGATCGAGCTGCAATTCAAGAGCTTTTAATTAACGCGGAGCTTGCAGATCAGGCGCATGCTGCGGGTGTTCAGTGTATTATGGAAGGTCCTGGCCATATACCCTTAGATGAAATTGCAGCGAACGTGCAACTGGAAAAACGGGTGACAAATAATAAGCCGTTTTATATGCTGGGGCCCTTAGTTACGGATATTGCACCTGGCTATGATGATCGTGTAGCGGCTATAGGTGCATCTGTTTCTTCGGCTGCAGGTGCGGATTTCATCTGTTATGTGACGCCTGCGGAGCATCTTGCCTTGCCAACGCCTGCGGAAGTGTATGAGGGTGTGATTAGTTCTCGAATCGCAGCGCATGTTGGTGATATGGTAAAGCTTCCGAAAACTCGTGAACGGGATTTGGAGATGGGTCATGCGAGACGCGATCTTGATTGGGAGCGTCAGTATGCAATTGCACTGAACGCGGAAAAGGCTATGGAAGTTCGGAATTCCCGGATGCCATCTGATAAGGATGCGTGTACTATGTGTGGTGATTTTTGTGCGATTAAGATTGTGCAGAAGAACTTCCACTTCTAATTTTTCTTGTCATGTTTTGATTGTTTGTTGATGTTTATATGAAAAAGAGGAATATTTATTTTTTTAAGCACAGGTCTCAGAAGAGGCCTGAGATGTTTCCATCCGCGTCGACATCAATTTGACATGCAGCAGGTTTTTCAGGAAGACCTGGCATGGTCATGATGGTTCCTGTTTCAACGACGATAAATCCAGCACCGTTGAGTAGTCGAACACTTGCCACAGTGATGGAGAAGTTGGTTGGCCGCCCGAGTTTGTTTGGATCGTCGGAAAGTGAATACTGAGTTTTTGCAATGCAGATGGGGAGTTTTCCTGATCCCATCGTTTCGATCTCTTTGATAGTTGTTTCTGCGTCTTGGGAGTAAATCACTTTTGTTGCTCCATAGATTTTGGATGTGATGGTTTCAATTTTTTCTTTGATAGGTCTGTCCAGATCATAAAGGAAGTGGAAGGTGTTAGGTTTTTCAGTTGCTTCAACGACTTTATATGCGAGCTCTCGCCCTCCGGCTCCTCCTTTTGTGAAGACTTCGGAGAGTGCAAAATCGACTCCTTTTGCGTTACAGAATTCTTTGAGTGCGCTGATTTCTTCGATGGTGTCGGCAATAAAGCGATTGATGGCGACAACAATCGGCACTCCAAACTGTTGAAGATTTTCGATATGGGCTTCAAGGTTGGCCATTCCAATTTTCATGGCTGCAAGATTTGGTTCATTGCATTTTTCCTTAGGAATGCCCCCATTATATTTGAGAGCACGTATGGTTGCAACAAGAACGATCACATCTGGGATCAATCCTGCATATCGGCATTTTATGTCCATGAATTTTTCAGCACCTAAGTCAGAGCCGAAACCTGCTTCAGTAATAATGTAGTCGGCAAGTTTGAGGGCGAGTCGTGTAGCTCTGATGGAGTTGCAGCCATGGGCAATGTTGGCAAATGGACCCCCGTGAATAAGGCAGGGAGTGTTTTCAAGGGTTTGAACGAGGTTGGGTTTGAGGGCATCTTTGAGGAGGGCTGCCATAGCACCCTGGGCTTGCAGATCTCTTGCATAGAGAATTTTTCCACTTCGAGAATAACCGATGATAATTCTCCCAAGTCTGTTTTTAAGGTCAATGATATCGGTTGCGAGGCAGAGGATTGCCATGACTTCCGAGGCGACGGAGATCATAAAGTGATCTTCGCGTGGGACGCCATTTGAGGATCCACCTAGACCGACGATGAGATTTCGAAGTGCTCTGTCGTTCATGTCAAGGCAGCGTTTGAAGATAATTCTGCGAGTGTCGATATCAAGGGAGTTTCCTTGCTGAATGTGGTTATCGATCATTGCGCAGAGGAGATTATTGGCAGCAGTGATAGCATGGATGTCTCCAGTGAAGTGAAGGTTGATGTCTTCCATGGGGATAATTTGTGAATAACCACCACCTGCCGCACCTCCTTTGATGCCGAATACGGGGCCGAGGGATGGTTCACGTAGTGCAATAATGGCGTTTTTACCGATCTTTTCCATTGCCTGACCCAGACCAACTGTGGTGGTGGTTTTTCCTTCACCAGCTGGAGTGGGGTTAATGGCAGTGACGAGAATGAGTTTTCCTGTTCTGTGTGTGGCAATGCGTTTTTCAAGAGAGTCAGAAATCTTTGCTTTGTAATGGCCATATGGTTCCAACTCGTCTGGTTGTATCCCCATCTTTGCTGCGATATCTGTGATTTTTTGCATTTTTGTCTGTTGTGCGATTTCTATATCTGAAAGCATATGTATGTTTCACTCCTCTTGTGATGTTTTCTGACGTTCTCTGTTTGATAGTCGTTCGTTATAGTAAGATAGACGGATAGTAAGATAAATATATGCGATGGAGGGGATTGTGAGAGTATAGAAAATAGATCTTGGGGAATTATGGTCCTTGGTCCATTTCGGAGTCTATGTACCTATGCTCATATTTAGAAAACGTCCTTCGTTGGCAAGAGCACCTCTTTCAAATTTTTTTGCATGTGAGTTTATCCTTTCTGTGGAATGTATTGCATTGCCATTTTTGCAATCATTCAGAACCTGTTTTTATCTTGATCTCCTCTGTATTAGTAGTCTTTTCTTTGTTCTGGTATTTTAGCTGACTGTTTACGCTTGTTCTAAATAAAAAAAGTATAGAGCTTCAGGGGGGATTTGAACCCCCGACCTGCTGATTACAAATCAGCCGCTATGCCAGGCTAGGCCACTGAAGCCACAGTAATATATTAATATGTTTTTTTTTTATAATAATAGTTTACGTTTTATCATCACTGTTCATCTCTCTTTTTTCTTTGTTGCTGTATGAGAATTTATCTTTGATTTTTTATTGTCTTACTAAATAAGATCAATATTTATATTTTTCTTCATTTTTTTTGGATGACACCTCTTAAATTCTTTTATGGGTTCATACTCTAAACTTTTTGGAAAAAACCCTCTGTACCAAATCCTTAATCTTTCTGAAAAACTATCTAAATACATATGAAGATTCTTTTTGCAATAGCTCCTGATCGGTTCTTAGATCAGGAATACACTATACCTAAAACTGTCCTTGAAGAGAAAGGAATTGAATGTATTACTGCCTCCACCATACGTGGAATCTGTTATGGTATGCATGGTGAAATTGTCGAATCTGACATTTCATTCGATAACGTCGTTCCCTCTGATTATGATGGAATTGTTATCATTGGTGGCATTGGTTGTCAAGACTATCTTTGGAGATGTGAAAAACTCATTGATATTATCAATGCCATTGGAAACGCTGGAAAACTAACTGCGGCTATCTGCCTTGCTCCCGTTCTCATTGCTGAAGCCGGTCTTCTAGTAGGAAAAAACACAACGGCTCTTGATACCCCCGCATCCCGCCGAATTTTCGAACTCGATAAAGCAGTTCTCGTCAACGAACCCGTAGTTGTTTCTGGCAATATTATCACTGCACGTATGCCGCAGGATGCTAAAGCATTTGCTGACGCTATTCTTCACTATATCATCACATTGCCTAATAACAAATGAACCCGTTCGTGTTCTCTGCTCCTTTCGCTCCTTTGACACTGCAGTGCAATCTTTCAACTTTGGGAATTATGCTGATATTATTTCTCAGATATCAGGTACAAACCTTTAAATGTTTGTTTCTGTTTTCCTTATGATTCTTAAACAAGTTTCTCTCTTTTTCTCTATAACTTTTTATCTGTGAAGAAATGTTGGGACATCTTATCTATGCGAATAAGATATCAATCAATTTTTTCACTAAATTATTTTTTATGTTCTAATACATACTATGTTGTAACACTATGTCTCCCCGTTTAGTCCATGAATTTCGCAGTCTATTTGCCTCATCAGGTCTAACCGAGGATCTCATCCACAATTTTCGGCATGAAGTGATGGAGTTCTATACAATTAAAGGACGGCATTCATTGGAGTGGCGACACACTGTTGATCCATATCGCATTGTGGTCTCTGAAGTGATGTTACAGCAGACCCAGGTACCGCGAGTTTCATTGATATATCCGCAGTTCATCGAAAAATTTCCGAATTTTTTTGCTCTAGCTACCGCTCCTCGAGTACAACTTCTTTCCGCATGGCAGGGCCTTGGATATAATAGACGGGCATTGAATCTTCAAAAACTCGCTGTTACAATCATGAAGGAATTTGATGGAATTCTGCCCGAGGATTCAAACGTGCTCGCCACGCTTCCGGGTATTGGTCCCGCAACGTCTTGTTCCATAGCAGCATTTGCCTTTAATCATCCAGTTATCTTTATTGAGACTAACATTCGCCGTGTGTTCATTCATTATTTCTTTTCTGATACTGCAATAGTGGATGATCGCGACCTCTTTCCATTGGTGGAGGCTTGCCTTCTGCCTAATAGATCTCGTGAATGGTACTGGGCCCTTATGGATCTTGGCACATCTCTGAAAAACTCTGTTTCTAATCCTAACCGACGAAGTCGCCATTATGTGAGGCAATCTCGATTCTCCGGTTCCGATCGGCAGATTCGTGGTGCCTTACTTCGTCTTCTGCTTTCTGAATCTGTCAGTGATAGTGAGACTCTGGCCAAAACAATCAAGGTGCCACTGGATAGAGTAGTATGTATATTGGATGAGATGTGTAGCGAAGGCTTCTTTGTGCGGGAGGCGAATGATCGATATCGTATTTTATAAAAGTCATATTCCCTCTCTTTATTCTTTATATATAATTGTTATATATAATCACCTATATCCATTTCGTGGGAAAGTATCGTATCACAGTACTTACAGCGGAATCCTCGCGGATGTATTACAAATTTGCTCTGTGCCGTTTCCCTGGTGTTACTGATGCAATTTGGGTTTGGGCACTTAATCACTCCAACAATATTTGATGGAACCTCTACTGTTTTTTTTGCAACTACTTTGAACTCTCGAATAATACTGATCTTTGCATCTGGAGCTATGAGTGCAATTTTATCCACTTCTGATTTCATCAGTTCACGATTTTCAATTTTTACCATATCCTTCCTACCTCCTCGAGTACTTTTCACATTTGTTGCAATCGTAAATGTCACCTGTGTTCCATCTTGGATTCCAAGAATACGAATCACTGTTAGTCCCTCTCCAGGTGTAATATGATCAATTACTGTACCATTTTTGATAGGTGAGATCACAATCCCTTCTGAAATTGATCGTTTCATGGATTCATTACCTCATATAACATTGCCATTCGCACAGGGACTCCACAATGCGCCTGTTGGAAGTACTTTGCACATGGTAAACTGTCCACTGTAGGTTCAATTTCATTCACTCTTGGAAGAGGGTGGAGTACAATCATTGAGGGTTTTGCCAGTTTTAGCAGATCTGGTGTTATTCGATAAGTTGATGCAAAACTTGCAAAATCTGTAGGATCTGGGAATCGTTCTAGTTGTAGGCGAGTCACATATAATACATCTAATAGTGGGATAATATCCTCAATATTATCATGTGCAATAATTTCCATCCCAGTGTCAGTTAGATCCTGTTTTAAATGATTTGGTAAATCCAACCCCTCTGGTGCAATCGTATGCAGTCGGATATTATCATACTTCGTCAGTGCATCTGCCAAGGAATGCACAGTTCTTCCATAGCGGAGATCGCCATGCAAACCTACATCAATATTTTCTAAGCGCATTGATTTGCGAATTGTAAAAAGATCCAGCAGTGTTTGAGAGGGGTGCTGTCCTGCTCCATCTCCGCCGTTAATTATCGGAACAGTTGCAACCTCACTTGCAAGTCTTGCCGCTCCCTCTTTTGGATGCCGAAGTACAATTGCATCTGCATATCCTGAAATTACTCGAATGGTATCTGACAGTGTTTCTCCTTTGGCAATTGAGGACGCTTCCACGCTACCGAGATTCAGAATCTTTCCTCCGAGTCGCATCATAGCCGATGCAAATGACATTCTAGTTCGAGTACTTGGTTCAAAAAAGAGTAATGCAAGAATTTTTCCCTCAAGTTCATGTCCCGTGAACTTATTCTGATCAAACTTTGCAGCTGCAGTGAGAAGAGCGTCTATCTCTTCACGGTCCATGTCTCGTACAGACAGGATATTTTTTTGGTCACATGTCATAAAAGATCAATCAATTACTGTATATTTGTATTTGTCTGAAGAAAGATATATAATAATAGTTTTCTCAATATCAAAGGAAATTCTTAATCCCTTTTTTCATTCATACTAAAATGACAATGATCCATATTATTCCGAAACCAACTGATACTCCTGGTGATAATTCGACAGGTATGGTAATGAAAGAACTGAAAAGAATGGGGACACCTTTTTCTCTCCTTGATCTTGGCACTGTAAATCCGTTCCACCTTCCCATTGAAGGAGAAACTGTTTGGGTATGTGGAATGCGTCAGGATGGTGCGCAGTTTGAACTTTTAAAAGCTCTTGCAATTGCAAATCATGTGATCAACTCTCCGGAATCCATCGCGATTTGCGCGAGTAAAGTCACAACCACTGCTAAACTGGTGCATGCAGGAGTTCCAAGCCCAGACACTTTTTTTACGACTGATAAATCTCTCATTGAAAAATTTCTCGAATCTCATGATGGTTGTGCTGTGTACAAACCTGTATATGGGTTTGATGGAAATGGCATATATCTGTTTGATGCAGTTGATCATATTATCGAAGATCCACCATACTATGTACAGGAGTATATAAAAAGTGATTGCGACTATCGCATCTTTGTTATCGATGGAATAGCTGTTGGAGCAATCAAGCGGATATCTTTGCATCTCACTCACAATATTCATCAGGGAGGTTGTGGCTGTGCTGTTGATATTTTGCCAGATATGCGTTCTGTAGCAGAATCTGCTGCCTGTGTTGTTGGATGTGACTATTGTGGTGTTGATCTGCTCCCTCTGGGTGATAAGAACTTTACAGTTCTTGAGGTCAATGGTACTCCTAACTGGCACTGTATGCCCGCCTCTATCCCCCGGTTGCTTGCCGAATATCTAATCGAACAGGAAAAAGAAGGAAGAAAGTAATATTTATTGATGTTCGTGTTCTGATTCTATCTCTTTGAGTGTTTTTTCTGCAAGCTCCTTCATACGCGTTGAGAGTCCTCGTGAAGAGATAGTTTCGAACCCCTTCATGGATGCAGCAATCTCGGATCCTAGGATGAAGATTGCATATTTGTGCTCAAGTTTGCTGCGATTAATTTGTTCTGGTTGAATTTCTAGAGCTGTATACTGCGGAAATTTTATATTTGGATTTATTGACTCCAAGTATTCTTTTATATCATAAAATATTTTGTGTAGTTCTATTAGCTCTTCCTTGTGCATTGTTCCATTAACATAAGGGATATATCCTCATAAGTATTTCTCCTATTTCTCCTTGTTTTCCTTCTCTCTTTTCTGCATGATCCTTCCATTTTATGCTGTTTTTCACTAACCAAGTATTTGTGTTGATATTTCTGCAAAATATCAAGCGAGTTCTCATGTATTGTCTGTTCTTCTTCTGTTTTTTAATTCATCATGACAGATTGGAGTTGAGATATTGGTGCCAAATGGGATTTGTGACGGGCCACAATATCTATCTCTGTGCTGCACAAATAAATAAGCATCTATTTCAGGAGAAACTGTGAAATCCATCTATGTTATTGGGCATCGTCACCCAGATACAGATAGTATCTGCAGTGTGATAGGTTATACAGCCTATCTTAATAAGCAAGCTTCGGGTCAGTACATTGCTGCCCGCTGTGGAGATCTGAATGCCGAATCACGCTATGCCTTAGATAGGTTTGGTGTGGATGCTCCAGAACTTATCCTTAGTGTTGAACCTTCAGTTGCGGATATTGCATTTACGTATACACAGAGCGCAACTGCAAATACGCCAATGATTGACGTGATTGAGGCCATGGACGCAAATGATCTGCGAAATCTTCCGATTACAGATGAGACAGGAAAACTGATAGGTCTTGTGAGTGAGCATGGTCTAGCTCGTACCTATGTGAGTACAATTAAACTGGAAAACTTAACGATGTTGCCAATGTCAGTCGATACGTTGGCCCGAATCCTCTCTGCAAATGTTTGCGTAAAAAATCATGAGGTACTTGAAGGTTCTGTGTACATATCGATTGATGCGCTGCATGTGATCCTCTCCCATATCACGGCAAAGGATATTGCCATCGTTGGGGATGATGAACCAACTCAGCTTGCGTTGGTATCGGCAGGTGTTGCAGCATTGATTATTGTGGACTCCGCTCCAATCGGTGAACGGTTGCTCTCAGCTGCTAAGGCCCGTGGGGTTACTGTTTTATCCACAAATATTGGTGCGTTCGGTGTTGCAAAAATGATTCATCTCACGCTCCCTGCTGCAATGATTATGGCTACGGATGTTCCCACAGTACATCTAGATGATACGTTGGAATACGTGAAGCAGTTGATCTCAAACTCCAAGTACAGAACTGCCTGTGTGGTGGATGATGCTGGGATGCTGATCAGTACAATTTCTCGTAACTCACTGATGGAGAATGTGGCGAAATCGGTGATTCTTTTGGATCACAATGAGTACAGTCAGGCAGTTAAAGGGATTGAGACGGCTGACATCATCGAGATCATTGATCATCATCGACTAGGTGCTATGGCGACACTTCGTCCTATTCGATTTGATATGGAGCCAGTTGGTTCCACGTCAACGATTGTTACGCATCGTTTTATAGAATCGGGTATCCTTCCAGAGAAGGGGATTGCAGGTGCTCTGCTTTCTGGTATTCTTTCTGACACACTTGGTTTGAAGATGTCAACAACAACACAACTAGATGAAAAAGCGGTATCATTCCTTTCGGAGATTGTCGGAGTTGATCCAGATGTCTATGCACAGGAATTGATTGCTGAGGGTATGTCTCTTTCTGGGGTTTCACAGATGGAACTTCTTGATCGTGATACTAAAGAGTACACACTTTCTGGAAAACGAGTGATCGTTTCCCAGATTCTAACCCCTTCCTATGAATATGCTCGTGCCGCATCTGTTGATATTTATGCAGCGCTTCGAGAAAAGATGAGCCAACCGAACGCTCCTGATATATATATTGCACTCTATACGAGTATTGCAGAGATGGGATCAGATATGTTTGCGATAGCCGATGAAACGACAATGATGAAGATGCATTGGGGAATGAGTCCCCTACATCTTGAGAATGTGGTTTCACGGAAAAAGGATTTTGTTCCGCATTTTGGACGTATTTTGGCAAATATTTCGTGATTATGATGTTTTCTCTCTTTCTTTCTCAAGTAACTCATGTATCCTGACGTACGTTCTTTGCTTTTGAATTGTCTCTGAAATGAGTTTTTAATTTTTAAAAACCTGTTTATCAAGCATCTATTTTTCATCTAGTCTCCCATCAATATAAAAAATATTTAAATATAACTTAATACTTACTTGTTGTATACATATTGAATTATAGGTGATATTCTTATGACTGATCCGATTACTCTTCCTTTAATTGTCTTAGAAGCAAGCAGCAGTGACGTTGGACGTGGATATGCGCGAATCAACAATGAGGCCATGACAAAACTTGGTGTTGATTCTGGTGATTTCGTTAAGATCACAGGCAAGCGAATCGGCGTTGCCAAAGTTATGCGATCAACTCTTTCTGGTTCTGATGGCATTGCAATAGATGGTGATACGCGTCGTGCTGCAGGTGCTGGTATTGGTGACACTGTTATGGTTGAAAAGACTGAACCACAAACAGCATCTAAAGTTATCATTCAACCAGCAGCGCAGAGTATTAAACTTGATAGTCGCCAACTGGAACAGTTCATAGTTCAGCGATACGTTGGAAAACCGATTGCCAAAGGTCAGATCATTCAGATTCCTCTTGCAACTCAGATGCGAACAGCAGATCCTCTCTTCTCTGGATGGGGTGGCTTCTCTAGCTACAGTACTGAGTACTATGCCTTTGTTATTTCAGATATCTCGCCAGGTGATATTGCCATTATTGGATCTCAGACTACAGTCCTCTACAAAGATACTGTCTATAAAGGAGATGATGCTCCTAAAGGAAAATCTGCAGGCAATATTCACTACGAAGATATTGGTGGTCTCGGTCGTGAACTATCTCAAGTCCGAGAGATGATTGAGTATCCTCTCCGTCATCCTGAAGTATTTGAAAAACTAGGTATTGAACCTCCAAAAGGTGTTCTACTTTATGGCCCTCCAGGAACAGGTAAAACTTTGATCGCTCGTGCGGTCGCAAATGAAGCAGGAGCCTATTTCGATACAATTTCAGGACCTGAAATAATGTCGAAGTACTATGGAGATTCTGAAGAAAAACTCCGTGACATTTTCCAGAAAGCAGAGGAGAATGCTCCCGCAATCATCTTCATTGATGAAATAGACTCCATTGCTCCCAAACGCGAGGAATCCAGAGGTGAGATGGAACGGCGTGTTGTAGCTCAGTTGCTCTCTTTGATGGACGGCTTAAAAAGCCGTGGAAAGATCATTGTGATCGCTGCAACTAACTTGCCTGATGCACTTGATCCAGCTTTACGCAGAGGAGGTAGGTTCGATCGCGAGATTGAGATTGGTGTTCCGGATAAAGATGGAAGGAAGGAGATACTTCAAATTCACTCTCGTAACGTTCCTCTAGCTGAAAATATCGATCTCAATGCGTATGCCAACACTACGCATGGTTTTGTTGGTGCTGATCTTGCCCTTGTAGTTAAGGAAGCTGCAATGCATGCATTGCGCCGAGAATTTCCTGGTATGAATCCGGATGAAGCTATCTCCAAGGAGAAGCTTGAAGGTTTGAAGGTTACGGCTGAGGATTTTGAGACGGCACTTAAGATGGTACAACCTTCTGCAATGCGAGAAGTTCTTGTCGAGGTCCCGGATGTTCATTGGTCTGACATAGGGGGACTTGACGGTGTGAAAGATGAACTACAGCAGGCTGTCGAGTGGCCGCTTAAGTATGCGGATGTGTACAAGCAGTTTGTCACTAAGTCTCCAAAAGGATTTTTGATGTTTGGACCCCCTGGAACTGGAAAAACATTGCTTGCGAAAGCGGTTGCCAACGAATCGGAGTGTAATTTTATTGCAATAAAGGGTCCTGAATTGATGTCAAAGTGGGTTGGGGAGTCGGAAAAAGGTGTACGTGAGATTTTCCACAAGGCTCGACTTGCATCGCCTTCGATCATCTTTTTCGATGAGATCGATTCAATAGTTCCGCATCGAGGTAGTTATGAAGGTTCGTCTCATGTAACTGAAAGCGTGGTTAGCCAGTTCTTAACAGAGCTTGATGGTCTGGAAGAATTGAAGAATGTGATCGTGATCGGTGCGACCAATCGTCCCGATATGATTGATCCTGCTCTCCTCCGCCCTGGGAGACTGGAGCAGCACATCTTTGTACCTCCTCCGGATGCGGAGGGGCGAAAGCAGATTTTTAATGTGTACCTCAATGATGTTGCACATATGCTTGCTGAAGATCTGAATTTAGATACTCTGGTTTCCGAAACCAATGGTTTTGTTGGTGCAGACATCGAAGCTCTTGTTCGCGAAGCGAAGATGGTTGCTATCCGCGAGTTTGTGAAAGCAATGGCTGGTCGAGATGCGGCAGAAATCAAACTTGCCGTAGGCTCTGTGAAAATCTACAGACGCCATTTTGAGGAGGCCCTAAAGCGCGTCCGCCCTTCGCTGGATAAGGCAGGACGTCGTTCTGCGGAACAGGCATCCTGGCCATATAGATTCAACGAGGAGGAGCGGATGGTGCTAGATAGGGCTATGACTGCTTTGAAGAGAGCTGAGTACACAACTGATGGAGATAATAAAATGAAGGACCAAGTGGAAAAACTCGACCATCTTTTGATGTGTCATCAGAAAGACTTTAGCACAATCAAAGAGATAACTAAGAGCATAGAAAACTGAGGTGGAGGGTGATTCACGCAGCCCCCCTTTCAGTTTTGGAAGTGATACAACTATGCCGGAGTCATCGGATGATGCTTACAAAGATTTGATGGATATTATCCATCAGATCATTACTACTCATGTTTCCGGCGAGAGAGATAAGAAGCTCCCGCCAATCATGGGAATAAAGTTTGTTTTGAACGGGGGTACGGTTCATCTTGCCTCTATCTTCCCTCAGGCGAAGATAATCCCTCTGGAAATTTTTGAGGATACACGAACAATTATTATCCAGACGGAACTTCCATCAGAGTGTCCGGATGATTTCTTTATCGCATATCAGGAAGGAAAATTGCAACTAAATGCGGGCTCCAACCGTGAGTATTCTGCGACGATTCCTGTTGCAGAAATTGATCCTTCTCTGACAGAGACCCATCTGCACAATGGTGTTCTAGAAATCATATGTTTTAAAAAAATATAACTAAGGAATTGATTGTGGAGTACGACTCTGCAAGATATTTTCTTTTAAAGAGATCCTGCACAGACTTAGTGTTTACTAGTTCTTACTTTCTAATCTCAAATCTTTTTATTGGGATGAGTTTTTCTCCTATTTCGTGCGCGCCTCATTTCTATAATTTTCTGTCTCCGTATATTGTGTATTGTTATTTGTATCCCTTCTTTCTTTATATTCATCTGGATTTAGCAAAGTTCTTTTGCACCCGAAAAATTATGTTGTTACAAACAAAATGAGATTTAAACAAAAGATGGACTCATTCATGGTCATCTTTATTTATTTAAATTATTGGGGAATTGGATGAACATTCTTTTTGTTATCTGTGGGGAAGGACTGGGCCATGCTTCACGCTCAATAAAACTTGCCAGATATCTTACTCAACATGGCCATACCTGCACATTTGCCTCATATGGCAAAGCGTATACCTTTATTCAAAAACAGAAATTCTTCGTTTATCCAATCAACCGTGAGATTACACTTGGAGGAAATAATGGCCTATTTAGTCTTGAAAAAACTCTCTGTCTCTCCAAGACTATACCCATCTCTCTCCTCCACTCTTATTACGATGTTCGTCGATTGTTAAAGGATTATTGTTTCGATATCCTTATATCAGATACCATGTATGCCGCAGGACTTGCCGCAAAATCTCTTGGGATCCCAAATGTGTTTATTACCAATCAAAACACATTTGCTCCCCTCACTGAATCGAATGCTGTATACTGGAGTTATCTTAGTCGGATAGTCCAACTATATCTCCGGAGAGTTCCTGATATTGTTATCGTTCCTGATTTTCCTCCTCCTGATACTATCAGTGGCTACAACTTTTTCTTTCATAAATCGGAAATTAGTCATTATCAGTTTGTTGGCCCAATACTGGATCGGAATTTTGATAAGGTGTCGCTTTCCGCGGAAACTATCTTTGCAAGCTTTGGTGGTGAGCCATTTAAACTTCCATTGTATACTCTTCTGCGTGAAATGGCAGACAAGATGCCAGATAAAACGTTTGAGATCTTTTCTACTACTCCTGGTCTCCCTGAAAGCACCGATAATTTTCGCACATTTGGATATGTCACTGATCTTCAGCCATATCTTGCCAAATCTCGTGTGGCTATAATGCATGGAGGTCTAACTTCTCTAATGGAAGCTCTCTCTCTAGGTAAACCTGTCGTCATGATCATTGATCCATATCACCCGGAACAATGGAACAATGCAAAAAAAATTGAGGAGATAGGTGCTGGCATTACTGTTCTTGGAAATGCTGTTACTAAAGAAAAATTAGACGATGCAATATCTCGGGCACTTACCTTGACACCTCCCAATTTACACCGATTGTTTTCCTCTTTTGATGGTTCGGCCATTATCCTTCGAATTCTTGAACATTTGTACGCATCATAAGTTCAGAAATTTTCCCAGTTTCCGAAAATATTTTTTTTTATTTATCCACTCTTTCCTGTATTCATGTGTTCATTTAAATAAGCTTTTCTTCTTTTTTTGCAATGAATACATTCTGGGATATATACCTGTTTTTTAAACCCATTCACTCTCATAAATGATCTTCTAGTGTACTACTTGGGAAATGTTCCTTGTGATTTCCAGACCCTTACTAAACCTTTCAATTTAAGGATGGTTGTATAGCATCCATCTCTCTTTCATCATAGTAATGTTCTTGCCCATCTCTAATGCAAATTAATGTTGGAACGGCGATATCTTTTGTGATACTGGGAATGCATCACTCTATATCTCCAGCCGACCTACTATAACTATACAACAATGCCGGATCATTCAACTATCCCGGAAAATCTTGAGCAGTTCAAATGCATTACGCTGGATCCTGCTTCTGCCGGGAAGCTGATCAGTAGTCTTCCCGTTGATGAAGTAGCTCACCTTGATCTTAATCGTATAAACCGCTGTGGAATTCCCGAGATCGTTTTGGCAGAAGGAAAAGATCTCGATTCTCTGATTAAAATCATGCACAGCTATGTTCGAGTTGCTGGAAGGGTGCTTGCCAGTCGCATCAGTCCAGAACAGGTACACGCAGTTCTCGATCATCTCCCTGATGGTATCATCGCTGATTATCGTGAACTTTGCCGCATTCTTATCCTTTCGGATGGTACGGTTCCCTCTCCATCGGGTGGAACCATTGCAATCGTTACTGCCGGAACATCTGATATTCCAGTTGCTGAAGAAGCTCGTGTTATCGCTGAAGAGATGGGTGCTTCTGTTATGACTGCGTACGATGTCGGTGTTGCTGGAATTCATCGTCTATTTCCAGAACTGGAAAAATTTAAGGATGTTGACATCTATGTTGTGTGCGCAGGTCGTGAAGGAACCCTCCCTTCTGTAATTGCGGGTCTCGTCAATAAACCTGTCATTGGAGTCCCCGTTAGCACAGGGTATGGATACATGGGGCACGGAGAAGCAGCCTTGGCCTCTATGCTCCAGTCCTGTACCCCAATTACTGTCGTTAACATTGATGCAGGTTTTACTGCAGGTGCTGTTGCCGCTCGCATTGCAGCGCTTATTGGAGGAAAACCATGAAACGTGGTCTGTACATTGGGAGATTTCAGCCGTATCACAATGGTCATCGTTCTGTCATTGAGCATATAGCTGATGAGGTCGATGAACTTATTATTGGTATTGGTAGTGCTGAATTTAGCCACGATATTCGCCATCCATTTACCGCAGGTGAACGAGTACTTATGATCAGTCGTTCCCTCAATGATATCAATATTCCTGTATATATTATTCCTTTAGAGGATGTCATGCGAAATGCTCTATGGGTCTCCCATGTTAAATCCATGACTCCTCCCTTTGATATTGTTTATTCTTCGAATCCTCTTGTTATTGAACTTTTCCGAGAAGCTGGGATCCCCGTTGCATCTCCACCTATGTTCTGCAGAGAAATTCTTTCAGGCATCGCTGTTCGTACTCGTATGATTTCGGATGATGCATGGGAAGAGTACGTCCCGTGTGAGGTTGTGGACGTTATTCGCGAAATCCATGGGATTGAACGCATCCAGCAAATTGCAAAAACTGATTAATTTTTATGTATTTGTTCTAAATATATATTCTTTAATTCTGTTCTACTTCAAGAAATCTCCCCATCATAGTGACGTATGTGTGCATTATTCCTAAAACATCCTAGGAAATCCTCTCATATGGGACTATCTTAAATGTGAGTGTGTTGTGAGTTCCGTTCCTATACATGCCTATCTTGGAATGTATTACAGCTGTCAACCGATCTTAGGAAAGGAAACTGTTTTTTTACTTTAGATGATTGCCATTTTTTTCATTACACGATTTTATTTTTTGTCATAAATTAACGATTCGGAGTTTCCAACATCAAATATTCTGACAATTAAGATTCTCATGGAAGATCTTAGATTGTGTAATAAAACCAACCTCCTGGTTCAAAGAATCCACGTTCCGGTAGTTCATCAATTAAAAAAAAATTATTTTTTTCCGTACTCTTTTTGGGAGTATTGGTATTTTTCAGAAGTACCTCCATGTGCAACAATGTAGAGCCATTGGAAGATAGATTTTATTGCTCCGAATTCGATGTATCGTCGCATCGAAAATCCAACCCTTAAATTCGTGTCTAGCAAGACTCGTCCGTATTTTTTCATCCGATGGGCAATCTCAAAATCATCCCCTGCATCTGCAGTACTGTACATTCCTGCTTCAAGGAACATTTCCTTTCGAAATGCAGTATTACAACCGAGTGTCATGTAGAGTGTTCCTGTTAAGTATCCTACTCTGGACACCATGTTATATCCAAGCAGAGAAAGCTTGTGTTTAATACCTGGTTCGAGTGGGTACACCGTGCCATAGATGGTAGATGCATCAGGATGTTTTTCAAAATCTGTCAGAATTTTTTCGAGCCAGTCTCGAGGGAGAAAACAGTCGGCATCTGTGGTTGCCAGAATATTATACTTAGCGCCCATCACTCCATCGTTTCGTGCACCTCCTACTTTTTTACTGTTTTGGATGATTACTTTGTCTGCGTATTTTTCTGCAATTTCTCGGGTTTTGTCTTTGGAATTTCCATCTACCACGATGATTTCGTAGTGATTACGTGGTAGTGTCTGATTGCAGAGACTTTGTAGGCAAGATTCAATGCCCTTTTCTTCATTGAATGTGGGGATGATTATAGATATCATAATTTTTCCTGGTTTTGTGCGTAGTCAAGAGCGTGGCGTATGCAGCCATCCATGTTTAGATACTCAAACTGGGCGAATCTTCCAACGAGATCAATGCCTACTGTTTCTTCAAGATATTTGCGGACGATTCTAATGTTTTTGAGATAGTCCTGATCATAGACAACGTAAGCGAATTTGAAATGATCAACTGCTGTGTGGATAACATTTTCCTTATCTGGAAGAATACCCATGCGAATGATTCCATCAATTGTATGGTTTATTAATTCTTCATCAGTCATTTTCGAAACCTTATCGCCTTCATTGTAGGTTATCTCAGCTAGGATTGTGGAAAATCCTTCTGGTGCTACCTTGTTTGAGAAGTTGGATGGGAAGGAGAGGCGGTTGAACATTCCCCATTTGGTTTCCGGGACATACATCCAGGAGATGTCTGGAAGAGTTCCACGGAATCCCAGACTGATACAAGCAATAGAGTTATAATGGAGGGCATTACAGGCATCGTTGACATTGTTTGGAATACCCTCAAGCATTGGTAGGAGGACTTGTATGGGAATTGTTGAGACAATATGGTCTGCATTTATGGTCTCCTTACCGTTTCCAATTTCCCATGTATCTCCTATTTTTCGGATAGTAGTTATAGTGAAGTTTGTTCTGATGTGATCAATGACGGGGGTGGCGATTGCCCGAACAAGTGCTTCAATTCCACCATAGATCGGGTAGGTGAAGGTTTTTTGATGTGTGTATCCTTCCGTTTCCATTCCAATGGCGGATTTGATGATATCTTCAACTGGGGGACGGGGTACTCTGCCCTCCATCCAATGTTTAGACATTTGGGAGGTTGGGTAATTCCATATTTTTTCATTGTATGGTATAAGATAGCATTCGGCAATTCCTTTTCCAAATGTTGCATATATCCAGTCGCGAAAATTTTGTGGTTCAGCCACTTCACCTTTTTCGACAGCAACAAGATTTTTTATGTATTCATTTATACAGAAGAAGAGATCATCTTTTGGAAGTTCTGAAAGGCCGTTTTCAAAGGGATATTTTATATGCTTTTGTTTATAGTATATTTTGGTATTACGGTTTCTGAAATCGCGATTTTTTCCAAGGACGTTCTGCATGAATGCAAGAATTTCTGTATCCTGAGAGAAGATGATGTGTGACCCGCCACAATCAAAGGTAAATCCATTACGTGTTTCCGATTGACAAAGTCCCCCTATTTTTGCTTTTTTTTCCAGAACAATTACGTCATATCCACGTTCATGGAGAAAACGGGCGAGTGACACTCCCGTTAATCCTCCTCCGAGAATAGCCCATTTCACGATTATATAGTGGGTTTTTGAAGAATAAAATATGTGGTTTGGAATCCATTTTGGTGACTACTCTCATTATCTTGTATGCATCCTATGCGTATTTAGTGCCATTGCAGTATTTTATGATCATTCCCATTTCTTGTTTTTATGATATTTGATATTTGATGTGTACATCTCATTTTTTGAGATATTTGGTATCCTTGATTCTTTGTTCCATCAAGCGAATATTTAAATTCTGATGAGTCTAGGGTTGTTATTTGTGGCCTTTATTTGTTTTTTCGTTCCCAAGTGGTGATATGGCTGTAGATGAGTCGGAAGAAACCGAGCAACCTTGCTTTTTTGATGCACGTTATAATGATGTGTTTCGTTTTCCTTAGTTTTTTGCCTTATTTTTGTGTGCATAATAATACTTTCTCTTGTGATGTGATACAGAGGTGTACATTACTTAGTAATTCCGCACTATAATCTCCTCAGATCCCCGTCGATGCGTGATCTTTGCATTAATATATCGCAGAACTTGCACTCGTTCTACTGAGAACTCAGAATACATTTCTAGAATTTCTGGTGCCACTGAATTTGACAGCATTACTAGTGCTCCTCGTCTGTCTGCTTCTCGGAACATTGCCCATAATCGCTTATGTTCGGCTATTCCAAATTTTTCCTTTGTGTATGATGTAAAATTTTCCGTTGAGGACACTGGGAAGTATGGTGGGTCGAGATAGATAAAATCACCATTAGAAATTTGTGGCAAAACAGAGGCAAAATCTCCTTCAGACAGAATTGCTGGTGAAAGTGCCAAGGCCATAGCCATCAATGCAGATTTTTCCCCAAATTTCGGTTGTTTTTTATATCGTCCGAATGGGATATTATATTCTCCTCTCCTATTGACTCGCCACAAACCATTGTATCCATGATGATTCAGGTATAAAAATAGTGCCGCCCGTTCCACACATGCATTAGTTCCTCGAATTGCATTGAACCGATCCCTGCATGCAAGATATGCTTCTCGTGTATTTACAAACTGTGGCTGTTGCATAGCGTCTGCAAGTTCTGTTGTTTTGTCACGTACCATCTTATACAGATTAATCAGTTCTGAATTAGCATCATTTAAAAATGCTTTCCCATGCAAAGATTCTGTGTTCCACAAATATAGATAAAGCGCTCCTCCTCCGAAAAAAGGTTCAAAATAATTCTTAAAATCATCTGGGAGCCTCGCAGTGAGTTCCCCCATTAATTGTCGTTTTCCTCCTGCCCATTTCACTAAAGGTCTCGGAAGATATGGGTGTGTCACAAACATTATATTTAATATGATGATACAAAACATATACATTTTCTATTGAAAAAATTGGATTTATTTTCTTGTTTTTTATCTGATTATATCTTTTTGAGCATTAGATCCTCCTCATTCAGATGCTGCAGATTTCTTTTTATTTTATAATTTGTGTTGATGTAAGCATTTCTGGATTAATCCTTTTCAGATATTCCCATTGTATTTGGGAAAATTTTTTTTCTATTTTTGCTTACTGAATCAAAATTGAACATTCAGTTCCTCAAGATATGCGTTTCTGCCTCTTCCAAATTGTTTGGAACTTCTGTTGCCATCCCGTTGAGTACAGTTTCGACAGTTTCCATTATGATAAGTTCTTTTCTCCCTTAGGGCATGCATATTGTGAACCAAGATGGGATATATTACATTCTTCTCCTCATTACAGTCAATTTTGTTATTTTCATATTTGAATTGGCATTAACAACATTGTTTTAGAATCTGAAACTTTCAGATGATATTCATGTGCTATGCTTTTCTGTTTGTGATTGACTAAAATCTCTCCTTATGCGATGCTCTGCAACTCTTTGGTTATTCTCTCCTTTTTCAGCTCAATGAATCTTTCTTCGAATTTGAAATGTTCTGTTGTTGAGGTTTTTTAGCACTATTGTCTCTGAGACAAAACCTCATTGTTCACAACCAACCCATCAATTTGGTTTATAATGTGCTGATGAACCTCTGATTAGAAATATTCATCATAACCAATATATTTTTACTGTGTCGCATAAATCTAGAAAATCTCTGCATCTACGAAAAAGAATTCTACCAAAAAAGTCATGGACGAAAAAGTCCCCAATGAAATATTCACGAAAACAAATTAAGCATGGTTATTATGTTTCTGCAGATAGTGACGATTATCTCACTAAATATCTTTACTGGTGCTCACATTGTAATCTACCGCTTGTTGCTAAAACATGCTCGTGTAAATCTGAGGTTATAAAGATTCCACTCCAAAAACCCTATGATATTCGCCCTGTTCTCAAGGCCGATTATGATCTTTTGCAGTATCTCATCCGTAATCGTTTTGGCCCTCGTATTTCACTTCCACACGTAATGATCTTCAACAAAGCCGGTGGCATAGATCGGAATGATCTTCTTATTGCAAATGGTGTACGATTCGCCTGGTTATGGTTTGATCCCATTACTCGTTCCTTTCATTTCAATATTGAAGCTGATGCTCTCCCTTATCTTATCGGTAATGTTGATAAAAACATTATTGACCTTGAAGTCGCTGCCGATTATCTCCCACGTGGCCGGCTTGGTGGAAAAAAGGTGCCTATCCATTCTCCCGATGTGACGGATGGGATGGTTATTCTTAAGTACAAATCCAATTATGGTACTGGTATTCTAAAAAATGGCACTGTTCGTATCAAAGAACTCATCCGTGTACAACCGAAACTTGAAAAAGCAAATCCATCGTGGATCGATGTTGTGGAGAAAAATGCCTTCCATCTCAAAAATATGGAACGCACTGCAGTTCGCGAGATTAAACAATATCTCCCACTTGCTCCATCTGTGAATTGCTCCTTCTCAGGAGGAAAAGATAGTGCTGCCGTATGGTACATTGCTCAGAAATCTGGCGTTTCCGATGCATTTTTCATCGACACTGGTCTTGAATTTCCCGAAACTATTGATTTTGTCAAAACCCAAAATATCCCTTTTATTCATAAATCTGGTGATTTTTGGAAGGCTGTTGAGAAAGCAGGTCCTCCTGGAAAAGATCATCGATGGTGTTGTAAACTTCTCAAACTTAATCCTATGAAAATTTATCTTGACAAAACTGGGCCTTGTGTGACTGTTCAGGGAAATCGCTGGTATGAGTCTTGGACTCGTGCCTCCCTTGATGCTGTCTCTCAAAATCCGCATAATCCTCTTCAGCTTAACCTCTCTCCAATTCGTTCCTGGCGTGCACTTGATGTCTTTCTCTATCTTTGGCTTCGTAAAATCCCGTACAATCCTCTCTACGAACGTGGATATGAACGTATTGGCTGCTATCTTTGTCCTGCGATGCTGGAATCCGAGTTTGCAACGATGCATAAAACACATCCTGAACTAGCCATTCGCTGGGATACATTTCTCTCTCAATGGGCCGATGATCATGGTCTTCCACCTGAGTTCATACGCTGGGGTTTCTGGCGATGGAAAGTTCTCCCTCCAAAGATGCAGGCTCTAGCCCGTGATGCAGGTCTTGATATCTCTGAAAAACCAGTTACCTATCATACTCCTGCTTTGGTTGCTCATCTTATGCCGAATGGGAAATCGGACACTCTTGTGGACGTTGAAGATGATTCCACTAGATCTGTTTCTGAATGGGAGATTCTGAGAAATCAGTTCCCAATGATTGGGGATATTATTTATCTTGATAATGCTGCAACATCACTTTCCCCTGAATGCGTACTTGCTGTTATGGATCAGTTTGATCGCGGATATCGGGCAAATATCGGTCGAGGTGTTCATCGTCTGACCAGAATTGTAAGCCAAAAGTACTGGCATGCTCACGAAAAAGTTGCCGATCTCATCAATGGTCGAGATGGTACTACCGTCTTTGTGAAAAACACTACTGAAGCCATCACAATGATCGCTCGCGGCCTTGTATGGAAACCGGGTGATGTGGTGGTAACTACCTCCCTTGAGCATCACTCCAACTTTCTTCCCTGGCGTGCGCTTGAAAAGTATGGTGTTACGCTCCGAATAGTCGGACTTCGTCCGGATTTTACGCTTGATATGGACGCTTTTGCGTCAGCAATGGACGATTCTGTTCGATTGGTTTCTGTGACCCAGGCATCAAATGTGATCGGTACTATTGTTCCTGTACCCGAAATATCCTTATTTTGCCAGCGATATGGTGCTCTTCTTTCGGTTGATGCCGCTCAATCTGTTCCTCATATGCCCGTCGACGTTCAGGCCCTTGGAGTGGATTTCCTCTCCTTTTCCGGCCATAAAATGTATGGTCCAACTGGAACTGGTGTTCTTTGGATGAAGGATCCAATCTTAGAGCCACTGTTTCTAGGTGGCGGAATGGTAGAGTATGTCACTGATGATGGAGTCGTCCCAATTGAAGGCTTCCGTAGATATGAAGCTGGAACCCCAAACATTGCAGGTGGCCTCGGTCTTGGTGAGGCTGCCAGTTTCCTCAAAAAGATAGGTCTAAAGAATATCGAAATAAGAGAACGGGAGCTTTGTAATCGGCTTATAGACAAACTCACAGCTATTCCTGGTGTTCAGATCTTTGCCCCTCCAAATCCTCTTTACCGCATCGGTGTTATATCCTTTACTGTAGATGGCATGCTGCCGCATGAGGTTGCTACCTATTTAGATGATGAGAGTGATATTATGGTGCGTTCTGGAATGCATTGTGCTGACCTATTATTGCGCAAGATTGGCTGTCCCAACGGGACAATCCGGGCAAGTCTTGCTTTTTACAACACTGAAAGCGATATTGATACCCTTGTTGCAACTATTCGAGATATGTTATCATGAAGACTGTTCTTACGCTTCTTGTGGATTGTTCTGGTGTATTTGAGGGTGGTCAAATTGCTTCTGCAAATCTGTCAGTGAAGAAATTTATCGATGGTTTGCCTGCTAATCTTCTGATACGCATTCTCCGTTATTCCGATACTGCTATGTGGCATCTAGGTCATGATCCAGTTCTTGCTGGTGAGATGGAATGGATTGATCTACCATCTGGTGGCTCTCTCTCTCTCTCTCTCTCTCCTCACTCGTTCAGGCTTTGAGCCTTGCTGGACAAAATCTTGCTGCAGTACCTGACATCCAGAATGTTGTCCTCCTCATTTCTGATGGAGCTCTCTCCGATCCCGAAAAGATTGTGCAAGCCGTGTTTGCAAAAAGATTTGATGATTCGGTCATTCGTGCTGCCATTCCACTCTCCGAAGATGCGGATACTGCTGTTCTTCAGATGTTTGCGAAAGACAATATTTTTAGTTCATCTGTTCTTCATAATCCTCACACATTTCTTTCCTCTTTTTGGAAATTGTCTGAGGATTCATCAATTTTCCAGACTACCCATACTACACTTACTCTTTCCTGTACGATTAATGTAGGAGATGATAACTCCTTCTCTCTTTCTGTAGTTGGAACAAATCTCTCTTCTGTCAAAGAGGCTATGCAATCCAATCTTATGGAGTTGTGTAGAGGAGATGATTGGGTCAGGAAAAAAAAAATTTCTGATTATGTCCGG
>DALTYD010000038.1 GCA_029986255.1 Methanocorpusculum sp. | reverse complement strand
GTCCAGAAAAAAATTGCTGATTATGTCCGAAGACTATTCTAATCTCTCTTTTTTCTGATCTCCTTTTTATTTAATATCAGTGTTATTCAAAACCTCTATTCGTCCAAGTGTAATGTTTTTGTGATCTCTGTTACTCTCTGGATTTGTACACATATTTCTCAATTTTCGATGTGATATTGATAATCTCTCTATATATGGATAATTTGGATTTTATTTTTAATTTATTAATCTATCATGTGATTTAACTGTTGTAATACTGTGACTGCGTATTGAATTTTACTCCGTCTTGACATATTTTAATTATTTTGAGTCATACATCTGTTCTTGTTTTTGGGTGGATGAGAAAACAAACCAACCCTTTACTTTCAATACCTCTGTCCTCCTATATATGATGCATTATTTGATTTGAAATATGGAGACTCACGAGTGAAGTATGTTGTTGTAACTGGAGGTGTGATGAGTGGCCTTGGAAAAGGTATCACTGTAGCTTCCATAGGGCGAATTCTTATCAATCGAGGATATTATGTTACTGCCGTCAAAATTGATCCGTACTTAAATATTGATGCAGGTCTCATGAATCCGGCCCAGCATGGGGAAGTCTTTGTGTTAAAGGACGGTGGTGAGGCTGATCTCGACCTTGGAAATTATGAACGGTTCCTTGATATTGAACTTACTCGAGATCACAATCTGACTACTGGAAAGATCTATTCATCCGTTATTCAGAAAGAACGTCATGGAGACTATCTTGGGGCAACTGTACAGATTATTCCACACATTACTGATGAGATTAAAGATAGAATTAAGTCTGCAGCAGAGAACTGGAGAGATAAAGATGGCCATCATGCCGAAATCTGTATTGTTGAGGTGGGTGGAACAGTTGGCGACATTGAAAGTATGCCGTTTTTAGAAGCAATCCGTCAGATGCATTGGGAGTACGGAAACGGCGACTTCGCTCTCGTTCATGTGACTCTCCTTCCTGCTGACACTATGGGAGATCTCAAGACTAAACCAACCCAGCACTCTATCAAAGCACTACGTGAACTTGGTCTTGAAGCTGATCTAATTGTTGGTCGTAGTATGTTACCGATTTCTCTATCTACTAAGCGTAAGATTTCCTCGTTCTGCAATGTTGATGTTTCTGCCGTCATTAGTGCTACAAATGCCCGTGACACCTATTTTGTCCCAATGGAGTTGGAAAGAGAAGGGATGGCTGATGTTCTTTTGCCACTCTTACATCTCTCTCCAAAGAAACCGAATAACTATTGGTACTCTATTGTCTCCCGTGAGTATACTAATCGTGCAAACATTGGAATTATCACTAAATACGGTGTTGAGGATGTTTATATCTCCATTAAGGAAGCTCTCAAACATGCAGGTCGTCAGCTCTCAACTGAGGTTGTTATTGAATGGCTCGATGCGGAACACTATACGAATACTGATCTTGCTGATCTCGATGGTATTCTCATCCCTGGAGGATTTGGTAATCGTGGTATTGAAGGGATGATCAATGCTATCACTTACGCTCGTGAACACAAAAAGCCGTTTCTTGGTCTATGCCTAGGTTTTCAGCTCTCAGTTATCGAGTTTTCTCGCAATGTTGTGGGGTATCTTGATGCAACCAGTGCCGAAATGGGGGATGGAACTCCAATTATCACATTCTTGCCTGAGCAAGAAGATATTGCAGATCTCGGTGGAACTATGCGACTTGGTAATTATTCGATTCAGCTAACGGCTGATTCTCTGCTTGCAAAACTTTATGGCGAGACTGAAGTGGTCGAGCGTCATCGTCACCGTTATGAGGTCAATCCTGAGTACATCGCTGAAATAGAGGAGAATGGTTTGCGATTTGTGGGGTGGAATGGAAATCGCATGGAGGCGATTGAACTTTCAGATCACCCATACTTTGTTGCAACACAGTTTCATCCTGAGTTCCGCTCACGCCCTACTCATCCATCTGCCCCATTTGTTGGATTTGTGAAAGCCTGTCTTGAAAATCATGCCTTTAAAGAGTAAACCATGGAAGCTATTCTTGTCCTTGATTTTGGTGGTCAATATAATCAATTGATTGCTCGGCGCATTCGTGAGGCGAATGTCTATTGTGAGGTGAAACCTTGCACTGTTTCACTTGATGAGATAACTTCTAGAAACTACATGGGCATCATCTTTACTGGTGGACCTGCATCTGTGTATGCAGAGAATGCTCCAAGGGTCGATGTTGGTGTTTTTTCGCTTGGAATTCCTATCCTTGGCATTTGTTATGGTGCCCAGTTGACTGCTTTCATGCTCGGGGGTCGTGTCGCTTCTGGGACCACCGCTATGACACGTGAGTACGGAAAAACACCTCTTCTCCTTTATCAAAGCCTTCTTTTTCAAGGAATCCCAAAGGAAACATTCTGTTGGATGAGTCATGGTGATTACATTAGTGAACTTCCTGCTGGATTTTGTGTTACTGCTGAGACACCTGGTTGTCCTTTTGCTGCACTTGAAAATTCGGCCAAGAAGATATATGCTGTTCAATTCCATCCTGAAGTACTCCATACGCCTGATGGGATGACAATGATACAAAACTTTTTATTTAACATATGTGGCTGTACGGGAACATGGCATATGTCCTCGTTTGTGGATAATATGATTGCTCATCTACGGGAAAAAATCGATGACAAAAAAGCTCTCTGTGCTCTTTCTGGAGGGGTTGACTCATCCGTCGCTGCAGTTCTTGTCCATAAAGCAATAGGCAGACAACTGACATGTATCTTTGTGGATCATGGTCTTCTTCGCAAAAATGAGGCTGACGAAGTGGAAAAGATTTTTAAAAATCAGTATGACCTTAATCTTATCCGTGTGAATGCTGAATCGAGGTTTCTTGCCAAACTTGCTGGCGTCTCCGATCCTGAGCAGAAACGAAAGATTATTGGTGCTGAGTTTATCCATGTGTTTGAAGAAGAGGCAAAAAAGATTGGAATGGTTGATTTTTTTGTACAAGGGACAATTTACCCTGATGTGATTGAATCTGGTCCTGGTCAAGCATCGGTCATTAAGAGCCATCATAATGTTGGTGGTCTTCCAGATAACGTTGATTTCAAAGAAATCATTGAACCTTTGCGTATTCTCTTTAAAGACGAAGTCCGTGCTGCTGGGATCGAGCTTGGTCTTCCAGAAAAACTTGTGTGGCGTCAACCCTTCCCGGGCCCAGGGCTTGCTATCCGTGTCATAGGAGATGTCACCAAAGAAAAACTCGACATTCTTCGCGATGCAGATGCAATTTTTTGTGAGGAAATTGTAGCTTCAGGCCTTGATCATTCCATTAATCAGTACTTTGCAGTTTTAACCAACATGCGCAGTGTTGGTGTTATGGGTGATGAGCGTACTTATGACTACGTTATTACCTTGCGGGCGGTTATAACGACGGACTTTATGACGGCTGACTGGGCGCAAATTCCTTATTCAGTGTTGGAAAAAATTTCTCGTAGAATTATTAATGAAGTTCATCATGTGAATCGTGTTCTCTATGATATCACGAGTAAACCTCCTGCAACCATTGAATATGAGTGATATGCATGTCGATACCCAAACAACTTGACGCACACTATAACCTGCCCGTGTTCAAACGAAACATGGCAGTTGTTTGGGGAAAAAAATGTCATATATGGGATAATATAACTGAAAATCCATATCTTGATTTAGTTACAGATCTTGCGGTTTGCAATATTCGTCACAGTCATTCAATGGCGCCCGAAGTTGTCATGTTTGAGATGATTCAGAGAGAGGCAGGTATGCCCCTATTCTTCCTGATGATCTCTGATGAGATGCAAATGGAAAAGTGGTTTGCAGTTCACCCATCTCCAATTCGACTAGATATTATTACTCTTGCTAAAGATATTGTATCTGATCTCTCCCTGGACGCAATCATTTCTAGTGATCGTTTGGACGTTGCGAAAGCTGGCGAGTCTGTTGTATTTATTGCTAGAAATACAATGTTTGAGATTCTGAAAACTGTTATCCAAACAGTTGCTGCCCCGAAGTCTCGATTCAGAGTTGATCTGATGAATTTTCACCTGCGTGTACTGGGTGATTTTTTGATTTCATCTACTTTCTCTTTCTATGATCCTGCAAGAACATATGTTTGTGCTCCTTGCAAAGAGGTGAAATGTCTTTGATGATAGGGATTACTGGTACTCCTGGGACGGGAAAAACGGCGACTGCGATGGAGCTACATGCTCGAGGTTTTCCCGTTATTGATCTGAAAACGACTATTGCTCCCTATGTTTTGACCCATGATTCTGTTCGCGATGCGGATGAGGTGGACGTTAACGCTTGGGCTTCTGAGTTTGCTTATAAGGACATGTATGTGGAAGGATCACTTGCACATTTTCTTGCATGCGATAAAATTGTTGTTCTTCGATGTAGGCCAGATGTACTGAAGAACCGTCTCTCCTCTAGAGGATATTCAGCGGCAAAAATTGTGGAAAACTGCCAAGCTGAGGCGTTGGATGTTATCCTTTCCGAGACTGTGGATCTCTTTGCTTCGGAACAAGTATATGAGATAGATACAACAAATAGAAATGTAGTTTCTGTAGCAGATCTGATTGTTTCGTTTTCAATCGGTGAGAGTTCTGCATCGTTTGGAGCAATCGACTGGTCAGAGTTCCTGGACCTTATGTTATGACGCTTGATTTGTTCCGCCCGAAAATTTCTTTTATTGTGATCCCCCTCGCCAAGATTATTGCGTCACTGCATCTGACGCCAAATGCTTGTACAATGCTCTCTCTTCTTACAGCGATTGCTTCTGGTGTATTTTTTGGTCTTGGCGAAACACTTTTTGCCGTTGTTCTAATGTTTGTGAGTGCATTTTTTGATGCAATTGATGGAGCTGTCGCTCGATTGACAGGAATTGCAAGTCCGGCGGGTGACTATCTGGATCATGTGTTCGATCGATATGCGGATATTTTTATTATTACGGGTATTTTTGCATGGGGAATGTTTGCTTGGACAAGCATGATTTCTGCATGGATTATTGGGGTATTTGCGCTGACGGGGGTTCTGATGTCATCGTATCTTGGCACTCAAGCCCAGGCGGTTGGGCTCAAACGAAATTATGGTGGGCTTCTAGGCAGAGCTGATCGATTAGTACTGCTTCTGCTATTTGGTCTGATTGAGGTGATTTTTCCAGGACCTCTGCTGTTTGGACTACCTGCGCTTGGCTTATTACTGATGATTTTTGGTGTTTTTGGTCATGTTACGGCAATTCAGCGATTTGTGAGTGACTGGCGTGAATTGAACGCATTAAAAAAGAAATAATTCTCTCATTATTTTAAATGTTATTATACAAAAACAAGATCAATCTTATTTAAAAAACTCTCTCAGTTCTTGCAAAAGACGGATGATGATGATTATTGTATATTACATATTGTCTCGTTGTACACAAGATATATATCTATACCATGAAAAATTATTTCATGAGGCGATCTACTGTGTAGATATTTGATATTATGCTTTGATTTTTGAGTGCTTAAAGTAATTTTTTTGCTTTTTCCATCAATTCTTACAGGCATAGTGACTGCATTCTTTGTTGATTTTATTTTATATATGAGATCATATATGGACGATTTCAATCCTTCGTTACTCTCATGAATACTATTCTCATTTTTCTTTGAAAAATATCTCTTGTTTTCTAAATTGGAAAATATTTTCGTTCTATTTTAACCGTATTTCTTTTTGGTGGAGTACTTACTAACTCTTGTCTTCCTCCACTGAAGAATCCAGGGGTATACAGCGAATATAAAGAGTGTAATGAAGAAATTTGCACAAAATCCTGCAATTTCTGTTGTTAATACGAGAGAAAGTAGGCGTTTAAGATAATATAGTAAGCCCAATAATGTTATACTCCCAATTGAAAAGATTATTAGTCGCTGAACAATTCCACCATTGATTTCATAATTGATCCAGTGTCGTTCTATCAACCATCCTGTAATAAATCCAGCATAGTATCCACATCCTATTATTGATGTTATTGTTGCTGCTGCTATCCTCGTCTCTGCCCATTCTGGAGAAAGAAGATATCGCCATATCAGAAATATCACTGATAGTAGAATGAATATATACCCTGAAAGTGCTATAATCCAGTCCATCTTTGGATTTTTCTCTAGCCATGTCGTAACCTTTAGTGATAGCCCGATCCCGAGTGCGGCAGTGAGCAATCCCAAAATGATATCAAGTGGGGTATGCACTCCCAAATAGATACGAGAGAATGGAATAATGATTATTGGGATCAGACAGAGTAAAGGGAGAATGAAAGTTTTTCGAAAAATGATTGCAAGTAATCCCCAGAATGATGCAGTTACTGCCGTATGTCCACTTGGACATGAAAATCCTGGAGCACCTTCAATTGCCTTTTCTGATGGGATGACAAGTTGATTCATCAGCCATGGGCGTGGTATCGCTAGGAAATATTTTATTAGATCAGCGAGGAGTTTTGTTACTAAAAAACTCATGGCAATGCAAGTTGCAGCACGTTTGTTCATGCACCAGAACATGCCCGCAATAATAAAGAATGGTAAATATAAATATATGAGTGGTGATGACACAAAATATAACAGGTTATCAATGAGGGTTCCTAGCATTTCTATTCTGAATTCTTGTATTTGCAGTACAATGTTAATTCCTCCATCGATATTCATGATACTCTATTTTCCTTATTTGCGATACAAAGGGATAATTTTTCCCTTCTGAATACTGATGTGATGAAACATTTCCTATAGAATCTCAAATTGAGTATTTTGTCCATCTTATTATAATCACTGCTTTCTAAGTCAGTCATTATGTTCATCAAATTCGGTGCTATATAATCTTATTCTGATTGCGATCTCTTGCTGTATTCTAACGTTATGCATTCATAGGAATCCTATGTGAACTTCTCTATGCAGTTATATTTGTTTAGATACTGTTCTCTGCGTTTTGATGCAATGTTGCAAAGCGCATCGTTATGTCATACAAAATAAATGTTACGGTAATCTGTAGTTATTCCATGGTTAATGTTTCCCATGTACTTTTATTCTTTATTTAGATGTTTTCTGGATTTTGTTCACTTTATTATATTATTGTGAATACAACTTGTACATGATACAGGAATATTGGAGAATCTTTCCATAATCGCAAAATTCAATTCATATTTATGTGAACGATAGGAATTCGATAATATTACCTTTGTTTCAGATTTACTTGGAATATTTTTGAAAAATCTCCATTGTTCTGTTTTTCAGGAAATAATGCCATTTATCTCCATTTTTAGGCATTATTGGAGTTTTGGCTGGTTTTTCTGATTTCATATTCTTTATTCTAAAAATGTTGCTTGTGATGACTGTTTCAGTGACAGTCGTTAGATCGATGATGACTCGGCTTCGGATTACACAAGTTGTTGGTCTTTTCTTTATTGGTTGATACTTGGATGGATTGGTGCAGTTGCGATCATTTTGATGATGGAGGACTCGTTTCTTATGGAGGTAATCTGAAATGACAGGATTCCCGATGATGAAAGAGATTTTGATTCAGTTGGTTAAAATTTCTGTAACAAATCCCTTTCCTATGATCCGTCTTCCGAAGTCGATTACTTATTTTCTTGATTCGATCGCAAATGGCCATGCAACGCTTGAACCACCTGTTGTCACACCTCCAGCGTTTCATGGTAAGATTATCTATGTTCGGACCACGTGCAACGGCTGTGGACTATGCTTGAAGTTTGTCCTGCACATGCGATTGAGCAAGTTTTCTATTCCTCATTCTCCCCACCCCCATCCGTGGTTGATATTGATGAGGACGTGTCTGAGGTCGTGACGAGGAAGGAAAAACGCATTAGAATTTATGTGACGAACTGTATCTTTTGTGACCAATGTATAGATGTTTGTTCTCGGAATACATTGTCTTGTGATTATGAGTTTTTGCTTGCGACTGAGGAGAGGTTTACAGAGAGTCAAATTGTAGATTAGTTTTTTTGTGCGGTGTTATTTATCTTTGGGATAAGCTGTTCTCTCTTTTTTATTTGTAGTAGAGTTCTGTTTTTTGATTATCTTATTGATAAGATGTTCTTCAGTAGCTAAATATCGGACTTTTATCTCTCTCAATATTCTATTTTATCTATGTATGCATTCTGCGCACTTGAAAAATTTGGCCTTCTCCCCCTTGAAGAGTACAGCACTCTTTCAACCTGAATGAATTGAATTATACTTCATTGTCTTTTCCACTCCTCATCATTCTTGCGCAGGGTACTGATGATTAATATTCAAAAACCCATGTACTCAGCATAT
>DALTYD010000003.1 GCA_029986255.1 Methanocorpusculum sp. | reverse complement strand
TTTTCCTCAACAAAACCAGTGCTTGGTCGCCTTCCAATCTCACGACAGCGAATGCAACGACACTGCTTTCCCTGATCGGCAAGACGTTTCTGTGCCATTTGACGAATGTGCCCATGAATAGAACCGGAGACAATGAGTTTAGCAGGGATATCACGCTGAATCCTCTGAAGCCTAACATACTCTGGAATTCTGGCCTTAGCATAGGCAAGGAGATCGACGAGTTCATCCTCATTGTAGGATTCATATTCTCCAATATTCCAGAGTTTTTCAAGTTCAGTACCCGGTGTGACTAATGTAGGGTAGATCTTCAAAAAATCAGGACAAAATCGAGAATCGGTGAAAAGCGTATCAAACATTTCCTGATCAAGTGAGATACTACTACCATAGAGATTCGGCATAACATGAAATCCTACCTTAATTCCAGCATCATGCAAGAGACGATTGGCCTCAACACTATCCGAAACAGAGTGACCACGTTTGTTCAATGCAAGCAAGGAATCATTAGTATGCTGAAACCCAAGCTCAACTTTAGTAACACCAAGATCAAGCATTCGGTTGATGTGCTCTTCACTGCACCAATCCGGTCTTGTTTCAAAGGTGGTTGCAATACAGCGAACAGCAGAAGTTTCGTTCTCGATCATCAAGTTGGAAAGATTGCACGTTTTAGAGGGGGAACCAAAGAATTCATTCATTCCACGAAGGCATTCAGCAACGAACCATTCCTGATATGCAGGATCACGTGCAGTTATGGTACCACCCATAATGATTAGTTCCACTTTATCCACATGATGGCCTAACAGTTTAAACTGGTTGAGTCGAGTATTGACCTGACGATAGGGATTATACTCATTCTGTCTAGCACGAAGAGCTGCAGGTTCTTCTCCAGTATAACTCTGAGGTGACCTAAATTCATGATCAGGACCTCCAGGACAGGGTAGGCATTTTCCATGCGGACATGCACACGGTGAAGTCATAACAGCAATCGGGGCAACACCAGACAGCGTTCGCGTTGGCTTTACCAACAACATGCAACGGAGAAATTCGTACTCCTCAGGAGTGGCCGCAGCAAGAATGGCAGAATTTTTAGGCATAGCGGCAAGAGAGTATTTCCGACACACAAAAAGCTTGATGCTCTGAATATCAGAGAGAGACGAAGCAAATATGAGAGAAATTATCTCCCGGAGAATAGTATGCTTGTCCATAGATAAAGAAAAAAAAGTTATTGTTCTGCAATGATACTGGCTCCAGAATCCTGAGGAAAGGAGGTTTGCGGTTTTTTGTGTGTGTTCATCTCAGTAACGATCTCATTACCGAGCGTGAGAAGAGCAACACGATGAAGATTTTTATTTTTATGAATATGGATTGGGGAGATCTGCATTGCATCATACTCAGTCGTCGAAACCGTATCTCCAGATATAGACTCATAGTATTTCTTAATCAGAACCATTAGCATGTGTAAATGTAATAACTCCTCTTTTTGCATATTTTCAAAACACCTCGTACCACAAATATTACTTATATTTGTCTGTTTGTTTACAGATATAGATTATTGGTGATGTTTATATCTGAGAGAGAGAACAGAATGGATACAATCTAACATTTCCAAATTACGCATAAGACGCACTGAAATTTCAAAAAAAAACACGCGAAACACATATTTTTCCAGAAGAACCAACACTTACATAAGAGAATTTAGATGAGATTTTTATCTAAAAAGAAAAATATCAGACGGGGATAATTTGGAGAGAGACGACGAGATAGAAAACGATATCATCTAAATCATCTAAGAAAGAGACCAACCTGTACTACACAAACACAAGTAATGAGATATATATAATAGAGGCATACTTTTTATGCTGAGGTGGATTCAGTAAAAAGATAACGTATATATTTTTTAGAAAAAAGAGATGCAATTAATGAAATGAAAACAAATCTATAATTCAAATAAGTAGCAACTAATTACAGTACCTTACATGATCTCACTTTAAAAGAGAGAAGAGAGTAACATACTAGGATTTACACAAAGAAATGTATTTCTGTGTGATCAAGAGTATTCACGTCGGCACATGGCGCAATTCAACAAGTTTAAGATTTTTCTTTCCCTTTGGACACATTTCATTATAGGATCCAAGCACTTCAAGAACAACATAGCGTCCTTTTTCCATCATGCCATCGGGATGGCAGAGGGCATAGCCTTTGCAGAACTGATCATCGCAAACAGGTGTGTAGGTAATACGAGTCTTGCGGGTTGCCTGACTGGTAGGAATAACTGCAGTAATAGAAGCTTCAATAACCTCTACTGCAACGGCTCCCCCTGCATGAACAAAACAGTCGTGTTTAGTTGAACGAACAGCAATCACACGATATCGATGACCTTCATGGAGTTTGGCATTGTGACAGACCTTAGCCACTTTGCACTTATCACACTCCGTTATTTTCCCAGCATAAACAAATTCAGCACCCTCATGAGAAAACACTGAACCAACTATAGTAACTATTTTTTCTGCGTCTGCCATTAGTTTACACCTCATACAATGCATTTACTGCTGCAATAGCAGCTTCCCGCGTGATACCCGTATCAAAAATAGTAAATCGTTCAGGTCGAATTTCACCTGCGCGAAAAATCGCTTCCACGCAAATCTCGTTACTTATTCCAAGATCTTGGGGGGTTGTTGGAGCACCAATGCGTCTGAGAGAGGTCTGAATCCATTTCCAATCACCACCGTGCAAATACATGCCTATAATAGTACCAAGACCACAAGCTTCACCATGAAGTGCAACACCAGGTGCAAGTCGTTCCAACATATGAGCAAACTTATGCTCACCACCGGATGCTGGACGTGAGCTACCGGCAATACTCATGGCAATACCTGAGGAAAACAGTGCCTTCATCACAATCCACACAGAAGTCTCATCATTGTGACTTATGAGATCAGCGTTCTTGACAAGAATTTCTGCGGTTATCCTTGAAAGCGTTAAGGCGTACTCACTGATTGCTTCTCCTGTAACTCGATGAGAAAACTCCCAGTCGAGAATCGCGGTATAGTTTGCAATGATATCAGCACATCCTGAAGCAAGTAACCTGAAAGGAGCCGTTGCAATCACTCCGGTATCTGCGACAATTGCCAGTGGTGGATGGGCAGAGACGCTAACGGTTCCCATATCGGTTATCACTGAAGCACGGGACGAAGCAATTCCATCATGGGATGCAGCAGTTGGTACACTGATAAACTGTATGTCAAGGTTATAAGAGACGATCTTGGCTGTGTCGATAACGCGACCACCACCGACCGCAATGATGAGAACACTTCCAGACTCTTTTGCAGTAGTTTCAATGCGCTGAATTTCATCGTAAGTAATTCGACCGACAAGACAAGTGGTTACAAGACGACCTCGCAAAAGTCCATCAACTCGTTTTCCTATGGTTGGCATAGTTTTTGCACCAGAAAGGAGTAAAATAGGGCCTACAACACCGAGATCATCAATGATTCCAGGGATTTGAAAAAGGGCATCATGGCCAACGATGACATTACGTGGCATTTGAATCCAACGGGATTTATCAAAGGTTTTGTCCTTGAGTAGTTTATTATTGTCAACGTTCATGATTAGAGACCCCAAATGTTTAATGAAATAAGTATGTTCTTACAAAAATACTATATTGATATGATCCTTGAGAAACAGGCGTATTACCTTTATCAAAACTAGTACGTATGTATATCTAGTTGCACCAGCACTAGAAGAAGTGTGACAATTGAGGGAGGCGGGAAAAATAATATCACACTGTATCCAGATTCTTTGTCATTTATCTGGAGGAGATATTCTATATAGAGAGAAAAATACGTACGATATTTCCTAATCCTAACAGAAGTTGTTTGTTACATCGTCAACTACCTTTAGACTGTTGCATTACACAATTGGAATCTGGGAATGTCCATAGCCTAAAAGAAAATAGACTTCTTATCCCCAACAGAAACCATGTACTCGAGGTTAATCTGGTATCAAATCTAATGTATCAGACCTTAATCCTCAGAGGCGATGGCACTATTGATTACAATCTGCATTCAAGTAACGACAAAACTTCATGAAACACCACTTTAAGAATCACACCGTAGGACGGATTTAACGAGGAACTGAAACAAATTTCCTCAGTCAAAAACTAGGAACATGAGACAAACTCCAAGCACATCAGTACCTAAACATTGTACTGAATCTTAACCCAATGCACTTCACTAAACAGCATATTCTAGGAGATATATCAATTCAGATTAACGTGAATTATCTGAAGACGGCAAAAAGAAAGGATTACATTACAACTCACAAAATTGTTGTGCTACGTGATTTTCAGGTTCTATATCTACGTGTATACTTCACCCACGTGAAGATTGAGATGGTATAATGAGAGAACAACAGTTGTTAGGAACTTGTACTATTAATAAGTGAAAAGTATATATAGAAATTACACTAGACAAAAGAGCAGCTCTTCATGAGAGATCAGGAAACGGACAGTAAATATCAGACAATTGCTCTATTCATAATTGGTGAGACATCACAAATAGGTTGGTTATCTTAATGCTCTCTCGGCACATAGATCTACTGCTTCAGGTGTATATAGAACATGGCAGATGAGACGGAAGGATTACCACCGCGAAGTGATTTCAACGCGTGGTACAATGAGGTAATACGGCGGGCAGAGATAATGGACGTGCGCTATCCAGTGAAGGGATTATATGTGTGGTATCCATATGGGTTCGCGCTCCGCAACCATACATATACACATCTCCGCAATCTCTTAAACAGAGAACATGAGGAAACGCTCTTTCCACTTCTGATCCCTGAAATGGAACTCCTTAAAGAGGGGGAACACATTAAAGGGTTTGAAGACGAAGTGTATTGGGTTACTCATGGAGGTTTATCTCCATTAGATGTCAAACTTGCACTCCGCCCGACCTCAGAAACGGCTATCTATCCTATGTATGCACTATGGATAAGGTCACATGCCGATCTTCCTTTAAAACTCTATCAAATTGTAAACACATTTCGATACGAAACAAAGCATACTCGCCCTTTGATCCGTCTAAGAGAGATCACATCCTTTATGGAGGCCCATACCGTTCACACAACCTGGGATGAGGCAAAAGAACAAGTAGAACATGAACTTACACTGACGCAAGAATTTTATCAATATCTCGGCATTCCAATAATTATTTCTAAGAGACCCGACTGGGACAAATTCCCAGGTGCAGACTTTACCATGGCAATCGATTCTGTGATGCCAGATGGGAGAACTTTGCAGATCGGAACAGTACATCACCTCGGAGAGCATTTCTCCCGAACGTTTGGCATAACTTATGAGGACATAAACGGTAGTCAGCAATTCACATCGCAGACCTGCTATGGCATCTCCGAACGATGCATAGCTGCAATTATTGGAGTACATGGAGACGACAAAGGACTAGTGCTTCCGGCAACAGTTGCTCCTACACAGGTAATAATTATTCCAATCATTATCGGCAAACGAAACGACGAAATTATTGCAGCGGTAAAGACATTGGAGTATGAGCTAGATACTGCAGGTCTACGCGTGAAAACAGATATTCGTGATATTCGCCCAGGGGCAAAGTACTACCACTGGGAACTGCGTGGAGTCCCACTCCGAATAGAGCTAGGTCCACGAGACCTCGATAATCAGCAACTGATCTGTGTCAATCGACTTGGAATAAAGACAGTTATTTCACGAAAAAATGCTGCAGAATCTGTGAAAAAACTTCTAAATGAGTTCAATTATCAGATACAGATACAAGCAGAGAAACATCTCGAAGAACATACGGTGATAGCTGCAACACCTGATGAGTGTAAAGAGAAGTTAGACGGCAATGTGGTAGTAGTACACTGGTGTGGATCTCGCGACTGCGCGGAAAAACTTGAAAAACTGACCGACTCACGAATACTTGGAACGAAAGTTCGAAACAAATATGTGACAAAGGATGAAGGATCATGCATTATCTGTGGTATGAAAGGAAAATCTGCACTAATAGGAAGATCCTACTAATAAAAGTACTCTTGAATGTTGACTGAGAACTGAGGAATAGATTAAGCAATTATTGCAAAAGAGAAAAATTACAACATATGGAAAATAAATATAAGTTTATAGTAGATTCTTCAATTATAGGATTTAAAGAACGCCGATACATTGAGGAACTCAGAATCTTAACAAAAGCTACAGCTATTGATTGTTTAATTGATGATCGATTTGAAAGAATAATATACGTGATAAAACAGGGAGATATGGGGCTAGCAATTGGAAAAAATGGAGATAATATCAAAAAAATGGAGCGAATCCTTGGAAAAAAGATAGAAATGGTTGAATATTCTGAGGATCCAGATATCTTTGTCGCAAATATGTTCAAGCCAGCAGGAGTGCTAAAGGTTCTGTTCAACGATGGTGACCATCACGTAACAGTTATTGTCCCAGAGAAAAATGATGTTGGCCTTGCGATTGGAAAGAGTGGAATTACAATTGAAAAAGCACGCCAATTGATCAGGAGATTTTTCAATAAAGATCTCGTGAACATTCATGTTTCTGGAGGAAAAAATGAGACAGGTGATCTGATACAGAGTAAAAATGAATAATCGAGAATATACAGAATATTCAATAGATATATCGAGTAAGGATTATTACAATAGTCATCTTTTGATCTAAGAGAGAGTAATTACATGAAAACATGAAACGGTAAATAAGAGATTATCTGTAAATTTCGATTTTCAAGTAAAAAAACATAAATATTATTTTTTTATGGAGAAAAGAGTGAACATATTAGATCATTAAATGGTTTTCATAAAATTGTAACCCAGTATGAATGACATATAGGATAAGATCTTGAGGCGACACATGGGAGATTCATCCACATTCGATTTTTTTATTGAAAGAGATTTCAGAGATTACACGAAAGAGGAAGAAACAGCCCTTATTCAAACAAGCATCAACAAATGGAACACACATATCGAATAGTATAAGTGCACCACTGTAGAGGATAAAAATAAAATCCACACCAAGAAAAGAATATCATAAAATGAAATAATTTTCTTTAAATTAAGTAAAAATATATAAAAATTTAAATAAATTTGACATATAATATGATTAAAAGTATTATGAACCATCATAATTGGTATCAAATTTTTCGTTGAGTATGTGCTCTTTAATGATTGATTTCTCCGGAACAATAACTTCAGGCCACAAACGAGTTCCAGAATGAATGGTTGCAGAGTTTCGAATAACAGAGCGAGGGCCAATCACCGTATTGTACTCAATGGAGCAGTTATCACCAATAATAGTGTCAACATCAACAATACTGCCAGAGATAGTTGTGTTCGCACCGACAACTACGCCATTGTAGATCGAAGAGGAGAAAATTTTCGCATGGTTTTTTATTAAAACATTTTCACCAATACTGGTGTAAGGGCCAATTATGGCATTTTCTCCAATCGTCACTCCACTTCCAATGAATACTGGACCAACAACACGGGAGCCAGTTCCAAGGGTGATACCATCGCAGAACCTTACTGGTCCAGTAATGTACGCATTCTTAACATTGAGCGTCCCTGCAACACTAGTTGTGACGTTCTCCTGAAGCATCCACTTCTCTGCAACTCGAAGCATTGCAGGATTCCCGACATCAGTCCAATTTCCTCGGGCAAGCCAACCATGCAACTGATAACCATTCTCCATTAAAAGAGGAAAAAGATCATTGGCAAAATCGAATTTGGTATTTTTGGGAATGAACTCAAGAATCTTTGGATCACATACATAAATGCCAGTACTTACAAGATTCGAGAATATCTCTCCAGGAGCTGGTTTCTCGAGGAATCTGCGAATGAAAAGGGAGGCGTCGAGTTCGACTATCCCAAACTCACGAGGATCCTCGATACTGATAAGACCAATGGAAATAATAGCCGATGAATTCAGATGTTCACGATAGAACTCAAGTACGTTGAGATCAGTGATGTGGTCACCACCAACAACAAGGAATGGAGAGTCACTAAGATACTCTTCAGCATTTTTTACAGAACCAGCTGTGCCAAGCTTGATGTTTTCAGAAACATAGGTTATAGTTGCACCGTAAAGAGAACCATCTCCAAGCACTTTCTGAATTTCATCTCCAAGATAACCAATGGTAACTACAATATCCGTGAATCCAAGATTTGCAAGATGAGTTACAAGATGAATAATCGATGGACTATTGGCTATAGGGATACATGGTTTTGGCCTCTCAAATGTAAGGGGACGAAGACGAGTACCCTCACCGCCACACATAATGCAGGC
This sequence comes from Methanocorpusculum sp., assembly GCA_029986255.1. Lineage (GTDB taxonomy): Archaea > Halobacteriota > Methanomicrobia > Methanomicrobiales > Methanocorpusculaceae > Methanocorpusculum. Next base: position 79,530 of record DALTYD010000003.1, on the reverse strand, counting down.
TTTCATATTATTATTCTATATTGTGCACAAGTATCTATTTGTTATGTGATTATTTTGTGTGTACAGAGAAAGAGAAATCTCAGGAATAACGAAATACAATAAATAGAGAAATGAAACACACAATATGCTGTATGCTGTAATCTCCGATTGTCCAAGTGAAAGTGTTTCAGATAAGATCTCAAATGTAGGAGTGGATAACAGTATGAGAATACCAACATTGCTCTTCATTATAAATCTGGACAAATTCATTGATGCATAAGGCTTTCAAGGGATACAGAAGGTTGATACACACACTCGAATAGAACATAATGAGAAGGAAACGGGATGAGGGACTAATGGACATCAATAAATCCTTTAAAAATGGTTTTTTTCTCACGGATATAGCTATGAATAATTTATTACAAGCAAAAAGAACATTTATTTATACATGAGATATACTATTGGTTGTTTCAGGAGTTTCAACAAATTGCCTGATAAATCTCCTAAAGTAGAATAACAATGATTAGATTTCGATATTCAGCTCAATCTATTCTGGAGAATTTATAAAATGTGCATATAAATATAATTGGTTTTTCATTTTTTTTTGATGATGACTGCACAAGATTGATCATTTCTTTGAAACACATGAGAATAATTATCCCTGCCTCACACAAAAATAAATAAAATATGTTCATCCATGCAATCGACATAGAAGTCCTAAATCTTCTTCTTGAAATGGGAAAATCAAGTTTACCCAACGAGTTTATGGTAATGCTCGGGGCAGAAGAAGGCATAATTATAACAGTGTACCCGATTGCAGGAACCACGACCACGAGTAGGAATGCGACGGTTTTGGCTGATATGGTGCCACTGGGATTACAGATTGCAGGAACTGCACACAGTCATCCAAAAGGTGCGTTGTTACCATCAAATGCGGATTTGCGGATATTTGCAGAAATGGGACAGTGCCATATTATTCTTGGAGGAACATTTGGAATAAATTCATGGCGCTGCTTTGATCGAAATGGTAAAGAGAAGTTTTTAGAGGTGATTTCTTCGTGAGAAAAATTGTTGCAACAGGGACATTTGATATTCTTCATCCCGGCCACTTGTTTTATCTGGAAGAATCAAAAAAACTTGGTGATGAACTATGGGTGATTGTAGCCAGGGAACGAAATGTAGTACATAAACCACGACCAATTATTCCAGAAAAACAACGTTTGAAAATGATCGCTGGTATTCGATGCGTAGATCATGCGATTTTAGGAGATCGGGTTGATTTGTTTCGACCAATTGCTAATATTGATCCCGAGGTGATTACACTTGGATTTAATCAGAAATTTTCAGAAGAATGGTTGGAGTCCAATCTGCGAGAACGTGGGATTCGTGCAAATGTAGTACGAATCAGACCATTCTATGGATGTACGCTCAACTCATCGGCAAAGATTATCGACGAAGTTCTAAAACAAAGAGGAACGAGATGATGAAAAACACAATTAACGAAGAGATGACTAGACTTATGAACTTTGTTCGCGAAAAAGGGGGAGATGCAACTCCAATTATGACGGATAAAATAAGAACGGGGAAGTGGGTAAGAATGAAGTGTCTATTCGGATGCAATGGGTTTGGGCGGAGATTTTCTTGCCCACCCTATACACCTACATCAAGAGAAACACAGGAAGTTCTTAACGAATATTCACATGCCCTACTGGTGCGATTTGATGGAGATGTGGGGGAAACAACACAGGAACGATGGGTATCACGAGATATGACCAGATATGTTCAGACAGTGATGTCTGAACTTGAAGAGATAGCGTTTCAAGACGGGTTTTACAAAGCTCTCGGCTACACAGGACATCAGTGCGGTTGGTGTGTCAAGTGTGCAGCGAAGGAAAAAGGAGCACAAATTACCGATTGTAAAAATCGGAAGAGAATGCGACCAAGTATGGAAGCGGCGGGTATTGATGTATACGCAACATGTAGAGCTGCTGGATGGGAACTAAAGGTTCTAGAATGTTCAAAAGTCACATGTGGGCAAGTTCTAGATACCCCAATAACGACGGTAATGCTACTTTTGGTGGAATAAATTCTTTTTTTTAAATATTACTATTTAAAAATGATGCCTTCAGCCGGAATTGAACCGGCGACAACCAGATCTTCAGTCTGGCGCTCTCCCAACTGAGCTATAAAGGCTATAATACTCTTTGATAAGATTATAGACGCTATTCTATTATAAACATTATTATATAAAATTCAGACATATTATGTTCTCAAAGATACAAACATAGTAATTAATGCATTTATTTCTGCATAAAAGAGTTACTAAAAAGAGATCAAATCTCCAAGAGAAAATTGTGAAAAGAACAACGAAGATAGTACATCTAACGCACAATGATCTGGATGCGGCAGGGTGCGATGCAATCTGTCGGATGGTATTTGGGCAAGAAATAATTACATTATTCTCGTCAGTGAATCGATTTTGCTGGTTCATCGACCTGATTGGAGGGTGCAATGGGAAAGGAGATCGACTGATCATTTCAGATATTGGGTATCAAAAAGGGATTGAAGATAAAATTCGTAAGATCTATGCAGCGGGATGGAAAATAGAGTGGTATGATCATCACAGATGGACAGAGGAGGAAAAAGAGCGCATTCATTCATTTGTAGAATCACTCATTGTGGATACATCTATGTGTGCTTCAAGCATGATCTATACTTCATTGGCAAAGAAAAACTCTGCAGCAGCGGAGATTGCACAAGTGGTCTGTGACTATGATTTGTGGAAACATGAAAATCCAAAATCAGCAATTCTTGGAATGATAGCAGCAAAACGAGAATATCTTGAGCTAATCCGAAACAAGTTTTTAGAGGGAATCATCATTGATGACGAAGTTTTACAGATATTTACGAACATTGAACGAGAAAAGAACAAATGCATGAGAAAAAGTATTCAACATGCAAAGATATTTCAAGGAAAATACATGATTGCAGTGATGCCAGCATATGGATACCCTAGTGAAACGGCAGCAGAAGCACGCAAAAAACTAGGATGCAACATGGAACTTCTAGTATTTGATACTGGAAAGTTTTCTCTCCGAAGTGTTGCACCTGTAAGTCACATAATCGCAAGAAAATTCAATGGGGGTGGCCATCCAAATGCATCTGGAGGGAGCTTTAGATATGGGTGGAAAGAAAGGTGGATGCTGAAATTATTTGGGCATGTTACACATGCTGAAAAATTTGTGAAGGTTGCCGAAACAGCGTAATTTCTTTCAAAAAATTATGTTATTTTCTTTTGTGAATAGATGAGAACTCTGATAAAAAATAATTTTTTTAGTTGTTATTCAGTCCCAGATTCTGTTTCAGACATCATCGCATGCATGAAAGATTGGATGAAAGCAGCACATTCACACCCGTGTTCAAGCCCAGTACCAGTATCCCATTTGGATCAGCAACACAGGAAGACGATAATTTAGGCAAGTCAACATACCAAGGGCATTTTTTCCATTCTGAGATAAGAGAAGGTCCACATATCTTATCTAGTGCATCAATTACATCTCGTTCATATGAATCGTCAAACAAACGATCATAGTTTCAGCCAGATAAATCATCCAATATGCAAAGAACAAGCTCAATATCTAAATACGCCAAAACATAAGAAACGATGATATTATAAGATGTCGCAAATCAGAGGTGGATTCAAAGGTACATATTTAGAAAAGCTAGAACCATTCCACAAAACAGAAGAACAACAAGAAATATAGCAAATAGAGCCTCGTTTCAGATTGATATCTGTTGCAATGGTCTAGATAGATATCTCCAAAGAAGAAAGAACACACACATAATTCGCGAGTATGACGAAATATGCATTTAAATCATGAAAAAAAGAAAGAAATTGTCCGAATACGATGAATGCGATGCATCTGATGTCAACTAGATAGTCAACAAACATGTTCTGACCAATTCCGAGTGTTAATAAATCACAAAATATATGTTTATCTTCCTTCAGAAAAATGAAGGATCTGAAAACTAATCAATCTTGATGGACGCCCACAGAAGGAAACAACTGATGGGCGAGATATTTTACACCGCAAACGGAAAAAATCACAGAACCCCCTCCTTCAGAAAAATGAAGGATCTGAAAACTAATCAATCTCAATGGACGCCCACAGAAGGAAACAACTGATGGACGAGATATTTTACACCGAAAACGGAAAAAATCACAGATACCCTTATAAAAACATGTGCAATGATATTTGAGCAGAGTAAAAAATAATTTATTTATCAGACGTTTTTTTCAAATAAATTCCTCTAGTACAGCAAACTAAAAAACCACACTCCACATATATATAACAAATAATTTGACCGATAGGTAAGGATTATATAATGGTTTTCAGAGTCTTTGTAGAGAGAAAAACAATTCTTGCAAACGAATCGCATGCATTCCTTCGTGAACTTTCCACTCTGCCAGGAGTACATGGACTCACATCACTTCGAATTATCAATCGTTACGATGTGGACAACATAGATGCCTCTCTCTTTGAGTATGTAAAGCACACTGTTTTTTCAGAACCTCAAAAGGATATCGTCACAGATGCCCTTACTCTTGTTGAAAATGAACAAATGTTCGCTGTTGAATACTTACCAGGCCAATTTGATCAACGCGCAGACAGTGCTGCACAATGCATCCAGCTCATATCACAAAAAGAACGTCCAATTGTCCGCACAGCCCAGATTTATGTTCTTGGGGGAAACATCACCGAACAAGTACTTAACACAATCAAAAAGTATGTTATAAACCCAATAGAAAAACGCGAGGCAGATCTTGCGATTCCCACAACATTGATAACGAATTGTGATGCTCCTGAAAAAGTAACAGTGCTAGATGGATTCCGCAAACTTGATACAGAAGGATTGACTGATTTTATCACAAACCATAACCTTGCTATGGATGAAGCAGATCTTGCTTTCTGCCAAAATTATTTTATCAACGAAAATCGTGATCCAACAATCACTGAGATTAAGGTGATTGATACATACTGGTCGGATCATTGCCGCCATACAACATTTCTGACTACAATTGATGAGGTAAAAACAAATAGCAAATTGTTGCAAAAAGCGTTTGATGATTATTTAGATATCCGAAAAGAAATTGGTAGGACACAACCGATCAACTTAATGGACATAGGGACTATTGCAGTACAATACTTGAAAAACCATGGAAAACTTGACAAAATTGACGAATCCGGAGAAATTAACGCATGTACTATAAAGATAATCGTCTCCATTGATGGGACTGATGAAAACTGGTTGTTGTTATTCAAGAACGAAACACATAATCATCCAACTGAAATTGAGCCATTTGGAGGAGCTGCAACTTGTATTGGAGGGGCTATTCGTGATCCATTATCGGGTAGAGCATATGTGTATGCTGCAATGCGGCTGAGTGGCGCTGGTGATCCGCTCATTCCAATACAAGAAACGCTTCCTGGAAAACTCCCACAGAAAAAGATTACCACGACAGCTGCTGCAGGTTTCAGTTCCTATGGCAATCAGATCGGGCTTGCAACTGGGATAGTTGATGAACTCTATCACCCAGGATACATTGCAAAAAGGATGGAAGTGGGAGCAGTTATCGGTGCAGTACCCGCAAAAAATGTTCGACACGAAGTACCCATCGAAGGCGATGTAGTAATTCTTCTTGGTGGTAGAACTGGTCGAGATGGATGTGGGGGTGCAACAGGATCTTCTAGACCACATACAACTGTGTCACTTGAGTCCTGTGGTGCTGAGGTGCAAAAAGGAAACGCTCCCGAAGAACGGAAAATTCAGCGTCTTTTCCGAAATCGAGACGCAACAATTCTAATAAAGCGGTGTAATGATTTCGGAGCGGGGGGGGCAGCTGTGGCTATTGGAGAGCTTGCCACGGGTGTTTGGATCAATCTAAATGCCATACCTAAAAAATATGATGGTCTGGATGGTACAGAACTTGCGATCAGCGAGTCGCAGGAACGGATGGCAGTAGTGGTCGACTCCATCAATGCACCGCGATTTATAGAACTGGCACATGCAGAAAATCTCGAAGCAACTATCATTGCCAAGGTTATCGGAGAGCCACGTCTAGTAATGACCTGGAATGGAGATATAATTGTTGATATATCTCGCGAATTCCTCGATTCCAAAGGGGTAGAAAAACACATCTGTGTGGAGATGGCAATTCCTCAACCATTCAACCGTAAAATATCCAACGACTTCACAGAAAATTACCGGAAGCTTGCGAACGATCTGAATGTATGTTCAAAACGCGGACTTTCCGAACAATTTGACTCGACCATTGGGGCAGGTGCGATACTGATGCCATTCGGTGGGAGATACCAACAAACACCAGTACAGGCAATGGTTACCAAAATTCCTGTAGAAAAAGGAGATACTGATGACTGTTCTTTAATGGCATGGGGGTGTAATCCACAAATTTTAGAAATGAGTCCCTATCACGGAGCATATCTTGCAGTAATTGAGAGTGTTGCCAAACTTGTAGCAACAGGTGCTACATTTTCAGATGTATATCTCTCCTTCCAGGAGTACTTTGAAAAACTCGGAAAAGATCAAAAACGCTGGGGAAAACCAACCGCTGCACTTCTTGGAGCACTCAAAGCCCAAATTGGACTTGGTATTGGATCGATTGGAGGAAAAGACTCAATGAGCGGATCATTTGAACAGATGAATGTTCCACCAACACTGATATCGTTTGCAGTAACTACTGAGAAAATCCACCACATCATCTCAAACGAATTTAAAGGTCCAAATCACTGTGTAGTTCTCATATCCCCAACGTATGACGGAGAAATCCCTACAACCACCTCAATGATTACAGTTTTTTCGCAAGTGACAAAATTGATGCGAGGAGGACTCGTACTTTCCTGTTGGACACCAACATATGGAGGAATTGCTGAGGGCATTCTAAAGATGGCGCTTGGCAACAGAGTTGGTTTTGCTTATGATACGATGATCTCATTGAACGATCTCTTTGATTACCGATACGGATCGTTCATCCTTGAACTTTCTAACGAAATGAATGTCGGAACCTTCCTCGGAAGAACAACGGAAACTCCTGAATTTCGTTTCAAATCAGAGTCCATTTCTCTTAAGGAACTTCAGACAATCTATGAAGAAAAACTGGAATCGGTGTTTGCTTGCAGTAGTTCCCAAGGAAAAGGAACAATTGAGAAGATATCCTATACCAAGCGAAACATGACAAAACCTCGAATTCGAGTTACCCAACCACGTGTTCTTATCCCAGTATTCCCAGGAACTAATTGTGAGTACGACAGTGCCAAAGCAGTTGCCCACGCTGGGGCAATTCCCGAGATCATTGTCATCAACAACATGACAGGGCAGAGTATTGCAGAATCCATAGATCGAGTGGCAGAAGCCATTCGCAGATCACATGCCATCTTCATTCCAGGTGGATTCTCTGGAGGGGATGAACCAGACGGATCGGGGAAATTCATCGCAGCGTTCTTCCGTAATGCGAAGATAAAAGAGTCTGTACATGATCTTCTGAAAAATCGCGATGGTTTGATGTGTGGGATTTGCAATGGATTTCAGGCATTAATTAAGCTTGGTTTAGTACCATATGGAGAGATCAGAGATGTGGATGAAAACTCTCCTACACTGACCATCAATACCATTGGCCACCATCAATCTCGAATTGTGCGTACACGGATTGCATCAGTAAAATCACCATGGTTTGCATGTGTAAACGTGAATGATGTATTCAGTGTCCCAATTTCACATGGGGAGGGAAGATTCATTGCTAATGAAAAAACACTCCAAAATATGATCAGAAACGGGCAGATTGCAACCCAGTATGTTGATCTCGCAGACAATCCAACATATGACATTCATTTCAACCCAAACAACTCTGTAATGGCAGTGGAAGCAATCACCTCGTTGGATGGGAGAGTACTCGGTAAGATGGGACACTCTGAACGAATTGGAGACGGACTGTACAAAAACGTTCCTGACACGTTCACAATGCAGCTCTTTGAGTCATTAGTTGCGTATTATCGATGAAAAACATCTGTTCATTTGAATCAGATGAGAAAATTTTTTTTTCCCTAACCTATCAAAAAAGAACATTTTTTATTTTTTTTGTAAAAATGATATCCTCATCACTACTGGAATGAGATATACCATTTCCTTATGGGAATACTTAGTAAATGACCAATTGGATCAATTTAAATTTCTTTAAAATAGATGTTTGTAAAACATCAGCAGTACCATAATAATACATTCAGATAGATGATGGTAAAACAATAGATATTTTTTTCCCCCATGACGACCTTGTAAACATTCATTTGTATCAGATGTCATCATAAAAAGAAGAGGCAATGAAAATTATGTCGATGAATTCATAAGAATAATGCTTAATCAACGATGTTATAATGTTTAAATCTCAAAGAAGAATGGATCCGAGGAGATTCGAACTCCTGACCTCCGCCGTGTGAAGGCGACGTCATACCACTAGACCACGAATCCAAAAAAATACCCATAAAAAGGGAGTGCACCGACCGGGATTCGAACCCGGGCTATTGGCTTGGAAGGCCAAAGTCATACCTCTAGACCATCAGTGCTTATGATTAAGCATATAATCTTTCTTTTTGAGTAATTAAAGCTATCGAGTTTTAATAGTATAAAAAAGAGGGAGTTAGTATCTCTGCAACTCGTGCTTAACCATTTCTAAATTTGCAATACGCTTCTCAAGAGTGGGATGAGTAGAGATTAACTCCATTACAGATTCACCAGATATTGCAGGGATGATAAAAAATGCATTGTTAGCAGAGACTGAACGTTTCTTATCTGAGGAAAGCATATCCATTCGACCGGATATCTTCTTCAACGCATGAATAAGGGCATCTGGGTTGTGAGTAATATAAGCACTACCACGATCTGCCGAAAATTCTCGATATCGAGAGATAGCCATCGTAACAAGTGTACCCATAATATATACAATGACAACCACAAACATTGCAATCATAAAGATAATGCTTCCACCATCATTCTCATTATCATGGTTATTACTGAGGAATGCCATGATAAAGGAATTATTGATAATCATTGCCGCAATTGAAATCAGAAAGCTACCAATAGTCATTGTCAACATATCGCGGTTTTTGATATGCGCAAGCTCGTGAGCTAGGACGGCTTCTAGTTCCTCATCAGTAAGTATACCCATTATGGCCTGAGTCACTGCCACAACTGCATGTTTTGGACTTCGACCAGTGGCAAAAGCGTTGGGTATTGCAGAGGGCATGATTGCAACGCGCGGCATCGGAAGAGTTGCCTCATTGGAGAGTTTTTTCACTATTGCATACAGTTTCGGCTCTTCATCTCCGGATACAATCCTTGCTCTGGTTGACATCAACACAAGTTTATCCGAAAGGAAGTACTGAATCAATGCGGTTACTGCAGCCATACCGATGATCAGATAAAGGTAGGAGGAACCAAATATACCAGTCGCGGATAGCCACCATGCGATCGTCGAGAAGAACACAATGTAGATAAGGCCCATAATCATCCATGCCATCACCTGGCGAATAAGAAGGCCAAAATCACGTTTCCATATCATTGTAAATATTAATGTATACGTGCGAGATAATATGTTTCGTGGCCGAACAGAGTAATTATTAATATATATATATCTGCATAACCCCACGATGGATCATCTAGCGAACAAAACTCTGAACAACGTGATACGAATATTGCAATTTAATTTAGAGGGAAGATAATTTTTCAGACATAGATGAGATAATAGTAGTGATTCAAACTGCATCTTCTAGAACAGATACAGATAAGATATTTACTAAATTATTGATGTAAAACATAGAATATATTGAGAGATCAAAAATTTATTTAACTTATAGTGGATCCATAGATAAGTGTAGAGTGAGCACAAATTAACAGATACAAAGAAATAAAGCTTTAGGGATGTAAACTCTGCCGCAACAAGAAACCTAAACATCTATCTAGGACAATAGTTTGATACATATGTCAGACGATTGCATCACCGAGTCCAGAGAAGAGAATATAACAGAAAAGTTAACCGATCTGGCGTTTGGGATGTTCACTATTTTCATGGAGCAACAACTGGAAAAGGAAGATACCTATCTATACCGCGAAGTGGAGGCAGGTGCTGATCTGACAATGCGCTGTAAGACACTGCTCACAACATTCACCAAAGAATATCCTCCGCTTGCCTCAGCTCTTGCAATGCTCGGAACCGCTGCGGATATTGCCAGATTGTATGCAGCAGGTGAAGGAGTTATTCCAACGAAAACCACAAAATCCTACTGGATTCAGCAGGATTGGCCGAGAGCAGGAACTAGAGAGACTGGAGCAGAAGAAGTGGGTAAATGGTTGATCTTTCTTACACCAGAAGAGATTGATACAGCATGGGAGAAAGTACGCAATGCAACCGTGGCTGGAACACTTGGTATTGGCGCAAAAGTGAGTACAGCAAAAGAAAATGAGGAGGCGAGTGGAAACCGTAAAGTCATCTATGTTTTCACAGAAAACTGGGAAGACGAAAAAGACGTCATGCGAGTAAGAAATGAACTGAAAAATCTTGGATTTGTGAATAGGATTGGTTATAAGCGTAACATTGATACATATGCAGGCGAGTACTGCAAGAAGGGAAAACGTGTAACCTACTACTCCATCTAACTATGAAAAGAAAATAATGATGTAGGGGTACCACACCCCTCAATCTCAATTTATGTGATATCACGATGACATTCTAACCAGCTTATGCTTTCCGTTCCTTGTTCTTGGGACGAAGCGAAGTAGAACCGCACTTGCGGCAGATAGTTGCGCGAATAGCGTTACGTGAATTGCATTTCATGCAAACTTTAACATTAAGAAGTCTTGCCTCAGCTTCTGGGAATCTCATGTATGAATAACCCCTATATTGAATTTTATAGTTTGGGTGCTGAATGATATTAACAATTACGCTCACATAGACATAATATACCAGTCTCGAAAGGCTGAAAGTGCACGCGCACGATGAGAGAGCGAATTCTTTTCTGCCAGCGACATCTCGGCAAGTGTCTTTTCACCAGCCAAAAAGATAGGATCATAACCAAAACCGTTCACCCCGCGCTCTTCGAATGTGATTGTTCCATCAACACGACCGGAAAATATTCGAATTCCATTCTCATCTGCATAAGCAACTGCAGTTGAAAAATGGGCGTTTCGGATCTCTATCCCCTCCATAAGACGGAGAATCCCAACATTACCTATAGTATCCTGAACATATGCGGCAAAAGGTCCTGGAAAACCAGACAGCGCATCGATGAATAATCCAGTATCGTCAACAATTAATGGAACGCCAAGTGCTTTATAGGCATGATACGCCTTATAGCGGGCAATCACTTCCTCAGAATCAGCCTGGGGTTCAATGCAATCAAAAACACTATGTGTCATTTCAATAATTCCCGAGAAAAACGCAGAAATTTCATAAAATTTTGATTTATTTCCTGTAACAACAGTGATCATAGGTATCGACCCCGCTGTTCTATTTCCTGCGCACGACCTAGAACGACATCAGCATCAAAGAATATCGAACGATAGCCATCACAAAATGCTTGTTTGAGCTCTACAGGAAAAGACGTTGTACTCTCTAGTGTCTGGAACAGAACATGTAGATCAACACCGCGAGGCTCGATCGCATCCGTCATCTGTGCAAGACCAAAATCCAGCAGATATACACGCTCATTCGTCCAAATCATGTTTGAAGTGGTTAAATCACCATGCACAATACCTGCCCTATGTAGTTTTCCAACGGATACACCCGCTGCATATGCTGATTCTGCATTAATGATGTATTTCAGTATATCACCATTCAACTTCTCCAGCACAATTGCATTGGCGGTAACATCACGAATTACGGGCACCGGTACACCACCGCGTCGCGCGGCAGTAATACATCGCGCCTCGGCCCGTGTACGCTCCGAGATAATATGGGTATCCAGTGCGGGAACACGATATCCTTTGGATAATCGCCTTTTCACCGCATTCAGACCATTAAGATCCACCAAAGCTTCCGCACCACATTCTGTAATATCCGATTGCCCTGGCGCAAACAGTTTTCCAGTATCACTCCGCCAAGTCACTTCTACTTGATCAGAACGATAACCTGGATTTACGAATGATGCTTCAATTGGGGTTGTTATACCAGCTTCCAACATCACCTTTCCCGTATAGGCAATCATAGCACCATTATCTCCCATGTACACATGTGATGGTGCCATAAATTTCGCACCACGCTCATCACACATGATCTGCAACATCTCCTGTAAACGCATGTTGGCACCAACACCTCCAACCAGAATCACCTCATCCTTACCAGTATGGGCAAGTGCACGCTCCGTCACTTCAACACACATTGCAAATGCCGTCTCCTGAAAGCTGTAACAAACATTTTCCAGCGATTCTCCGCGTGTAGTTGCATCTTTTGCCGCACTCATCAAGCCAGAAAAAGCTAGATCCATGCCCTTTACAGTGTAAGGAAAAGGAATGTAAGATCCTTTTTTGGCCATTTGTTCGATAATAGGTCCACCTGGGTGAGAGAGAGCAAGACTGCGAGCAAACTTGTCCAATGCATTTCCAAGACCAATGTCTAGAGTTTCCCCAAAAATGCGATATCGACCATTCAGAAAGCCGAGAACTTGGGTGTTTGCCCCAGATGCATACAGAACTATCGGATCAACAAACTTCGTGTACCAGCGACCGATCTCTATATGAGCAACACAGTGATTTACACCAATCAATGGAACATCATATTTCAGAGAAAGCGAACGCGCAGCAGTTGCAACTGTTCGAAGAGAGGGACCTAGTCCAGGACCAATTGAAAATGCTACACCATCGATGTCGTTACCAACGTCAGCAAGAGTCTTCCCAATCACCTCAGCAGCAACTGTAGCATGATGCTGGGCCGCTTCCCGTGGATGAATGCCGCCGTGTATGGGGGTATATGGAGAGGAGTGAAGACAAACCAAATCATCGTCAAAAACAGCAGCACTGAAGTTCCATGCAGTCCCCTCAATGCCAAAAACCCTCGATCTGGGCATAATTATATATTATTGCTTAAATTCGGTATACCCACACTTTCCACAGGAAAAACGATCCTTGTGCTCGCCCATGAAAATCCCTGGACCACAGCGCGGACAATGACGATGCATGGTGGTGACCATTCCCTGGCCATCAACAGAGTAGAGGGAACTACGTTTCAATGATTCTTTTTCTGTTTTCTTTGCTGCCATGATTTACTCCTTCGCAGCTGCCTTTGAATGACCTCGAGAAATTAAATATGCACGTTCCGTTGCTTGCAATTCTTTAGGGGAATCATAAATACGTGCAACACCAACGACTTCCCTGACCCCAAACCGACCTCTCAACGGAGAGAGGATGAGATTTTCAACAGGAGCATTCTGCATTGCTGCAATTTTTGCTCCGATATCAGCTCGTGTAGGGGTTGCACCAATATACTTAGCCGTGAATGCAACCTCATTACGACTCAGAAGCTCATTCCTAGTATTAGAGGTTATCTCAATCTCCATCAATATCCCACAATTATTGGAATGCACTATATTTAATACTGGTGCCTTCTATTCAAATTACTCATATATCTCAACCATAGGAAAAGGATTAGGTAGAGACAAAATAGGACAATAAATCTGAGACCCTTTTCCGTATTGCAGACGACACTTCGCAGACCACAACACCCTCATTAGGTTGCCCATAAAGAACCAGAACATCATCCGGAAGTAATTCTATCAGCGGAAGAACTGCTAAATCCTCCTCACCATCCACAAAAATCATGCATGGGGGTAACTTCACTGCCTCGTTAAGAGCCGAAACCAGTTCATCCGTGATCAAGCCAGCTGGGTTTTTTACTCGTAAAACACGATTCGGAAAGTTCAGCATTGTACAACAATACAGGGAGCGCATAGTAAACCCATCAATAACACACACTGCAGGAATAATACCGTGAGCTAGCGCCGAGTGTGTAACGACATCCCCTACTGTACAGATCACCTTTCCAGGGAACCGTAACAAAACATCGGAAAAATCATGAAAAAGGAGGCCAAATGGCTCTTTGAACATACCCCTATATTTCGATGGGAGAACAAGCATTATCGGACCTTGAGAGCATAGCGCCCATTGTACTTAATGTTCATTTTCTTGGCAACATCCGAATGACGAGAATCAATAATAATTAGGTACCCAAACCACTCCGTTGTTAGAGCATTGCCCTGACACTCCGGACACACTGTTTTATCTGCTTCCAGCACCTTGTGACAAGTACGACATGCCTGTAATGTTTTCTTCGACACACGCTTTAACGACATTATTTCCGCTCCATCACAACATTTTCTTGATTGTGATCCTCTTCCTCAAGCCATGCAAGCGTTCCAAGACCCGGCTGACGCATAGTCAGACCAATCTTCGATTCACGAGGTTCACGTTCATTCAGAGATAATGCCACCACTCGAGCGCGGACAGCATCTCCAACAGCAATCATCCTTCCAGTGTCTTTGCAAACAAGGCGAGAATTCTTTTCATCATAATCGATGTATTCATCAGTGATCTGACTCATGTGCAACATTGCATCAATAGGTCCAAGAGAGATAAATGCTCCAAAGCTCGTTGTTTCTACCACAATGCCTTCAATGATCTCCTGGAGCGACAAACGAAGTGTAATCGCCTCAAAATCAACATCATAATAAACACCACCATCACTATAGATGATCTCGCCATCACCAACACGATCAACACCAGTTACGACAATGAAGATACCCATCTCTTTGTCAACACTTCCCTCAAACTGTTCTTGCAGTACATCCAGAATGACAGTGTTCAAGTTCTCACTCATACGTTCTGGCGGGACTCTTACCTTATCGTTCAATTTCATCTTATAATACATACCCATACACCTCGTTGAATTATTACCCAATCAACTCAAGCCTAGACCGCGACCGAAGAACAACAACTGGAATGCGCAAGCTGAGCAGACGGTTTTTTAGCTGTTTATCATTGGTCACTACAACAGCATTAAACATCCCCGCAGATATAATAACCTTATCATCTACTGAGATATCATCTTTATATGGAGGAAGAACCATGCAACGTGTCGCTATTTTCAGACCAAATCGTGCTGCAGTCGCATTGATTCCATGTCCCTGCGCAAGGCCGCGCAACTCACAAATCACCTCAGCAGGTACAAGTGCATCGTACCCTCCAAACAGTTCACACAGCTCCTCAAATAGATCCACACCAAACTGTACAGGCATCATCAGAGCGTTGGTATCCAAAATAACCATTACTCGATCAGAACACCCATACCGATCAGACGCCATCTACCACCGACCTGCCGACTGATTGCAATACGAGAACCAAGTTCTGCGCAGACCGGACGCTTAAGAATTACTTCCGCCTGGTTTTTCTTTGCCGCCATAACAATACCGACCGTAACAGCCGTTCCAACGGATAGCATCAATGGCTCTTTCAGTCGCAATGGGTCAATATTCTGTTCAGATGCCGAACCAACCACACGATCCATTAAGGTCATATCAAACTTCAGTCTGTCCCATACCGGCGGAAGAAAACCAGAAACACCAGCAACTTGGCCAACAAGCGTATCACTTTTGGTAATTGCTGGATCAAGCTTTGTACCAATAGCAGACAGACCACCGGGGGTTGCAGTTGAGACCTTGCAAGAGGCTTTATTCATGGAGGTTATTTTAGTTGTAATTGGTTCCCATTTAGTCTTATTCTCAGATATGTACTGACGTCCCGGTCGAATCTCAATATCATCACCTTCATGGAACACGCCACGAATCAGAGAACCTCCTATGACTCCGCCCTTAATATCACGCCACGAAATCCCGGGACGGTTAACATCAAAAGAACGGGCAATAAGCATGACAGGAGGGACATCAACATCACGCTCCATATCAGGGATTGTTTTATTCAATGCATCGACTAAAACACCAAAATTAATCTTTTTTTGTGCAGAAACAGGGATTATGGGAACATTTTCAGCAATAGTACCCTTCACAAACTCTTTAATTTGTTGATAGTTTTCAATTGCCTGTTTCTGAGTTACCACATCGATCTTATTTTGCACAATGACAATGTTTGTAATGCCAGTCAGCTCGAGGGCCATTAAATGCTCCTTAGTTTGAGGCTGAGGGCACGGTTCATTTGCGGCAATGACCAGCATTGCACCATCCATGATTGCCGAACCAGAGAGCATAGTAGCCATTAGCGTCTCATGACCAGGTGCATCAACAAATGAGACAGATCGTATTGGATCGAGTTTTTCACCGCAAAAGGGACACGTATCAATATTCGACCAAGAATCAGCAGTTTTACACATATGACACTTATAAAACGTCGCATCGGCATAGCCAAGGCGAATGGAGATACCGCGCTTCAATTCCTCACTATGGCGGTCAGTCCATGAACCTGTAAGCTGGCTGACCAGAGTAGTCTTTCCGTGGTCAACGTGACCAACAACGCCGATATTTACGTTTGGTATTGTAGGATCATGCAAAGAAACCAAAACCTCCTTGACTCTATATAATCAACCTCCAAACAGATATATTTGTGTGGTAATATGTACAGAAAGTATTACTCAATATGTTGTAGACGTTGTATGACTAATTATAACTCACATAAGATTACGTAAGAAGAATGAAATAGGTACAACTTAATAAAATAATATATTATGGTAGGAGACTCAGATTTATCTCGTATAGGGATATCATTACCCCAGAATCTTTTGGAAAAGTTTGACAGTATTATTGGACTGCGTGGTTATTCATCCCGATCGGAAGGCATTCGAGATGCAATTCGTAACTACATTACCTACTATGAATGGATGTCTGATGTCAAAGGAGAACGACAGGGAGTGATTACCTTGGTCTATGATCATGAACATCGTGGACTAATGCAAACAATCACCGAAATTCAACATGAAAATCGGGAGAACATCCAGTCCACCTTACACGCACACGTTAGTGAGGAGCGATGCCTTGAAGTGATCCTGGTTCGAGGCGATGGAGCAAAGCTGAAAGATGTTGCAGAAAAACTAATGGCACTCAAAGGTGTTGAATCAGTCAAATTAACTACAATCCCAGTAAACTAATTTTTTTCAAAAGAGAAGAGAGATATTATCCTCCTCCTTCACAACTCTGATCGGTATTCTTCCAAGCAGATTCGTTCATTTCGCGGAATCTCTCCCGTTCTTCTTTAATATCTTTTTTGAGATCACTCTCTTTGATTTTTATAGGAGTTCCCTCACAGATTGCAGTGAGCTGATCAACGCGATAGTAGAGGCCAGTACTGTCAAGTTCGGCAAAGGTGAATCCATCTTCCTCAATCAATGTCACAATTTTTCCAACAGTACCTGTTCTACTGTACCGCATAGTCTGCCCAATGAGAGGAGAGCTCATGTAAATATTTTTGAGGGTAGAGAGACATAAAGGGTGTGGCTTATAACCTGACAAGATTTAAAAAGAATATTCAGTTGATAAGAAGACCCCGCATCACTGCAAGCTCAGAAACTTCAAAGGTCTTATTAGTACCAACAATAGTATATGGCCCTGTCGTTACCACATCATATCGGCCTCCAAAAGTGGAGTACGGAACAACAAACTTACCATCCACACTTGCCTGACGATAGGTAAAGGTTCGACCATTGTTGGTGATCACGTTCACCTCGATGATGCCATCACCTCTGATAATCGCACCTCGAACATATTCAAAACTCTTAACACAGGCAATTCCGCCTGCAATCTTCTGATTTGTGTGTTGACCATTAGCCATGACATAGTCAGGAGATTCATGGACTAAGCGGAAATGTTGCAATGCTGGAACGACGGTGTTCGGCAAATAAGCAGTTTCCAGAGTTTGGGGATTTGCAATTACATATGCGTGTTTCCATGCGGGCCCCACGGTATTGATCATATCAGCAACTTTCCTAGATACATCCTCTGTTGTATAAGTATTGAACGCGGTAATAACAGGATAAAGATAATCTGCAGAGGAATCTGTTTCCACAACTGCAAGTTCTCCAGGTGAGGTCATAGATCCATCATAGTACTGAAGCCGTACAATAAAAGTGTTGTAATATTCAGATGTCTTAGCGATGACACATGAGAGCTTGCCATTATTATCGGGCTGCAAGAAAGTGTAATAGTAAGGAAGAAGCTGAGAAACTGGATCGCTCCAAATTGCTATAGCTCCAAATTTGGAGCCAGCCATCCGGTAGTCAGTCATCACATAGCGAGTGCCAAGGAAATTCAGTTTTTCCATTATATCAGACTCATTTGTACTAGTCAACACCGCTGCGGCACCATGTAGACCTGAAACACCTGCTTGGAAAGGATTGCAATTAGGGGGGCGTTCAGCAATAGTCGTAATATAATGACCATAATCCCACCACGACATGACACCGTAGGACTCCAACGGGTACTCAAAATTATCTCCTGCATAAATGGAGAAGTAATTCAGGCCAGGATCAGGTGTTCCTGAGAGCATCCAGGTACATTCAGACATCCAATTTTTCTCAGTTCCCCCATACTTAGCATAATTCTCTCCAATCTGGATAGCAGTTACAGTAGAGGTCACTACAAAGGCAATTGCAATAACGATAATGATAGAACATGCTCCAACCTTGAACCAGGCTAAACCAGCAGGTTTATTTTTAGAAATCTTTGTACTAGATTTTATTGACGAATGGCCAGATTCATTCCTTGTTTGTCTTACGAAAAGCTGCAGAATCTCCTCTTCAGCAAAAGTAAACGCCAATCCTACAAACACAGCAGCAAGAAGGGCAATGTTGACCGCAACATAGTATTCCCAACGTATATGTTGCATAGTAGCAAAGATCATCAATGTCGACCAAATAAGAACAAAGAGTGCCCCAGATTCAACATGCTTCCATACACGAGAGAGAATGATGATGAAGCCACCTATGGCAAGAAAAAGACCAAACCCGAATGAAGTGAATGCACCATGCATGGACCAGGATGCCATCTCAGCAATAGTAGAACCCGCTGTATTTGTAGCAAAAAAGCCATTGAGACCATCGATTACAGACGTGAAAAGTAACGGTGCCACAATTGCAGTGATACTTACAGCAATAATAAACAGAAAAACAAGAGAAATAGGATAATAATACCACTGAAAATGTTTTTTTGTGAATATTCGGGATATGATATACAGTGCAATCGGTCCAAAAACTAGGCACAGGTGAGCAAAAAAGATTCCAATTGAGTAGGAATAGAGACTGAAGTCGAAACTCTGAATACCATAAACTAGCAGACCAATAGTCACTACTACAAATGTAATCACATTTAGAACAAGCAAAGGTTCGGTTGGTTTCCCAGAACGGTGATTAATAATAAACTGGAATAATACAAAAATTGCAACAAACAGACCAAAGACAACCATGGTGGACATGGTAAAAATGCCTAATAGATAGGAAAGTCCACAAATGAACCCATAAAAGAAAAGATGTCTCATAGTTGAGATTTCTTTGAAATCGATATTCTGAATCGTGAGTGTATATCTAATCGCCTTCACATAAAGAAGGCAAAAAAGCGTGGAAAATAGTGTTTCTGCGATGTGATGATCCAGATACCCATACAAAGACCGAGACAGGTACTGACCTCCAATTATTGCAATAAAGAGTGCAGAGGCGAGACCAGTTTTCCAGTTTCCGATTTGGGAGCCAAACCAGTACATAATCGGCACCATTGCAGCACCCATCAATGCAGGAACCCACCCCGCAGCATCTATTATCTCTGAGCGTGTCACAGCTCCAGAAAGTGCCACAACGACTGCTGAAATCCAGGTAAACAAGGGCCCCCAAACGATATCCTGACCTGTTGGATATAGGGTCATTGGTTCAAAATGAAGAAATCCAAAATCATTCGCAAGAGCAACTTCTATCAGTCGCAGATTATACCAAGCATCAGGTCCTGCAATCATGTCACCGCTACCAACAAGATCCGAAAAAGGTAGTATGCGTATCCAGAAGGCAAGTAAGGTGAAAAGAAGTACAAGTCCTCCAAAGGTCCCATAGCGAAATCGGCGATTGTTCCAAAAGCTCAAATTCATAAATTATCACAAGAGAGAATTGTCTTTCTATAAATTAGATACTGCATCAAATAAAGTAATTGGGAGATGAGCAAAACACTCATTTTTATCAAAAAGGATAACAGTATAAGGATGATATCTATTGCAGCAGCTCTTCCAATTATCTGTGGTGTGGGGATAGGGTGTGCTGCATCATATCCATATTTTGTATATTTCTGGAAAATACGAAGAATGTCTTACGTTACATCTCCAGAACTCTCAGAATATCCCAAAATCAGTATTGTAGTGAATGCATATCATGAAGGAGAGCTCATTAGAACACGTATTGAGGATATGTTTCATGTTGCATATCCTTTAGATAAACTTACACTATATATAATAAATGATGGGGCAGATCCCGCAACAGGTACTGCCGCAAAAAAAGCTCTAGAGAGGAGTTCTATAAAAACAGTAATAATTGAACCAAAAGAAAGACTTGGAAAAATAAAGTGCCAAAATCAAGTTCTCACCCAAATCAAAGATGAGTATATAATCTTCTCTGATGCAGATATCACAACAAAACCAAATGCCCTAGCAAAACTAATTGCCCGTCTACAGGATCCAGAAATAGGTGCCGTTTGTGCAGATCTGATTCCAGTTGGAACATCACAGAATGTAATTGGTTCTGAAGTGGCATATCGGTCCGTGTATAGGAAAATGTGTGAATACGATAGTCAGATTGATTCAACCTATAACTTTAATGGACCATTGATCGCCTTCAAAAAATCAGCAGTTCCAAAAATTGAAGAAACAACCGGTGCAGATGATGCAAATTTAGCACTAACGTGCATTTCCAACGGATATCGAGCCGTATATGCGATGGATGCATGCGCATATGAGTTACAACCACTATCGTTCACTGCACAGTATCATCAGAAAGTGCGCCGTGCTAATGGGTTGGTGAACAGTACTTGTCTGTTTAAAACAGCATATCATGAAAAACGATCAGTCTTCTGGAGGAAAATATTTCCATTGCGAAGATGGATGCTACTGTACTCCCCAGCTCTATTCATAATATCCTCAGTTCTGATTCAAATAGGCTACTTCCTCATCTCACTTGGATATGGAATTGCACTTCTACTAATCGAGATGATTGCTATTCTGTGCATATTTATAAAACCAGATAATCTTCTGAGCTGTTTCATTTTAAACCAGATATATTTAATAATTGGATTAATAAAACGAAAAAATATTCAGATGTGGGATAGAGTTGAAAAATAACCTAGGTTCCATATGGACACCAATGCTCAATGCCAAGAAGCGCAGTAACCCCAGCCCACTCAGGTCCAAGAAATAAAAGTTCTTTCTTTAAAATTTTCGCTTCTTCAATCACCAAAAGGAAATCTTCTGTCAAAAGCGCATCGCCAGTTACAATCACAAGATCAGCCTCCTCTACAAGCAGGGCCTGGTGAATTCCGGGAATATCTTCACCGATCACATAAACCAGATACTCAGAACATCGAGCAATAAGTTCCTTCAGACACTTGTCAGAACTCATCATTGGGCAGGGAGCAAGTTTACGAGTCAACATCAGAAAACCACAGGCCACAGTCAGTGCCCCTGCGGCTGCAAAACGAGTTTTTTTCGATTTAAGTGGTGCATCAAACAGATGTTTCAACAACATTCTAGCAGAAAATGGTTCAGGTGAGCTGATTTCTGCAACCCTCCCTCCGTACTCTACACCAAGACATCTTCCACGGCAATAGCGGCAAACGGTATGCGGGGGGAGAGGAGAATAGAATAAATCTCCCATTTCGTCTCCAAGATCCACAGAAAGCTCATGTAGATGCGCAATTGCATCATGCAAAATCATTCCATCACCTCAATCAACACGACGCGCGCTGGGGCGGCATCGGCCCCCACTATTTTCAGCGGCAGAGAAATCATGTTATACACACCATCAACCACATCTGTAAAATCCAGTAACTCAATCACTACCACACCTGCTGCAAGCAGAATACGATGAACCTCATCGCTGCCAATTGAAGGAGTATCACAACCAACAACAGTCACACCCCCTTGCACGAGGGATGATGCCTCATCCTCAGAAAGCTGGGGATATGTTAGGTCACCTTCATGATAGCCAGAACGAAGCAAAATTGCGGATCTCATTTTCGATATTTTGCCTCCAAAGGAGAGTAACTCTGCAGTCGTAAACAGCTTTTCAAAAGGAAGCTTATCTACCCCTACTGCTCCAGAAAAATAATGAGATGGCGCATCAATATGTGTTCCAGTATGTGTCCCAAGTGCAAGCGCCGAAATATATGATTCCCCAGAACGCAGTGGAGTCAATACAAACGCAGGATCACCCGGATATACGTACATTTCGGGAGCGAGTGTTCTGGTAACATCATATATTTTCATACTCAAAATCCATGATCTGTGGAATTGATTGCCTCATCTATCTGCTTTTGCAGCATATTCGGTAAACCTTCGATGTGTACATCAAGAAATCCGCGAATGATCGTCGCAGTTGCCACATCCTCAGAAAGACCGCGCGCCATCAAATACTCAATCGCATCTCGATTAATCTTACCAACCGCGGCCTCGTGAGAAAGTTCAACATCTACCACACGACCATCAATTTCGGGAATGGCATGCATGATCCCATCCTGAAGAATGAGACCACGGCATTCAATGTGCCCTTTCGTATGTGGAGCTTCTCCAGTAATTGCACCACGAGAGATGATAGTACCTCCATTTGTAATTGCACGAGTAACTAACTCAGCGCTCGTTCCCGGTGCTTTTAGAATTGCTCGGGACCCAACATCAATGTGCGAACCAGAACCTGCCAAAATCACACTAGAAAAATGTGCAACTGCGCCATTTCCACGAAGATAAGCAACAGGGTACATCTGCACTGTCTTAGCTGGTTTCAGACAGATGTAGTTCGAAATAAACGTACCTCGCTCCTCAATAATAGAAGCTGTGCGTGGAAACACCTCAATTCCCTCACCCCACGTGTGAATCATAGTCGAGGTCACTTTCGCATCCTTACCAACATAAATCTCATTGATACCATAGTGAGCTCCTTCTTTTGTTTCAGCGGAACTAACACATCCTGAAATAAGATGAACCTCCGAACCTTCCTCAGCGATCACAATATTGTGGACTGTCTGAACAGCGTTTCCCTGAAGAAACATGCAACTCTGCAATGGTATGGTGGTCTTTGCACCTTTGTGGGCAATGATAGCATAACCATGTTGTGGGCGATCAGCAACATACTTTGTGTACTTATCTTTATCCTTTGGAACAGCTTTCCAGAAGTAATTAGAAATCCATGCATACCTCTCAAGAGCTTTATCGATCATCAAGACCTCTACGCCCTCGGCGTTAGAACCTGCGTGCAAAACATGATCGTTGACTAAAAAGAAACTTCCAGCCCTATCATCGAAGGATTCCGTCTGAATTCCCGTCAAAACAAGTCTTTCTTTATTCTCGAGACTAATGGTATCAAAGCCTTTCATTTCTGGCATGCAATACACTCCTTATAGCCGGACTGTTTCACACTCCGAAGAATTTCACGTGGGTTTCCACTACATCGTATCATACCATCAATTAGTACATGGCCAACATCAGCTTCGATATAATCGAGAATATAACCCGTATGCGTAATGATAAGACCTGATTTTGTACGATTAATCATGTGTTGATCCTTTTCAAGAAGGTTAGCTGCTGCGTTGCCAAGAAGCACCATGTTTTCCACATCGACACCACTTTCTGGTTCATCAAGCATTACAAAAGAAGGAGATTGAACCATAAGTTGAAGAATTTCACTACGTTTAATCTCACCACCAGAGAATCCAGAATTAACATCACGATCAAGGAATTTACTCATATGCATGCGTTCAGCTAGAACTGGAATCTGTATTTCGTCAATTATAGAGGTTGTAATAAGAAGCTTACGGAGTTGTAATCCAGAAATAGTTGGTGGGCGTTGAAACATGATACCCATTCCAAGCTTAGCTCGTTCATGTAACTGTTTTTCAGTTACATCAACACCATTAAAACATATCGTACCACATGTGACACGAGAGCTTCCAAATCCCATAATAGTACGCAGAAGAGTGGTTTTTCCAGAACCATTCGGTCCAAGCAGTACATGTGTTTCACCATCATTAATTCTCAGATTAACGCCATGAAGCACCTCTCTGCCACCAACTTCCACATGAAGGTTTCTGATCTCAAGCATGGAAAATCTATTATCTTGTTTGCTTCAGAGAGTTGTAAAGATACATGTTTTATACAGTATTGCAAAAAGAGGAGGGAAGAGCACTTTCAGTACGCGCGGTCGTAGATTTATAGCCTCCCAATTAGATGTTTAATCATGACGAGCATCGCACTAACATCAATAGCAGAACGGGCAGCCAAGTACACAGTTATTCAGCGAAAAAATCAACTTTCAAAACTCTGTTACCATGCTGCAGAGACGCCAGAAAATATAATCCCATCCATAAATGATCCAAACTATCTTATTGCATAAGCGGAAGAAGATCGGAAAGGCCTGGGAGTATTTTCCAGGGCTTGATCACATGAGCAGGAAGAACGCCGTGAAATTTGCCAGTAAGAACAAGAACACCACGTACAGATACAGATGCGGCACCACCAATATCCGAACATGGATCATCACCAATCATAACAACCTCCTCAGGAGGAAGATGTAAGGATGAAAGAGCCGCCTGAAAAAAGGCAGAAGAAGGTTTTCCAAGAAGGATTGCAGTCACATCTGCTGCAAATTCCAACGCTGAAACAAACGCCCCTGCAGAAAGCAAAAGACCATCCGTCCCTTTGAAATAACGATCGTGTTCAAGGGCAAGAAGTTTAGCGTGATTGCTCATTGTTTAAGGGCAAGAAGTTTAGCGTGATTATTAATTAATACACGAAATCCAGTAACAAACATGTCGTATCCAAGAACTTCACTTAAGTCTCCAACTAAGACATAGGATGCAGTGGGATCAACAGGATTGATTCCTGCATTTCGGAGTTCAAAGGCAGCATCAGGGCTACCAAGAAACCAACAAGACATGGAACCTGCATCTTGCAGATAAGTGATTGCAGCGCTAAGTGGTGTGAAGATCCATTCCACTGGAACGTCAATACCAAATCGCGCGAGTTGAGTGCGAATGGTTTCTCTACTTCGATGAGTATTGTTAGAGACAAAACGAAATGGGATATTGCGCTTCATCAGTTCACGTATTGCAGAAATTGCACCAGGAATTGGTTCCTCATTAATATAAACAACACCATCGAGATCAATCAAACATCCAGAAATTACCATATGAGTATCAATATTGGAGAGTGAACTAGAAAATGATACAGGTAAAAAAGAAGTCACGTCAACATGGGCTATTCAAACAAGTACAGTGCAAAACAACAATACGAACATTGAAGTCTTTGAAGTGGCGGAACAGAGGCAGAAATCATCATGTGATTGGAGCAACCGATTCGTTATCAAAAATCAATAACAATCACCCTAGATATGGAGATAAAAGACAAATACATTTTTTTTTAATTTGTGTAACAACCAAGAATTTTTCTGATATATCGATGATTGATTTCAATTATCTTGATTATGAGATTATCACCTTCCTACGCAAAGCATGTTCATCCACCATCCAGACGTAGAAACAATAAATAATCACTAAACAAAATCAATATGGTTGCTCAGATAAAAAAGATTATAAGACGGAGAGATAAAAAATGTAATTTATTGATTAAAATCAAGATCTAAGGAGAATTTTTTTAGAAATTTTACACTCTATTTCAAAGTTATTGGTGAGTATCTGAAACGATATCAACAATTGTTTAATATTCAAACAAAATAGACATATTCACAATGTTAGAAACAACCGTTTGGGGATCAGGATAAGAAATATTACCTGCGCAAAAGATAATCTCATCATCAACCCGAGAACATCCAACCATCCTCCTAAAACCAAAATGGATATCATAATAGTAATAAGATGATAACCATCATGAAAAAAGTATTTTATAACATTTTATAATACTCAAAACAGTGAGAGTTTGTTTAAAAAATATTATCCAAAGCAAATCCATCGATCATAAATCGGATCACGCTCATTTTCCCATATTTCAAAATTGCGATCAAGCTCTTTTGCCCATTCACGCACCCAACGGGCCTCCTCCTCAGTTGCAACTGTAATCAGTGTTTCAGCAGTAATACCAATAAGTTCCTCAACTATCGGTCGCCATAAACCCAGTGTGTACACATACATTTGACCAAACATAATTCCCATGCCTCTTTCTGCGTCTGGAAGATACACAGATGCAACCTTGGCATCGATACATATGGTATTTTCGGGTACTAGGCGACCTGATGCAAGGCCCAACGAAAGCATAGTAGGATCATTGTCATATGCGATCGGGTGACCACCCATCTCACGGATGATCAACGAACCAATACCAGAACCTGAACATGCATCAAAACAGAGACCGGGTACAAATGGACCCCACACCTCCTGCAAAAGGGAGCGGACCTTTTCAATTCTGTCATGAGGTAGATCCTCACTAGCGGGGACAATCGCTGCACGAAGAATTTCTGAAAAGTAGGCGCGTACAGCATCATCAATTGCGGTACGTGCTTCCTGATAGATATCTCCGTCAGCCTCCATAAAGAGAGAAAATTCCTGCTCCATGGGACGACGAAAGGTCCATATGGTTCCAACCCACTCATCACCCGTATAAACTGCAAGCAACACAGGATTTTCTGCCTCATCAATCAACATTCGAGCACCGCCATGCGTTGGTTTAGCCTCACAAATTAGAATACCAGGTTCACCATTATTTATAAGTGAGGCATAATCAGGCTCGAGGAACCGAATAGAATCAAGATCCAGCATCTCAGCAATCGATTTCATTTCTGCATATCCCTAAATCGTCCAATAGTCAGACCATCAAAAGAACGGATAATACCGTTTACCAGTGCATCCTCATGCAACCATACCTTATCACCGACAACATCACCAAGGATATCTGCATCACATTCAATTTGGATACTTGAACCGATAACATCACCATGAACCACAGTCCGCTCTCCTATTTTAACGAAGCTGCTTGAGTGAATACCTCCGAAAATTACCACATCATTCTTCAGAGAAAGTGATTTCACTGTGATGTTGCCATGCAAACGACAGTTCGCACCAATTTCCATCGGAGTCGGTACAGAGAAGGAGTTGAGATTCATTACAGTGTGGGGAGGAAGAACAAGTGGTTCAGAGGTTGCCTCCAAAATGATAGCATTAACAGTTTTTTCAATATCTTCATCATTATCTAGATGTAGCATCGTCAGAACATAGAGAAAGAGATATAGAAGAACTGGCACAGGATTCCGAATACTGATATCACCCTGCGCTCTGAACTCTTTTCCGATAATGACATTGTCGCCAATATCAAGATTTCCATCTACAGTCAATTTTCCATTCACTTTGACGCCTTCCCCAAGATAGGCATCCCCATTGCAGATGACTGTGCCATTAATCTCACAGAAGTTGTCAATGCGAAGATCGCCTTCAGCTATGACATCGCCAGTGAGTTTACAAAATTCACAAATGACAATGTCATGCCCATAAAGACCATATTCGATAGTGCAGCTTTCTCCAACCAAGATATCATTTTTAGTTTTGAGAAGGCACTCCTGCAACTCGACTTTGTCTGGAAAAATACACTTCTTGAAGAGCTCAGTAATTGTCGGAGTAGCAATTGAAGAGAATTTTTCATCCAGAGACTGTGTTTCAAGAGATAACTCATCAGAACCTAAGGGATAAGTGGGCAATGATGAACATCTATTTTCCCTCTCCCCTGAAAAAAATTCCTCAGCCTCAATCTGGACATTATCTAGATCAGGTTGAGCTCTTACAATCCATTGTTTCTTTTCATCTGCCATGCCCCACCCCGAATATATGTAATAATCATTACGCCCCGTACTTATGAGTTTTGTCAATGAGATCCAAGAGAAGTGGCATCAGATCACCACCACGTATTCGGCAGAGAGCACCTGCAGCACAGGAAATCTCATCATAAGAAGAAACGTGATCAATTCGCACTCCATCTCCATGAATGATCAGTGGCACAGGATCTGCGCTGTGCTCCATGATGGAGCAAGGAGTGGAGTGATCACCACAAACTACAAGCATGAGATCAGGAACCTCCATGAGAGAACAAAGTTCTCTATCTATATTTTCTAAAAACTTCATCTTCTCTATTGCTTTACCATCATGACCATATTCATCCGCATTTTTTATGTTGAAAAGAACAAAATCCTGAGTTTCAAACTCATGGAGAACACGATCAACCTGCTCCACAAGAGGAGTGGTGGGGTGAACCAACACACGACGAAGTCCAACAGAACAACCAATCCCTGCAATGAGAGAAGCTGAGGTAACAACGCTTCCAGAAAGATCATATCGTTCTTGGAAAGGTTCATAAATGCCCATGACACCAGCTCCTCGGATAAGAACAATGTTCGCAGGATGTAGATCTGCTGCTTGGCGTGAATAATTGAGAGGATGATCTTTGAGAATATCTGCTGCCTGACGGCAAAACTCATTGCAGACCTCAGCCGTAAATTTTGCTTCAGGAGAGGTATCTCCTTCAGGGTGAATAGTTTTGGGAGGAAGACCAGTTACTTTCGGATCATTGCTAGAGACTGCGGAGGAAAGCCCATTCCCTTCAAATGCAAGAGCTGCACGATGACCTGAACCTGGCTCAAACTGAATAGTAACACCATACTTGCTGAGATCAACCCCATCACGGATAGCAGTAGAAATCTCGATGGTGTCAGTAATTCTACCTGCACGACGATCAATCACATTACCCGCATCGTCAATGGTTGCAAAGTTTGCACGAAACCCAATCATGCCAGGTTTCATCTGAATACCACAACCAGCCGCCTCTAGAGGCCCACGGCCTGTATAATACTGCTTAGGAGGATAGCCAAGAATGCTTAAATGAGAGGTATCTGAACCAACCCGTATTCCTGGTGCAATAGGATCCATGATGCCGCAGATACCATTCCTCGCGATTTCGTCAAGATTGGGGAGATTTGCAGCCTGTAATGGAGTGTTACCATCAAGACAATCACAAGGACGATCTCCCACACCATCTATAACAAGAAGAAGTATTTTGGATGCAGTCATCTCATAATAGGTATCGATTTATAAGATTAAGTCTATTCTGTTTTTGGAAAAATAGTAGCGAGGAATGGATTTGAACCATTGGTCTACGGGTTATGAGCCCGTCGGGATCTCCTGACTACCCCACCTCGCTTCTTTTGCTTCTTTTAATTATATAATTTTAGGAGATATTTATTTAAAAAGATTTTGATATTAAATTATTATATTCTCATTATGTAGCATTCTAACCGAATATTTGGAGAATAATGGACTGAAATTATGAGACACTGATTATACGTCAACTACGCAGATACAAGACAACACGAAAAGAATAAGATTTTCAGAAAAATTTTGTGTTGAACAAATTACAATGGTCGCAATCAGATATAACAGTACATGAATCATCGACAAAATCTTTAGGAAAAATGATTATTTAGTCCCAGAAAAGAGAAATTAAGAAAGTGCATAAAGGAATCTACCTATTAATCTCCAATATGGCAGAGAGAGTTATCGAATTTTCTACTCACAATGCCATAATTAAGATAATAATACATCATGAAATATTACTAATAAGGATTTCAGACCATATGCACCAAATTACGCTCAATCAAACAATTGCACCTTCTGCTCAAGAATAGACTAGAAAGGAGAGCTCGCAGCAACTCATTAGGGATTTAATTCGCAATCTTAATATATAAAGAATCAATAAACAACAATAAGGAAGCTTCTAAGATATCTTAAGAAACCGGGAATATCTAAACCATGATAGAGATTTGTCTTATCATGGTTCTTTAATAGAACCAACATTGGGAACTACAGAAACATCTACATACATAAAACAAACATAAAATTTTTTTCTGACAAAAAATAAATACACAAAAATCATCACCTTGGAGCACAAAGAGAGGAGGCTTACTTTGGTGTGTGAAGAAACAAAAGAACGGAAAAATTTTTATAAAAATCGTCTAATAATAAAAAATATAGAGAGATGCTTTTTTTATCAAAATTAAAATGGTTTTATCAACTAATGAGGAGAGGATTTGTCCACTCTACCAAATCCAAAATAAACAAAAAATGAGTATACTAGGATATAAATCTCATCGAAACAACATCCTCAACATTCATCACATCCCATACGGAAGGTTTACAGAAACCGCCATTTCGCGCGCAATATCTAGCAGCAGCAGCTTGCAGATAACCAGGATCCGGGAGAACAAACATCAGATCGATCAACGGATCCACTGGCAACGTCAAAACAACTTCAAGGGCTGCACGAAGATGTTGATATGAAGTATTTGAGGGATTTTGTACAACCGCATATTCAGAAGCCACAAATGCCTCATCATATCTGCCCATGCATGCGAGAGCACGAGCGCGACACGCCCATGCAGCAGGGAATTGATCATTAATTTTCAATGCCGCATCACACGCAGACGTCGCTTCAGTATAGGCTCCAACTTCATATTCTAACCACCCAAGATCCATAAATAAATGAGATCGTACATCACGCCCTGGATTTGCGCGAAGTGCCATTCGGAGCATTGAACGTGCCTCATCAACCAGTCCAAAAGATAGCAGGGCTTGTGATACTGCAGAGCACACAATCGCGCGTTCATCATTCAAAGTGGCGCGAGTTGTCACTGCAGAAAGAATTGCACTCCTCCGATCCAATGGAAGATATGGGATAATTTGGCTAAACAATTTCGAGAGAGAGCAGTCATTCTGCCATATCTCAGTGATCGCCACATTCATCTCACGAATAACATCTTCTATTGGGGCACCTCTCGTCGTAAGAAGAATAGCTCGTTGAATAGAAGTTTCTACATATGCCTCCGCATCAACATCAGCAGCCATCGCCGCAGTAAATCGCAAAGAAGAAGCAACCGGTAAACCAGAACGTTCATACCATCTTAATGCACATATCGGATCAAAACCAAAATAAGCGATAATTCCCCGTGTCATCGCGATAGTGGATTCATATTCCACGTCCTTCGCTACAAGTGATGTATGATCTAGTTTTCCGTCAACGGTAAGAAATGAGTTCATCTCCAAAAGCCGTGAAAACGCAGAAGCTATCAAGTCCTCATCCCTTTCCTCAGCGTCAAGCACTTGCTCAAGATACATGTACTCTTCCTCATACGAACGACGACGACGGCATGATGATGCAAGTTCCATGTACAGATGCGTTCTCTCCGATAGCGGAAGCAAGCGTGCAATAGAGGCAATTCGTGCATAATAATCCGACATATCCTCACCTAGTTCATCACCTATTTCACAGAGATTTTTGAGGCTAATTGCTGTCTGATATTCATTCGCACCTCGAATCATGAGAAAAGCATTCTTATATGCCTCAAATGCATTGTCAAAATCACCAGAGTTTCGGAAAATATCTCCCATCATCTCGAATGAAAAAAATTCGGCAAAAGTCTCTGGAAACGCAAGAGTGATCTTCGCATATAGATCCATTGCAGGATCATTATTTCCAGATGCATATAGCCAATTCGCCGAAGATAGTGCTGGATCGGGATAATCACACTTTAGAAGTGGAGCACATAGACTCTTCCACTCAGACGATGTCGGCTGAGATATATTCAACCAAGAAATCATTTCTTCACGAGTAAGGGAAGAAAACCATGCACCTGCAATACAGGAAACACAGTCAGAAATTCTTTGTGAAGGGAGATCGGGAACATTTGCCATCACTGCAGCATAACGATCAAAGGGAAACTCGTGCCAAAAAGGACGACAACCAATATCAAAATACATATCAGAATTTGCAATTTCCAAAAAAGTAATACGCCGTGTTTCTAACTTCCACCAACTTAGAGGACGAAAATCGCCTGTAGACACAATAATCTCTGCGACTTGATTCGTTCCGGAAATATATGAACGCAGTAGTGCCTCAACCGCAATCATCCTGGCATTGTCCCTCGCCTCAACAGCGGATGCATACTCTCGTTTTAGCCACTCCTCAACAGGTACAGAAGTGACATCGGATTTCCCCATCTTGGCAAGAAGATCCAGCAGAACTCGTCTAGCATCTGGCTGTTGTAATAGTGTAGATAGCACCCTGGTATGGAATCCCCCATCAACGTTCATCCGGTGAAAAAACAAATTATGGAACACAATGCTCTCGTGTACAGACCGGAGTACATCATCAGTTGTCGTCGAAGAAGATATTTTTTTTATAAGAATCGTCAAATAATCACAATAATATTGTTGGGTCAGATTACCCTCACTGAATCGCATAATAGTGCAATGTATTATTGCATTAACAGTATGTATGCCTTCTGATACATCCAAAAAAACAAATAAAATTAGAACCAAAATGGCAAAACAGACCAGAAAAATATTCTGAATCTGTTTGCATTCTGGAACAACTAACAATTAGTTCATTGAATTATATCAGTTTGTACAAAGGACCATTATGATCCTGAACTTCACCACCGAGTTCAGTAAGAGCCTCAGACAAAACGATGTCAGAGAAAGCAGCTGCTGTTGCAATACCTTCCATGTTTTCAATCGGACCAAACATAATAAGATCTGCACCAAGAGTCATAGCCATAATATTACAGCCAATATCCGGTGAAGACCATGCAATCTGGCGAACGCCCTCAATACCACCATAGTGATGATGGAACATCTGCTCTGCAAGGATATCCTTACCCTTATATTGCTCATGGATATTCTTTCTCCAGCGTTTTAACCAAGTCCAAGATACTGTCATATTGTGGTATGCACCACCTGTCGGCAATCCATGGATAGCCTTACATGCAAGAATTTCGCGGAATGAACCTGCTGAACCGAGACCGAGCGGAGTTGCAGCAGTATCAAGGATCGGACGTTTGATACCACACTCCTCTGCAATCGTAAGCATTCCTTTTGCCTGACCTGCAACACCACCCTCAGAAAGCACTTTTTCACGACCTGCAACAGATCCATCTCCCGGGTTAAACGCAAGGACAATTGCAGAATCTACATCAGACTCAGCAAGCGCCTGGATATTTTCTGGTTGAATAGAACCATTGATGGAGTTATAGATAGCGCGATCCGCAAGACCAACTTCTGTGACGTACTTTGTTGCATGAACAAGAGCCTCCGGTGCAGAGGAATCCATCAAGAAGGCAGTCTTGTTGTCAATGCTATCAAACCACTGGAAGTAGGACTCGAATGCTTCTCCATGTTCTGCAATAATCTGGAGGAAGAAGTGATTACCAGTTTCATCTGTCAATTCCTGACAGCGGTTCCAGAGTGCTTCTGCCTTTACTTTGTCAATCTTACCTGTGTGGTCATCAAGAACACACTCGTGTTTGTTATAGAAGATGGATGCACCAAGAACACGCGGGTATTCTCCTGGCTGTCCACCAATCTTTGTTCCATTAAAGTCAAAGACCTGTTGTTCCTTTTCGAACTTGAACATATTGGCACCTCAATTTACATTATCCTTGTGACTAACATCATAATCACCATAAAGGTGATACATCCTGCTACAAGACCATAGAGGATACCGATGTCACGACCAATTTTTCTTCCAACACGCATCGCGATTTCAGCATCCGTGAACTCAATCCTCCTTTCGATTGCGTCAAGGCGTTTTTCGATTTCGAGGAACTGTGGATTTGCACTCGCAATCGTTGGACCACCGGTATTTCCGCCCTCATCATCAGAGATCTGAACAACAATCGGGTCTGCACCGAATGCACCGGGATCACGAGCAGTAAGCTCAGCAATTTTTGCAGAGATTTGGCCGAGATCTTCACTCTCCATGATGTTTACAATCTCAACCTGCTCTTGGAACCGCTTGATGTGTTCCTCAGTCAAATTCTCTAGGAACGGAATTGCTCCACCAGAACCAACGATCTTACCGCCTTCAACACCATTTTTATGCATCGCCTCAATAGACTGACCAGAAAGGTGACCTTTCACTTCGGTTCCACAAAGGAGCACAAAACGAATGTTCGGATTTGAGATGATGTTGGCAACGATTTTCTCAATACCAAGGTTTTCTGTCTTACAGGAACCTGCGAGAGCAGCTCCTGCAGCACAAATTGCCGTCTCATCAAGGTGAGAACCCATGGTGATAACAGCAACTGGACTGTTAGCATCACCGGTGTGATAGTCACCCTGAATAATCGGCCATCCGCTTGCTGGTGATTTTTTATCTGCCATATTTCTTCACCTCAGAGAACCAGCACCGGTACAAGGATCATAATTAGGGCGATAACAAGCCCGGCACCAAATCCAACAAGACCTGAGTCCATAATTGCAGACTCAACCTTGTGTGTACGTGCAAGGATCTGTCCTTTATATCTGATGTCATCTACCATCTTATCGATGGCAGCCATTCTAATTATTGAACCTGCCATTTTTAGAACCATCCATAGAAGATAACACCAAGAATGATGAAGGACATGATAAGACCAATCATTAGACCCTCAATCTTTCCACCATAAAGGCCAGATGAGAATCTAGTGCGGTAACCGATGTCAGTAACCATCATCTGGATGTTTTTCATGCGAGCTGTGATGAGAGCCATTTCACCGGTTAAGGGTTCTTCCTCGCCGGCCTCTGCATTACCGGTATTTCCGCCCTCATCATCAGAGATCTGAACAACAATCGGGTCTGCACCGAATGCACCGGGATCACGAGCAGTAAGCTCAGCAATTTTTGCAGAGATTTGGCCGAGATCTTCACTCTCCATGATGTTTACAATCTCAACCTGCTCTTGGAACCGCTTGATGTGTTCCTCAGTCAAATTCTCTAGGAACGGAATTGCTCCACCAGAACCAACGATCTTACCGCCTTCAACACCATTTTTATGCATCGCCTCAATAGACTGACCAGAAAGGTGACCTTTCACTTCGGTTCCACAAAGGAGCACAAAACGAATGTTCGGATTTGAGATGATGTTGGCAACGATTTTCTCAATACCAAGGTTTTCTGTCTTACAGGAACCTGCGAGAGCAGCTCCTGCAGCACAAATTGCCGTCTCATCAAGGTGAGAACCCATGGTGATAACAGCAACTGGACTGTTAGCATCACCGGTGTGATAGTCACCCTGAATAATCGGCCATCCGCTTGCTGGTGATTTTTTATCTGCCATGTAGCTCACATCCCAATTAATGCAAATGCAATCAAGCCGGCAATAAAGAGACCGACAGCCAAACCATACCAGAGCGAGGTAACAGAACCTGCATAGAGCAGAGTCTTCTCGCGTCCAGGGTGACTGTTCAGGAAGTTGCCTTCTCCAGAAAGCATACCAACAAGATCATCTGCAATTTTTTCAAGCTCCGCAACCTGATCAATGACCGGTTGGTAGGAAACACCTGCAGTCGTTACAATACCGACAATAGGGTCAGCTACGAGGCCAAATTCAGGTAATACTAATACATATCCCATGATTGATTCCTCCGAAAGCTTATTCCTCCACATCGCTAAACGGCTTTGCATTGAGCCATGCTGCAGCATCACGCTGAGACAAGGCGAAATATTGCTTGTAAGACCAATACCATCCAATGAGTGCAAAGATCAAGGAGATCCAGGCCGCAACAAAGGAAACAAATGCAAAAGAAATGACAGCCATAACAACCATGGAAAGGAATCCACACTCAATCGCTAGCATATTGGTTCTATCCTGTTTTTCTCCAGGTCCAAGACAGGCATTGAACGGATGCTGGAGCGCAATTGCACCAAGCATAAACGAAACCGAAATAACACCAGTAGCAATATAGGAAAGAGCATGGAGCTCAACAGTTAGACCCAAGATCGAAAGGGTATAAGTCGTCAGTTGATGGAATCCAAGATCACCAATTGCAACAACAGTTAGACCCATAATTGCAAGACAACCAACTGCTGCAAGTTCAGCGATACTGCGAGTCATAACTGGGATCTTCATGTTCAGGACAGAATTGGAAATCCATCCTAGAATGAGACCAACGAACAGTGCAAAGAATAAGCCCGCGAACGGCACTATAAAAGGACTGAATATAGCGAGCTTCGTTGCAAACAACATCGCAATAACACCTGATCCAAAGGCAAGCATACCTGCTGAGGGAACACCAGTACCAATACCATAGCTACAAAGTCTTTTAATAGTACTGTTACCCCAAATAAGAGAACCAATAGCTGCAATTCCACCGAAAAATGCAAGGCAATCGTATCCAACATAAGACCCAGCAACAGCAATATAAAGGGAAACTAATGCAAGGACAAGGCCTATGGTCATAATCTTGTTGTGTGGAATGCCATCATGTGATGCTTCAACTTTTACTGACATTTTTACACCTCAAAGAATTGCCACCGCCAGAAGTGCAACGAGTCCACAGATTCCACTGGCACATACGGCTGCAATGATTGCACGAGGGAAACGCTTGAACTTCGGATCATGAGGACCCTCAATGGTTCCGGTAATGTTGTATGCAGAAAGCACGGCAATAACGAGGAACATACCAATCGCAAATATGCCAGCAAGTCCTACTGAAAGAGAACTAAATCCTTCCATGTTGGACGCAATAAAGCTTGTATTATAGAACTCAAGAAGCTCAATGTAAATAAGCGTTCCACCAAAACCACCAAATAGGCCACCAATAACACCACCAACATATGAAATGAATGGAAGCCCATGACCTTCAGTTCCCTGAGATTTATACTCGGCCTGAGAATCTCCAGTGATCGGGTCATTTTCAACTTTACCAGATGCTGCAGGGATACCCATGCCGTAGACATACGAGATGTTCACCATTAGGCACGTGATTGCCATCATTAGACCGCCACCAATGGCACCACCAGCGAGAGCGACCCAAAAGCCAAGATTTGCTGCCCATGCGCCTCCAAACAATCCTGCAAGACCTGCTCCTGTTGCAAGCATTGCAACACCTGTTGCAATACCAGGAGATTGGCCCATGGCTGCTGGAGCACCTCCAACAGGAACAAAATGGACACCAAAAGCAATTAATGCTGCACCGATGATGATTCCAACTAGCGTGGTAACCGGAAGCATTGCCCCTCCAGCAAAATAGCCTAAGCTACCAAGGAAGTAAACTGTTCCAATAAAGATGATTGTAAG
Organism: Methanocorpusculum sp.; assembly: GCA_029986255.1. Lineage (GTDB taxonomy): Archaea > Halobacteriota > Methanomicrobia > Methanomicrobiales > Methanocorpusculaceae > Methanocorpusculum. The sequence continues at coordinate 42,147 of DALTYD010000003.1, read as the reverse complement.
GATGATTGCGATAACTGAGGAAACCGGCTGAAATGCACCAGCGTTGCCTGCGGGTTTTGCTGCAATTGCACTCATAGTTAGGCCTCCATAGTATATGGTCCATAGTTTTTGCGTGCCCACTTCTCCACATAGCGATCAAGGAACGCAAAGAGAAGAATCATGACAACGCCAATAACAACTGCTCCCCATCCATTCCATGTGTTCTCAAAGAGTACAGTACGCCACAATTCAAAGAACACAATCAGACCAAAACACAGGCCAGATGCAGGACCACCAAGTTTTGCGGTAAAAAAACCATTGTCGATAGAACTCCGCTGACCAGCCTCAGCATAGCGGACAATGTTTCCAGATGCAGAGATTGGAACACCAGCACCGAACTTCTGATTTTGATACTGACGCTCCTTTCCATAGTAAGGATTTCCAGTAGCAGAGCCGGCTGCACCAAGAGCAAGACCCCATACAATGCCGAGAAGGGGTAGTGAAAACGGATGGTTAAGCACAGTTGACATCAGATAACAGGCGGTTACCGTGGTAAATATTGCAACAAATGCATGACCCATAGTCACAGTCGTTACTGACTTTAACACATCAATAAAGACCGGTTGTCCAAACTTGGAAAGACTAGCAGTTCTTCCAAGGTATGCAGTAGTAGCATAAATACCCTGCACAAAAGTTGCGAGAACTGTACCAAAAATGATTGCCAGTACTGCATTGATATGCAACATAATAAATGCACATGCAATACCGCAAGCAAGGGTTACCCACAGGGTGTATGCTGGGGGCTCACCAGATACTGCTTTGTTGTAAATACGGTGAGTATATCCCATCTGAGGTGCAAGCTGGACCTGAGAATTCGGATCACCCTGTGATCCTATGTTAGACTCAGTATCCTCGGCCGCACCTGCAACCGCTGCGAGAGCTCCCGCAAGGGCAGTTACTCCAATGCCGATTATAATTTCTTGCATGTAAGATTCTCCCTTGAATTTGCATGCACAAGTAATATAACTTGTGCTGCACCTGAACATCCTCATAGAGTATGATTCAGGACAAACATCTCCTTATAGGAAATGAAAGTGTAGTTTCAGTAAGTGCTATACTTCAAAGAGCCAGCAAACAAATTGAAACGAAGGATGCGTCTCAAGAAGCCACACGATTCATCATCGCGCAGACGTCTCAGGAGTCATGAAAGACTCATGGACAATTCACTATTATTCACGCCATTTAGACGTGAACATTCAAATAATGTTCTCACTCTAACGAATGGAGTACAAAGTGTGGACAATTATTTTTTTGCAGAGGTGATATATTAATGTATACGAAAGAGACAGAAAAAATATTCTTTGAACACTTATTTCGGCCTAAATTTTCACCAATTAATCCAAATAATTTGTATTATGGTTGAATAATTTTTTAAAAACAAATGATGTTTACACAATATAAAATTAATTTTACATGGGGAGAACTCTTGAACCCTTATTTTTGTGATGCAACAACAAAACGGAGGAGAAAAGGGGATACAACATGTATAGATTATGCATTTCTCCAATGAATACAAAATCATTTGCGCGTTTAAATAATCTAAAAAGAAAAAAAAGATGTTGTCCCGAATAGACTTACTGGGCAGGAATAATAAGTGAGCGCTCTCCTGCTGGAATAAACTCTCTGATAGCTCCCTTTGCAAATTCTTTTCTCGGATTTGCAAAATCGAACTTGAGTGCTGGATCTGCGAAACAGATCTTAATAAGAGGAGAAAGTGCCCATGCATCACCGCGACCAATATGAGCAGAAGCAACAATTGCAGCGTATTCACCCTGATGACCGACGTTCATTGCATAGTTCGGGTAGTTTGGTCCACGGAATTCACCGATACAACCTTCGTCAGGTCGAATAGAGAGTGAGTTTGCAGATCCACACTGATCCTGAAGATCATATCCAAAGAATCCAAGTCTGGACCAGCCATCTTTGTGCATAAGCATTGACAAATACCAAGCATTGAGGCCTGCATTGGAGTTTCCAGTGGCAATGGAAGTCGTAGTACCACATGCTGCCGCAAGAACTGCTGCACGCTGAGAACCACCAAAGTGATCTTCCATCATGGTCGGAAACATCTCATACTGTTCCATACCATAGAGGTTAACTTCAGTACCTATGTCATTGACAACTTCCTGGGTCGGTCTGACTTTATCGTGGACATTTGGATTCTTCACATCAACGTTATACTTGTCATGAATATAGTCCATGCCATGATAGACAAAATCATCAAGGATGTTATCAGTATATGCTGCGGTTGCGTACTGGGTAAAGCCAACACCACCTGACATGTACGAGCCAAGCCAAATCTGATCGAACAAAACAGCACCAGCAGCAACTACCTCAAGGGTTGCTTTTGCGGGATCATTCGGATTGATACGATCTGCCTGAATCATATCAGCAAAGTTTCCGAATAGAATGCCTCCAGGCTCATTTGGACCACGGGCGCGGCGAGCCGGTAAGTGTGAGGCCATGTTAATGACACCTGCATGCTTTGCTGCAAAGGAGAGGTCAGCAACTGCCGCTTCGCCAGCACACATGCGATATGCTGCAATGAAGGACATTCCAATCTGCATGGCAGACCAGCGTGAGGTTGTTCCACCATCACAGGTACGTCCAACGATTGTTGGCATGTGGACACACTGCCACAAGGACTTGCCGACTGCCGCCTGAAGAGCCTCTGCTTGTTTTTTAGGGAAGAGTTTCTCAACGTCAATGACATATTGAGACTCAATAGAATCTGCAAGTTCCTGATCTCCAGTGAATACACGAACATAACAGTCGTCAGTTAAAGCGGGATGAGTCTCAACCATGTGCTCCTGAACGACAGCTCCACCTGGCATGGCATGATTGACAATGTGAAGATACTCAGAGATAGTCTCTGGTGTAACTTCCTTACCAAGACGCTTTTGCAAGGTGGAGTGGGCCATGTCCATGGACACAATTACAGTTCGACGAATATCATCCCAGAATTGTTGCATTGCTGCATTATTTACAAAATGTAAATCATCGCCCTCTACAAAGGTTCCAGTTCCAGAGACCTCATAGGTCATAAGCTGACGCTGACCCATTGGAACACCCGCAAGGTGACAATGATCAGGGTCATACATGGAAATACCTCTCTTTGCAACAATTGCCTCATTCTCTTTGAGGAATTCTGTCTTACGTGCAGACTGATGAATACCATTGAACTTATAAAATTCAGTCGTGGTAGACTCAACATCCTGCTTGGGGAACTTCTGCTTGAGTGCTTCAAGGAAAAGTTTCTGGGTTTTTTCTACTTTTGCCATTGTATTCAGGCCTCCTTAGGCATAAATCCGTACTTGGTACGAAGTGCGTGGATACGCTGGACATATTTAACATACTCCTCATCACTGCGGAATGCAGTCCCAACGAGGGAGTGGAACATTGTAGTGTTTTCCTTGAGCCATGCTGCATCCATCGGCTTTCCGACAGAAACCTTGCGATCAAGTGGATTTCCAACCTGATCTTTCACGTACTTAACAATCCCATCGGTGTCAAGAATACAACGCTGTACAGCATCAAACATCATACCATTTTCTGCAAGACGTAAGGAGTGACCATGCACAGTTGCACCGCGAATGCCACAGGTCGCAGGATCAAAGAGGTTAGTCTCAACGAGTTGGCGTGCATACCCCTCAAGATCGCGTTCACGACATTCAATAATCTGACGACCAGACAAAGTTCCAGGATCGATGCCACGGAAGCGGTACATCTCAAGGTATGTCCTCTGATATGGCTGGCACGGTGCATTCAGCATCGAATCTGCAAACTGAATATAACGGACGCGATCACCTGCTTTTGCACCTTCGGTTGGTTTGACAAGTTTTCGAATCGGGCAATCGGGCTCTCCCTGTTCAGCAAGTGGCGGATGTGCTGATGGGTAGGCCTGTCCCGGTGCACGGTGTCCCATAATAAGGATGAGATCCTCATCGGTGACGCTGCGAATTTTTTCGAGCTTCACATTCGGGTTCATCTGATTGCGGCGGTTTTCTGCAACCTTGGATGTTCCCGGTCCATACTGTGGTGTATATACCATAGTTTGTTCACCTTAATGTATGCATTCCTGATATCAAGGATTCATGAATTTCATTGACTCCCATCTCAGGATTTTTAATTATTCGTAGTACTTCATGAATGACATCAGCCATTACAACACGGCTAGGAGTCTGGCCACGAGTGATTCCTGTAACAATACCCTTAACAGTCCCCTTCGTCCTAATTTTATCAGGTTTTGGCATGACATATGCAGTTTTAACACCTTCCCGGGCAAAATCCTCAAAGTCAACCGGTGCCTGACATACAACAACAGCATTAACGCTACATTCTTGTAGAATTTTACGCGATTTGTGGATAACATGAGATCGAATGTTTCCATGATGGAGAACGGCAACTTTGTGACGCTCTATTTGTTCAATTTCGCGATCTAATATTCCGAAGTTTGAACCGAGTGCGGCTCCTCCAATTTCAGCATCTGGAGGTACTCCACTACCAGCATTCAACACCAAGGTACTTACGCTGTATTCAATTCCCTGTTGTCGTAGTGCTGATGTGATATCACATACAGGTTTTGTTATATGTCTCCGACCAGGAGACATTCCCACGACAATAACATCAGGATTTTTACATTCTGAAATAGTACCACGTTGTGCGAGAGAACCACCCTTTCCCATTCCCATGCTTTGCCTGCAATCAACCAGTTGTGTCACACGTCCGAGAGGCATATTTATCTGTACCCCTGAAGGATGACCGGATGTTGTTTGCTCTTTGGATCAATCATCCCAAGTATGCGTTCGTCCCCAACAATACCGTATTTTGCATAATCAGTAGTTGTCATATTAGAACGCATAAAAACACCTTCAGTGATCCCATACGAGAATTTATCAGCAAATACCTCATCGCAAACTGCTTTAATTCCAGAAATCATAGATGAATCAGCAAGTTCAAGAAGGATATTTCCTACATGAACGCCGAGCATATATTCCTCGCCACATACCTGAATGGGTCGTCGATAAGAGGTAGAGTTAACAATCCCACGGGCTGGGCCATACGGTACAGTTGCAGGAATGCTTGGGCCATTTAAGACTAAACGGCGAATTCCACCAACATCAAAGAGTCTATTAAGAAGGGTTTCAACCGTTTCGGGGTTTAGGAATCTCATCGGAACAATTCTCAGCTGTGGATATGTTGGTTTTGTCATTCTTTGACCTTTATCCGTCGTGACGGAATTTTTTAAAAGGTTTAAACTGCTTTTGCAATTGCCTGAATCGGGCGAGCAAACTCTTCAATCTGACCAAAGGTGTCACCGTAAACTTTTGCGGTTCCCTCTGGGGAGAACATCTGAGTACCTGCATCTAGTGCACATGCTGCAACGATACAAGGCATACCATTTCCTGCTGCGTGACGGGTTACAACGTGGTTACCATTGAAAATACCCGGTCCTCCACCACCATAGATAGAGTGACTAAAGAAGGAGAAACCGACAGCGACACCCATTGTTCTGCCGAAATCTGCACCTGGAAGTCCCGTCTCGTGCTCAAGAAGGTCGTTGAAGTACAGTAGAGTCGAAGAGACCGCCTGTGCAAAACGGCCTGCACCACAGTTGACCATGGTTGCCGCGAGCGTTCCTGCGGATGCGTAGGCGTTCCACAGCATTGGATCTTTGGTCTCGTATGGTTTGAAGGTAGCACTACCAACACCCTGTACGATGACGTTATCTTCGATTGCACGTTCAACAAGAGATTGGAGAACAGTACCAACAGTACCAGACTGACCATTTTCCTTGACAAGGTCGAAAACGATGTTGTTTGCGTTAAGACCTTGGTAAGCGTAAAGCAGAAGTTGTGCACGTTCAAACGGACCAATTGCATTGCCCATCTCAAACTGACCTGCCTGCTCAAAGGTGGCTGCAAGCGCTGCACCCTGCATTGCATTGCGATGAGTCATCATTACAGATTGATTTGCTGGAATGTTACGAAGTGCATAACCGAGCGACTCATTGTTCTGCGGGATGGACATAATCATGGAACATGCTCCACCTGCCATATCCATAGTGACAGGATAGGAGCCAAATGCTGCTGCTTTGACAGTGTTTGCATTAAACATATCAATGTTGAACTGCTCAACAACTGCATAAGTAGTTGCCGCTGCAACAGATGTAAGAGCCGCATCATAGGTAGCTGCACTTGCAATACGTGCGGATGGAACTTTGACTAAGAGAAGTTTCCCGCCATTAAAGCGTTTGATTTCTGTGTCATCCCCATCCTCTACAGAGACATACTCTTTGATTTTTGCTTCGATTGCATCAATGTTGCCAATGATGTCAAGATCAAGTTCACGACCAAGAATTTGCTGATGTTTACCAATCTTTCCAGTCTTGAGTCCTTCTTGCATGCCGCCAATGTTGACAGCAACGGTTCTCTTCGTATCGTCGATGATCTTCTTTACGGCTGGATTAACCAGAGGGCTGATCCGTTCGAGTGGGACATTGCTCTTCAAGAGCTTGCCGTTGTCATCATAGAGATCAATGACATCCATGTATTTTGCCATAATTTTTTTCCTCGGAATAGTGTTTTTTCATTGGCTCTGCGTCACTTTGATTTCATGTGTCGCACAATCTTCCATTACTTTCGCTGAATAACATTGGAAATTTCTAATTGAGAATTGTTGTTTGGTCAGTGACAGTCGTTTTAGCACAATTGCGCAAACGATTCAGAGAGTTACTCAAAGAACGTTCACACATCCCCCTCTCGGGACAGTGAAATATATCTTTGTGTCCAGATATAAGTATTCTCTTTAATTTAAAAGAGAGATAATATTCGCTCTTTTAGAAAAATCTAGGCAAAAAATTGTGAAATTAATAAATAATCACAGAATTTTTTTCAAAAAATGTATCCATTGGTAGCAACATATAGGCAATAAAGTAACACTTTATGTGTTTTAAAAGAGTTATGGTGACAAAACAAGATGCGCTTACATGATTTATGGTTTGATTGACCGCGCACATAAAAAATGAGGAATAATTCTAACACAAGACAATTTCAAGAAAGAGAAGAAAAACTAAAAGAAAGAAAAAGAGAGAGATGTTACAAAAGCAATAACAATAAGCGTAAGAAAAGAGCGGTCACTTAGAACAAGGAAGAATCAATAGAATCTAGAATCTCTATTATACGTAAACAAAGCGATATTGGATTTATTCCGCTAATTTCAAGAGAAATTATTGCAATTTCAGATATATTATGGTAATAGTCCATCAAAGAGACATTTATAAAAATTCAAAAAAAGTCATAAACAAACAAGTCATAAACAAACAAAAAATCATGCAGTTCCTTGAAAAAAGTGAATGGACAGAAAAATGAGAGGATTTCTATACTAAACAACAAAAATTTCGAACAAATTTAGCGTAAAAAAAGAAGCAATTTGCACTAAAATAAATGTTCTGATATACATATACAGCATCTGAAGAATAAGAGAATAATAAAAATATCAGACAAATATATCAAAATATAGTTGAATTTTTTATAAAAAATAGAGATACACAGTCTTATACTCATAAAAATATCAAACTTATACAGGCGAACCCCTTATGTCAATAAAGATCCAACGTACATATAACTACATGCTCCGATTCGCAATCATCGGTCATAAGGCCACAACATCTCCAGACTTTTCATTGAACGACATGCCTGGAGGAGCAGGAAGAATGGATGTTTTATGCCGCTGCATCAACAGCTCTTTCTTCCTCAGTCATGATTTCCGTCGCAATGTAGAATCTTATCTTATCCTCGAAGGAGGGGAGCCACATAAAACACTTCGTTTTTCGGGAGAGAGAATCCGATCTCTTAACCCAGATGAGCGAAGTGCTGGGGCATTAATTAAAAAAGGATTGAGCACTCCTGCAAAACCAGAATTCCAAACTGCTGCTGAAGGAATTTCAATTCGAATAGGTGGTCTTTCAAAAATTTTGCAAGAATTTCCATTTGCAGTTTTGGATGAAAACGGAGAAGACATTCGAAATGTAAAAACATTACGGGAAAACTTCATTTTGAGTGATCACATGAATTTCACTTCAGAAGAAGAAGCATTGATCAAAAATTTACCACGTTATTCAGTAGGACCTCGCGTTTTGCATGCAGATCACGCCATTACAATTATTTTAAATGAATTTGATCGGAGGGAAAAATAATGACAGACATACTTGAAACTGTTCATCGCATTCTGGAATATGGTGATATCTGCGATCACTGTCTCGGAAGAATGTTTGCAAAACAATCATTTGGATTATCTAATGAACAGAGAGGACATGCACTGCGTGTAACTCATGCACTTATCTACAATATTCCATTTCATCCCTACGAAAAAGGTACCTGCTGGATCTGTAACGATATCTTTGACAGTATCCCCAGATGGGTAAAGAGAATAGTGAGCGCCTTACAAGATGTCGAGTATTCCACATTTGTGATCGGCACCCGAGTACCTCCAATAATGGTAGAATCAGAAGAGATGATCTGGTCCGATCTATCCATAAAACATCCAGAGCCAATCAAATCTGAGATGAATCGCGAAGTAGGTAAAGCAGTGTCTTCCATTTCTGGAAAGAATGGGGACCCAAAAAACCCAGAAATCACCATCATCCTGAATATCACTGAAGATACTATAGAGCTTCAAATTGCTCCAGTTTATTTCTACGGGAGATACTTTAAGTATGAACGAGGAATTCCACAGACACATTGGAACTGTCGTGCATGCAGAGGAAAAGGCTGTGAAAAGTGTAATTTCACCGGAAAACAATATCCTACATCGGTTGAAGACATGATTGCAGAAACCTCAACACAGATGTTTAGAGCAGAAAACGGAATTTTGCATGGATCAGGAAGAGAAGATATCGACGCACTAATGATTGGCACTGGAAGACCATTTATCATGGAAATGAAAAATCCAAAAATCAGGAATATAAACCTAAAGGAGCTAGAATATGCGATTAACACATCTGCTGCACCCCAGGTTCAGGTAAATCTAGAAAAATGGTCTAACAAAAAAACTGTAGAAATGATTAAATCACAAAAAGGGCATAAAACATACAGGATTCTAGTCGATATAGATGGAAGTATATCTCTTGAAACTGTTCGAAATGCTGTATCAAAGCTAAAAGGTTCCTTGATTCATCAGCGCACACCTAAACGTGTATCTCATCGAAGGGCAGATTTGATCAGAGAACGAAAGGTCATTGATATCGAGTTTCTTGGAATAGAGGGAACCTTATACCGCATAGAGGTTGTAGGAGAAAGTGGACTCTATATCAAAGAACTCATATCAGGAGATGAGGGTAGAACAACACCAAGTCTCACTGAAATCCTCACCGTTCCAGCAAAAGTTGTCACATTAGACGTTGTACAGGTCGATGGAATTTATAATGGAGATGAGTAAAAATGGCAAAACATAATGGTATTAAAAAAAGGACGCGATATAAGCTTAAGAAGGGGCTGCGTGAACGCGGAATGCCAAATGTAACCTCAGTAATTCAACATTTTGAGGAGGGAAAGAAGGTACATATAGTAATTGATCCGAGTGTGCAAAAGGGTATGCCACATCCAAGGTTCCATGGAAAAACGGGTACCATCCTAGGAAAACGTGGTCGTGCATGGCTTCTTGAGATCAAAGATGGCAATGCAACTAAAGTAATTATTTCCCGTCCACAACATCTTAAAGCACAGAAATATTAACCTCCAAATACTAATTTTAAATGTATTTCAGGAATCACAGGCATGAAAGTGAAAAAAGTTATCAGCGAAGAAATGATATCATTACCAGAACTTCGCGAGGAGTTGATCTCGATTCGGGATAAACGTGCCGGTGGAGATAATGAGGTAGAAACGCCTAGTAGAAAGATGTCGTATGAGTTGCGTAAAAGTATCGATCATGCCGACAATCTTGGAAAATGCGATCCCAAAAGCGCAAAAATTCTCATTGAAAAATTGAACGGCCTTGAAAAGATGAGGGCAGATATCGCCTACCGAATTGTTAATATCATGCCAAAAAATCGCGACGAACTCCGCGCTATTTATGCAAAAGAACGATATACACTTTTTCCGGAAGAACTGGATCAAATCCTAAATATCCTTCGCAATCATTCGTAAGTGAGATGCAAAATTATGTCTCCAAAAACCGAAAAAACCGATAAAAAAGAAATTGAAGCAATTATATTAGATTTTCTCCAATGGGGATATGCTGAAGATAAGCGTCCTTTAAATCAGCGAGAGCCAATTATCCTTGCAATTGGTGTTGAACAATTTAAACTACTAGAATTGATTCCTAAAAGAAATTATTCTATCAATCTGCACGACAAGGTATATATCGGTGACGGTGAACGAAAGGTTATTGAACGAGTTAAACGCCGGATTTCCTATGGAGAACTAACCAATACAGCAAAAAGAGAGCTGTATCCAGTTATCTCAGAGATCATTACAGAAAATGAGGCACGATTTGTGAAGTTCTATAATGAGGCAGTACCAATAAGTTTAAAATTACACATGCTAAATCTCCTTCCAGGTTTTGGAAAAAAAACACTGATTGAGACGTTATCAGAGAGAGAGAAAAAGCCATTTGAAAGCTTTGAAGATATCCGTTCTAGAGTGAAAACACTTGCAAAACCAGAAAAATTTATTCTTGAACGAATCATGCTAGAACTAGAAAACCCAGATGAGAAGTATCATCTTTTCTCTTCAAAATGAAGGTATCTAAAGATCAATATTTTTTAATAGATACAAATGCCATTGAGCTAATTGCAGATACAATTCCAGTATGTGGAAAAAACGTCCTTGAGATAGGACCTGGAAGAGGAGCCTTAACCGCAGCATTGTTAATGCGCGGAGCAAACGTCCGTGCAATAGAGGTGGACAAACATCTTTTGCCAAACCTCGAGCAACAATTTTCCAAAGCGCTCGGATCCAATCAGTTGCAGCTAATCAGAGGTGATGCAACAAAGGTATCTCTACCAGAGTTTGATCTAGTGATTGCCAACCTTCCATACTCAATTTCATCGAAGATAACATTCCAACTTCTAAAAATTGGTTTTGAATCAGCAGTACTGATGTATCAGCTGGAATTTGGAAAACGAATGCTAGCACAACCTGGAAGCAGAGAGTACGGAAGACTTTCTGTAATGACTCAAACATATGCGAACGTAGAAAAGATTCTAGAGCTCCCTCCCAAAGCATTCTTTCCACAACCAAAGGTGAAGTCGATTGTAGTGAAGGTTACGCCTCGTAAACCACCGATACCAATAGAAAATCGCATTGTACACGCGATACTCGTCAGAGAACTCTTCAGCCACCGAAGAAAGACAATCCGAAACGGTCTTCGCAATATGAAAAAAATCTATGATAGTGCGGTAATAACAAACTTCTACAAAAAACTTTCTGTTGAAGTACTTGATAAACGACCAGAAATTCTATCAACGATTGATTTCATTGATCTTTCCAATCACCTGGCATCACTAATAACATGAATATAGACATGGATCAAATCTATTTTCCAGCAGAAGACACACATCTAATGATACAAGCAGTTTTGGCAGAGATAAAAGAGTCAGATCGAGTGCTAGAGGTAGGAACGGGAACGGGGGCTATTGCAAAAGCAATAATGACAATTGCTCAAAAAACAATAACAACCGAAATAAATCCACATGCAACAAGATATGCTGCAAAGGAGGGAGTTCCCGTCATCCGTGGAAATCTTCTGGATCCAATATCTGGTGATTTTGATTTAATTATATTCAATGCACCGTACCTACCAACGAAACCGGAACAACGTATCAATGATTGGTTGGAATTCGCATTGGATGGTGGGGAGACTGGAAGAGAAGTGATCGAGAAATTCCTACCAGAAGCAATTGGCCATCTCTCAAAATTTGGTAGGATATTTCTGCTAATTTCTTCAGAAACAGGACTTATAGAATTACTCGCATTATGTAAACAGTATGGTGTAATTGGAATCATAACGAATTCAGAGAGAATGGAAGACGGAGAAATATTGTATGTCTTGCGCATCTCACGAAATCTCTTCCACACATAATAGTATAGAATCCAACAAATAATTACGTACGTAAGTATAACAAACAAAGTATATTATGGCTAGAACACTTTCTGAACGGGATATTGCACTGCTGCTAAAACTTGCACCTGAATGCAACACACTAATATGCAATGGATCAAAGAACACATATCGCTCTATCCTACCACCAGTAGCAAATCATTATGCAAGAAATGGAGACGATTTTGCAAGGAGACTTAATTATCTGGACGACGAAGAGTTTACAGCCCTCATAAATCTGATCCGAGAAGGATACGAGAGCATTAGCTGCATCCCTGAGGAATATGGAGAGATTTTAATCGAGCAAACATTTCGTCGTGTAGGACTAGATGCAGGAAATGAACTCTACGCTCTCTATGAGGCAGGAGCGCAGTGCATGTGAGCCCTCATCCATATACAGAACAGTTTTTGAGTACAAATCATTGAAAAACGCTTCATTGACGCAATATCTATCACGCAAAATAAAAAAAAAATATTTTTTTATTTTTTTATAGTAGAGATTGGTATCATACTGGTTTGATTCTTGAAAAAACCATTTCAATAAGTGTTTCAGCAATGGCAAGAACCTCTTCCTGATTAAACGTCTCAGAATTGATAACAATATCATATGGAGACAGATCTGCAATATCAATCTCATAGTACTCCATATATCGTGCGGCCTCAGAGGCTTCCCGATCAACGGTTGCAACAGATGCTTCTTCAGAGGAAAGGTTCTCTCGCTCAGCAATACGTTCTGCACGACAGCCAGGAGATGCATATAGCAAAATTTTCAAATCAGCGTTTTCTACCATCCATCCAGCAAGACGCCCTTCTAAAATAATATCATCACTGGTTTCACCGATCTCTTTTTGCCTTGCATCAATTTTGAGATCAATTTCGGGATTTTCTTCCGCGAATTTTCCAAAAGAGGCTAGATCCATACCATTTTCTTTGGCAAGGCAACGAAATACCTCACCTGCAGACAGATATCGAAGATCATATCGTTCAGCAAGTGCTTTAGCAAGAGAAGTAGTTCCTGAACCCGGTAAACCGCTGATCGTAATTCGCATCGGTTATATCCCTCCAATATTAAGGGATTTTCGGATTACCTGTGTGATCACTAAAGAACAAAGCATGTACCAAAGAATCCACAATGGGAAAAAACCAAAATAGATATCAAAATAACTAGATAACCCAGAGAATGGAAGAACAATAGCATTGCTGAGATCAGCATTGTCCAAGGTTAGGACAGGGGTTTGAGGGATATGCTCAATCAACCAAAAAAATATTGGTACGGTTAGAACAAGAATATAGGCCATAGGTTTAAATTGTTGCTGACTCATCTCCATTTGTTCGGCGATCATGGCCTGCTGACGAGCCTGCATCTTTTTGATTGCTTTTTCATCACCAAAACGCTGTGCTTCACGGAAAAGAGCATTTAATTCCTTAAATTTTTCCTGAACATCTCGCATCTTGTCATAATCAATGGTGTACTTTTGGACAAGAGAAGAGTACAGACCAGTACATGTTGCAAGAATCAGTACAAGTGCAAAAAATGGAAGACCTAATGCAGAAAATGGTCCAACAATGAGGTCAACAACGGCAAAAAATGGAAGACCTAATGCAGAAAATGGTCCAACAATGAGGTCAACAACGGCAGAAATAAGAGCACGAGCTTCTGACCAGCCATAGAGGAGCATCATACTGAATACTACAGCAAGAGCAACGTACATTCCATACTTGTTACTGATTTCCATCAAAATTACCTCATAACGGCTGCAAGTTCTTCGACGGCTTTGTCAAGGAGGAGATCTGCATTGACAATAATTTTGATAGTGCATCCTGTAAGTACCGCATAGGATGCAGCAAAAGCACGATTCATTTCCTGATGTTCGGCAATAGATTTTGTACCATCCATATCGCGAAAACGTGTATCATCAGAAAGTCTGCGAAGAAAAATCTGATCATTATCCGTTTCAACAAGAACAAGAACATCCGGCATGATTGCAGTGATAACCCACTCCGGAAGGCCTGTAAGGTATCCACTTGACGTCTTAACAGAAGCATGTGTATCGATTATAACATTTCCATCAATTGCAGCAATTTTTTCCGCAGCAAGTTTTTGCAGACGCTTTTGAATAGCACGATCAAGTTTTCTCATCTGATCGCGATCGTGTACAAGACCTTCTGCCGCGGCAACTTCAAACATAAAACTTCCAAAGTTGATGTTCTGATAAGGAACACCCTCATCTGCGATTTTTTCCATTGCAATGTTGATTACACTTGTCTTTCCAACACCAGGTACACCGGTGATGATAATTTTTTTTCCGGTCATATTGAACCACTATCTCCCGATTTAAGAATTATTTAATTTTGGAAGAGTAGGATAATAAATGTATTTTTATGAGAGAAAGAAGATACTCAAAAAGAATACCTCATCACCAGGATAATTCGAAAGATAACAATCTATTTCGAGAAAGAGCAAATCATTTACTATAACAATTCTTAAGCACAATAGATAACATGAGACAGCACTGGACCATATCTGACTAAAAAGAAAAAAATTTTAAAAAATAAGAGTCAGTCTCTACCTCCAAAGAAGTTCCGCATAAACGGATACATCTCCATGATCTGTTCATTTGCAATCTGTTCATACAAACGATAAACAATAGATACTGTAAGCAGAAGACCGGTTCCCCCCACAAACCCAATAATACCCAACATGTTGGCAAGAATACTGAGTACCCCAATAAACACACCACCAATGATTGTAACAAGCGGAATATATCTATCCAGATAACGCTCGAGCACAACAGGACTTCGACGATAACCCGGAATCTGCATACCCGAGTGCTGAATTTGACGAGCAACATGTTTCGAATCAAGACCCGCAGTCTTCACCCAAAATATTGCAAACAGAGCACCACCAACAATCATTATAATTGTGTCAATACTCACGCGAAGAGCAATCTCCCATGCTCCATGACCGGCTCCAGTAAACTGTGAAAGCCACCACATCCAATCTTGTGGCTGATTAATCGGTGCAAGATACCACATCAGACCATTAATCGGCGTAGATCCATTGAACTCTCCAAAGATGTTAATACCAAAACTAGAAAGAAACATTCCAATCATCTGAATGTTTGCCTGAAGAACACGAACCAGAATCATTGGGAGAACACTTGCATACACAAGTTTAACCGGAAATCGAGCACGAGCACCACGTACATTTGCGTGAGCAAGCGGTATTTCTACACGAGTCGCCTCAACATACACAATAAGGAGAAACAGTCCAATTGTTGTAAACAGAGCGAGCAATTCAAGACCAAAGTACTCGATAAAATTCACACCAGAGCCTATGACCTCAAACAGCCTTGGGAAGAAACCCACTGCAAACTGATCCACCGTAGCTTCTAAATTGAAGAATCCATTTACGAGACCCTGAGCAACTCCAGCAACAATGAAGAGGCCTACACCTGAACCAATACCCCATTTCGACACAACTTCATCCATAAATACAACCAACAAACCACCTAAGCAGATCTGCAGGAATATTATGACCATCACAACAGTAGCATTGCCCCCAAGCATTGCAGCAATCGCCATATCAGGACTCATCCATCCACCCAACACATTGGGTAGAGCTTCAAGAATGATCATCACGAAGATCAGCAATTTCTGAAGACCCATATAAATAACCTGGCCACGCTCATCAGAAGTATTGATCCTAATCAGATCAGCGCCACGGAGAAGCTGCAATACGATTGAAGCAGTCACAATAGGTCCAATACCAAGATGAAGGATTGTTCCTGATGCACCTGCGAGTAAAGCACGATAATATTGGAAAACATCCAAAGAAGTTTCACTCAAACCAAAAACAGGAATATTCATCAGTATAAAATACAAAATTAGCACTGTGGCAGTCCATATCAACTTATTTTTAAAGTGAACGTGACCTTCAGGGGGCCGAACAATCGGCATCTTTGCCAACAGTGGTTCCATTCGATCCAATAGTTCTCCCATGAGTAATACACCAAAAATTGAAAATTTATTTGGTCAGCAACTGACCACCCAGTTCCTGAACTTTCGCAGCAGCACGTGTAGAAAAGCTCTCAGCAGTAATTTCGAGCTTATGAGTAACTCGACCTCCTCCAAGAACCTTATCAACACCTATCAATGATGCATCAAGAATGATAACATCTCCATTTTCTGTGGCAATCCCACGAGCAAGAAGATCTGGAATCATCTGATCGATATCACCAATATCAAGAACATTATAGGTCACAGATGTCTTACAGACAAATCCATGCTTACCCTCAGTTTTTCCAAGAAGGTAGAATCGAGTGAAATTGTGATCACGCCATCCTGCTTTCCCGCGACCTCCACGATTACCCGCACCGCGGCGATTTTTATGGGTACCTCCACCACAAGTACGAGTTCCTCGATACTTCGAACGTTTGTTGACTGGCATATATTTTACCTCATCTTGATCAGAAGATCATTAATTTCCTTTCCATAGTAGCCCAGGGCACCACCCTGATTGAACGTACGCTTTGTAGTCTTGTAACCCTTCCTTGGGGGGTGCATGCGAAGAACAGGTTTGAGTTCAGGAACATCTCTCATTCGGATTTGATTTCCGGCAAGGGCAGCCGCCAGTTCGGCAATACTCTTGAAGGAGGTTGCACCCTGAACATACTCCTCAGTAAGCGGTTTGTTACCAGTAAGTCGACCTCGAGTAGTAAGAATAATCTCAAGTGTTGTTGCATCAACTTCACCGAATGCTATATAATCCTTTGCCTTTCGAATCATTCCAAGGTATTCCGGAGTCTCTGGAACAAGGACACAGTGATTAATGTGGTGAAGACGCAACATTTTTAATGTTTCCTTAATATCGCGGCGAGTATTAACCACACCTCGAACCTGAACAACTGCATACATTACTTCCTACCTCCAATACGAACAAGATTCGTCTCACGAAGTGCATTGTATGTGGCCTTTGCAAAGTTAATTGTTGTTCTAGTATTACCACTCGTATTGACCCAAACATCGCGGATTCCTGCTAGTGCTAGTACTTTTTTACTGACATCTCCAGTTACAAGACCAATCCCTTTTGGAGCGGGTTTTAGAGTTACAGTAACAGAACCGGCTTTTCCAGTAACTTCCATCGGAACAGAGTGTTGCTGACTACAACCACATTCCCAGGAGCCGCATCCTCGACGAACCTTTACAATGTTCAGCTTTGCATTTACAATTGCCTTCTTGATGGCAGTTCCCACCTGAACATCTCTGCCCTGGCCAAAACCAATATAACCATCCTTGTTGCCAACAACAACAACCGCTCTAAACTTAATACGACGACCGGAATCAGTCATACGCTGCATCATATCAATGCAGAGGACTTCATCAACAAGATCGGGAAGCATTGCATCAACTATGCCTGCCTCCTTAATGGGGTAACCACTTGCAAGAATCTCATCGAAACTTGCAAAATCTCCGGAAATAACTTTTTTGCCAAGACCGGTAATGGGAAACCATTCTTCCTGTTCGTAAGACATATTACTCCAGCTCCTTCATAATTGCATCCTTTACTGTCTCAACACAAGAGATGATATCAGCATAACGATCATCATATTCCGCAATATGAGAACCACTGCAACGATCTGCATCCGGTAGGATATTCTCACCAACAGGAACACTGAATCCAGCATCAAGAGCTCCTTTTACAGCAGCAAATACACGAGCACCCGGAGATGCAACTTGCAAACCTATATCCACAATTGCATCATCATATCCTGCTTTTTTTGCGCGAACTGCAAACAACATACCTGTCAAATATGCGGCAGGTGTGTTACCAAGGTAACCATTGTATCCATAATTTACCAGTTCTTGACTATTCACATGAACCAGCGTATAGTCACCACCTATCTGTGCAGCAATAAGCTGAATGATAATGTGACGATTCGTTTTCCGGATAACCATACGATTTCTTCCAGAAACAATCAACCGTTGGCGCTGATAGTAATCAGTTTTTCCTTCACGGCGTCTGCGGAACTGAACAAAGTATCTTCCATTTTTAGCCATTGCTTAGTCCCTCCGAGAAGTAACAATCTCAATCTGAGCTTTCAAGTGAGCAACATTACGGAACTGACCTCCCGCTGCACGGCGATAGAGGCGACGATACTCGGATCTCGTAATAAAACCACCATCACGTTGAATACGAAGTTCTTTACGTTGTGCACGGATCTTTTTGATCCATTGAATTTTTGAGGGTGTGCGGGCACCCTTTGCACCACTGCGACGTCCTTGACCCTTACAATGCCCATAGGCACGCTTTGCAATCCGCACACGCGCACGTCCACGGGATACACCTCTTTTCTGGTGAGAAGAAATGGCACCATCCTCGATCAGCGTGCGAATATCTTCCCGAGACATGGCATTTTGAACATCAGAAAGCTTCTCTGGATTGAACCAAACACGATTTTCACCACAACCGAGAACAGCAGCCGCAAGGCGACGCTGAGAAGCGAGATCACTCATTCGACATCTCCTCCTCGATAACAGACATTGTATCAACAAATGATTTAACCTCTTTCGAGTTCAAAACCTTGATACCAAGGGAGACTGCACGCTTCTGAATAGCAGCACGCTTCTTCCCTCCAACGGAGGCACCAATACGAACAGCAGTGGTGGCTGCATCAATTTTTTCAAGATCAGCAGGTCGAAACACAAGAACATCACGATATCCACATGGATGAAAACCGCGGATTTTTGCTGGTGCTCCAAATCCTGCTTCAGGATGTGCACCTTTTGCACGAATACCCTTCCGCTGTTTACTGTGTAGTCCACGTGGTCGGCGCCACGTGTCAGCAAGTTTAATCTTCGCATGGAGGCATTGGCGGGAGAATTTTGCCTTCTTTGCAAAACGTGCACAAATCAGTTTTTTAACTTCACTCGCCATATTAGTTACCTCTGCTGATAATATAGATTCCATCCTGGAACACACGGGGATCACGATTGTGAACCTTACAGGCCTGCTCAACATTTGCCGCAGTGTTCCCAATCTTTTCACGATCAATACCGTTTAAAATTAGTTCGTCACCCGTAATATTTACACTCACACCCTCAACAATCTTTGCATAGCGTGCCTGTTTTTCTCCAAGAAAATTAGCAATTTCAACGCGATCAGAAGATATTTTCACCTGAATAGGGAAGTGATTATAAACAATTTTCATGCGGTACTCGTATCCCTCTGTGACACCTTTCGCCATTACATGGAGATGAGCATTGTAGGTACCAAGCAGTGCATAAACACGACGCCGAGTGGACTCAGTAGTTATCTTCACTACGCCCTCATCAACAACAATTTTAATTGCAGGGTGATACATAACGCGTGAGAGAGAGCCCTTAGAACCTTGCATCGTCAAGAGGTCACCCTCTTTTGTAACAGTTACACCTTTAGGAATGTGGAAAATCATTTCATGCATAACTTTCCCTCTCCTTAGAAAACATATCCTAACAGCTCGCCACCAATTCCGAGCTTACGTGCCTTTTCATGAGACATAACACCCCTAGAAGTAGTCAGGATAATAATTCCAAATCCTTTCCCTGGAAGATATCGAGTTTCCCAGGACTCGAGATCTGCAACTTTCACAGAGAAACGAGGAGTAATAACACCACATTTGTTAATGCCACCTGTAAGAGAAATCTCATACTGATCACCTCTTCCATCCTCAATTATCTCAAAACCGGAAATATATCCATATTCCTGCATAACGTTAAGCATATCACCAAAGAGGCGACTTGCCGGTTCAACGGTCACTGAAAGTTTACCAGTATCACCGGCATTCTTGATAGCACTCATTGCATCTGCAATTGGATTCTGTTTTGTCATTCCCCGTCACCTCTTAGTTCATCTTCTTAAAGCCCATCGTAGACGCCCATTCACGGAAACATTGACGGCAGAAGTAAATGTTATATTTACGCACAAGGCCTTGCTTGCGTCCACAAAGTTGGCATTGGTTTTCACCACGACCATACTTTTTCTGCTGGACCTTATCGTTGTCTTTTGCTGCCATATTACTCCACCTCAATACCAAAGGTCTCAGTCACAAATGTCATAGCCTCCTCACGAGTTACATGCAATTTCGTGTTGAGTTTTTTTTGCTGGATCTTTCTGCGTGCAGTTCTTGTACCCTTCTTCTCGATAACAACGATAATATCCATACCATATATACCGATCTTTGGGTCATAGGCCTGACCTGGAAAGTCCGTGTGTTCCTCAATGCCAAAACTAAAATTACCGGTTGCATCAAATTGTCGTGGATGAAGGACATTTTCAACTGAATATGTCTTTAATGCTGTTTTAAGGAACGTCATAGCTTTATTTCCGCGAAGAGTAACCTTACATCCAATTGGTTGGCCACGACGAACTCCAAAGGCAGGAAGCGTATTCTTTGCATAAGAACGAATCGGTTTGGAACCATGAGTTAGATCTGCCATGATATTTTCCGCATTAACAAGCCGTTCACCAGCTTCGCCAACACCCATGTGCAAAACAACCTTCGACACAAACGGTTTTTGCATATCATTCATGCATTAACACCCCAAGTTGAAAGGAAAGACTCAGTAGTTCCAATCATGAATACATAGTCCTCAATAGTCTCGAACAGAACACCATCTACATCCTCAAGGATTACGCGATTTGAAAGAGACGACTGCTGAATCAGGATATCAACAATCCTTCCAGTCTTCATCGTATGTTGACCGCCAATAATAATGGCAACGTTTCCAACTGCAAACGGAAAATGTTGTTGAACTGCAAATCTGTCATCTCCAAAAAGACTGACAACAAGGGAATCTTTGCCTTTATAGATATCATCACCAATAAAATTCGCACCAGATGTCAAATTAATCTGTGTCTTACCACCACGAAGAGTTGTCTTATTTGCAACTTTAACCAATTGGAACTTTGCAGCATTAGAAGAGATCTCATACTGCATGTAACGTCCCTTTCTATCGACAAGAATCATATAATGTTTATCGATCTTCGGGAAGCTTATGATGTCAAAGACATCAATACCAATGTGTTCATCAGTTACAACACAACCATTCAGAACAACATTGCGATCATGAAGAATTTTCTTGACCTCTTTAGTGTTCTGAGCAAGATGCATATGATCACGAATCCAGATTCCAATTGGAAGGGCAGATGCATCATGAGGACCACAAGATGGACTTAAGACATATTTACTTTCCTTGCGGGCAATCTGCCATGCATCCGGGGCCGTCATGCGCTTTGTGCGAGTCATTATACCTTCACCTCAAGACGGGCAACACGTTTTGCATCTTTC
Source organism: Methanocorpusculum sp. (assembly GCA_029986255.1). Lineage (GTDB taxonomy): Archaea > Halobacteriota > Methanomicrobia > Methanomicrobiales > Methanocorpusculaceae > Methanocorpusculum. The sequence goes on along the minus strand of DALTYD010000003.1, from coordinate 20,677 downwards.
AAATTCAGTTTGGTGATCATCACTTTAGAAGGGTCTATGGGTCTGGGGACATCCTCGCCGTTTGCCTTCTTTACTACAACACCATGAACAAGAATCTTTGTATTCTTAACATCGACTTTATCAACAACAGCTTCAGTGCCCGTGAATTCACCACGAAGCACTTTTACGGTGTCACCGGTGACAACACGGAAACTGCGTTTGCCATATTTATGACGGAGATCATCAGCGAGAGTTGCATGTAAAAACGCTCCACGAACATGAATGGGAGCATTGTACCGGAACTTCCTCTGTTTTCTCGGTTGAATGCTTGCAATACGTGCCATGTTTTATTTCACCTTAGATAATGATCGTTGCCATCGAACCAACCTTAGGAAACCGCTCTGCAACTTCACGCGCAACTGGGCCCTTGATATCAGTACCACGAGGGTCACCATTATCATTTAAGAGTATCATCGCGTTATCTTCAAACGATACACGGAGTCCGTTTGGGCGACGAAACTCCTTTTTCTGACGAACAACAACTGCTTTTACAAGTTTTCTCTTCATATCAGGAGTTCCTTTTTTCACAGATACTGTGGCAAGATCTCCGATACCCATTTTCGGTTGTCGGTTTTTCACACCATGATATCCAAAAACAGAAACAATCTGAACAACACGGGCACCCGTGTTATCTGCACAAACCATCCTGGAACCGGTTTGAAGTGCGCGCGGTATCTTAGAAGTTAAACCTTTCATATCCTAGTCACCACCTCAACAACAACGTAAGAGGTTGTCTTGTTCAATGGTCTGCACTCTGCAATCTTGACCTCATCACCAATTCTCGCATCAAGGCATGGAGCCATATGTGCATGAATTTTAGAACTACGTTTCTCATACCTGTCATATTTCTTGACAAAATGAAGGTAGTTCCGCTCGACGACGACGGTACCTTGCATGCGCTCACTCACAACCTTACCGGTAATCACCTGGCCGCGTACCGATAAGCTGCCATGAAATGGGCAATTTACATCGTTACAGTCTTTTTTCGGAACTGAAACATTTAAACCGATATTTTTTGCCATATATTAACCATCTTCTTACGTGCATAGCTCAACATGTCACGTGCTGAATAAACGAGATACAACTTTCTCATTACTCGAACTCACACCCTCGCTTTGATACGGCGCGCGGGTGAGAGAGACAGGCTGGAGCAGTCAATTACAACTTCAACACTATCCGGAAGGGTCACCCGGAGTAACATATATTGTTTCTCCAAGCACTTAATCCCATTCTCCGAACGAAGGGAAAGAGTGTTTTTGGTTTCATCAATGATGAGACCATACATACCTTCCTGTGTTTTGTTGCGTGAACGCACCACAACTGCACATAACCCAATTAACTCATGTTGCAGGATCGATTGTGGTGTAATCATACAACGGCTCAGTTCTGACGTTTAGTCCATTCTGTCTTAATGCGTGCGATTGTCCTACGGATTTCGCGAATCTTGCCTGAGTTTTCCGGTGCACCACCGGTGCTTACTTTTCCATACTGCTGAATTAATTCATTTCGAAGTTTATGCTCGTTTTCTGCAAGTTCAGCATCGGAAAATTGAGCAATTTCTTTTGCTCTAAATATTGCCATAAAGCTCAAGCCCCCTCGTAATAATCCGATTCAGGTAGTTCGGGTTCTCTCGCAAGTTCCGCGTCAAATTCTTCAAACACATCTGTTTCAACAACCTGAGCTGGAGCAGGATTTACATCGGGACGTACCTCAAAGTGATCTGGGAGAACTGCTCCCGGTGGAACAATCTTTACCTGAACACCAATAATTCCAAGTTTCTTAACAGCGGTTGCATAACCAGTCTCAACAATAGACTCAGCGGGCTCACCAGAATGTTTGATATATCCTTCAACAAATTTCTGAACACGCGCGCGAGCTCCTGTTAATTTGCCAGCGATGATAACTTCACAGCCAAGTGCTCCTGAATCCATAACCCGACGAATAACAGAAGAACCTGCTTTACGGAAGTACCAACCACGCTCCAAAGCATTTGCAAGACGTTCAGCCATAATTTGGGCATTCAAATTCGGATTTGCAACCTGCTGGACCTCAACCTGGGGAGAGTCAATGCCATACACCGAAGTTAGATCGGTTGTGATCTGACGAACCAATCTTCCCCCCTTACCAATAACGATACCTGGCTTCTCTGCAAAGATCGTAACTTGTGTACCAACAGGAGTTCTCACAATATCCATACCACCATAGCCAGCACGCTTGAGTTCCTTATTGAGATACTGTTCAACACGAACCTTGCGAACACCATCAGCAACAAACTTTTTCTCAATAGTCATACTTACTGCCCCTCACGGAGAATAATCTCAATGTTCACGGTGTCTCTGTGCTTTGGCGTAGCCCTTCCCATTGCACGAGGAAAAATTGCCTTTATACATCGACCTTTATTTGCTGCTGCATGAATTATAACCATTTTTTCCGGAGTAAGACCCATATATTCAGCATTTTTTTGTGCAGAGCGAATTAATCGAAGGTACTCAGCGGCAGCCTTTACAGGATATCTTCCAGAAGATGTACCAAACGTTTTTCCATTTAAGCATCTCTGATGACTAACGTTTCTTGCATAGCGGTGGAATGGAACTGCCTTCTTCAGATTAATAACCTGTTCAAGGTATGAAATCGCATCATCTGCCATCATATTACGGATGAGATGGGCAATTTCTACTGCATGTTTCGGAGAACAGCCTAGTTCATTGGCCTTTGCACGGGCGATGTTATCACCAGTAAGTTTGTTACAGTATTCTGTTCTTGCCATGACAATCACTTCAACGGGACATACTTACTTGACCGGGTTGCACCAATACCCGCACTACCATGACTGACCTTTTTTCGGGTAAGAGCAAATTCACCAAAATAGTGGAAAACACCCTCCGCCGGAATTTTGAAACTAACGAACTCTTTTCCAGAATAGATAGCAACATTCTTGCCAACCATCTCTGGAAGAATAATCATTGAGCGAATATGAGTCCTAACACCATCACCAGCTGCAATCTTCGCGCGAACATCCTCTTCATCACGGGTAAAACCACGAAGAACTTTACGGCGAGCACCGGACGGCATAATAGGAAGAAGCTCATTCATGGACATAGACTTAAGTTGCTCAATGGTGTAACCATGGTAAGTATATTCCTCTCGCCGCTTTGGCATCCTTTTAGTCGTTTTCTTTGCCATTTATGTTCACCTTCGACATCCTGTTCTTCGTGCTGCAACATGTCCAACTTTCTTACCAGCCGGAGTACCACGGGAAACGGTCTTTGGCTTACCCGGGTGTTGATGTCCTCCACCACCAAACGGATGATCAATGACATTCATAGCGACCCCGCGAACACGCGGCCATCTAGTTGCCGAAGTCTTCATCTTATGATACTGTTTACCAGCTTTCAGGATGGGTTTGTCTCCACGCCCACCACCTGCCACAAGACCAATGGTTGCAAGACAGTGCTCGTGGAACCATTTCACTTTTCCTGAGGGCATGCGAACCCCGACCTTACCCTCAGATTTACCAATAACAATAGCTTGAACACCACTGGAACGGACAAATTTTCCTCCATCTCCAGGACGTGCTTCAATATTACAGACCACCATACCAGTTGGAATTGCTGAAAGCGGGAGAGTGTTACCATTCTCGATCTTTGCATCGGGCCCACACGCAATTTCATGACCAATTCCAACACCCTCAGTGATGAGGATATATTCCTTCTTACCTTGGATCTTTACCACTGCAATAGGGGCGTGACGGGCAGGATCATGCTCGATGTCAACAACGATTGCGGTAACGGTCTCAGTAAAAGATCCAAAATGTTTCAGATCTGCCTTATATTGATGCGAAGGGGCGCGATAGGTTGAACCTCCCTTTCCACGTGCTTGTGTACTGATTCTGTGTCCCATGTCAACTCACCTTATACAATACCCAGCTGAGAGAGGATCTCTTCTGCAGCGTTCTTTTCATTAAAGGTAATAATTGCCTTTTTAGCCCCACCGGCTATCATCATTGTGCGAACGGAAGTGACCTTCTTACCAAAATATCTCTCCATAGAGACCTTAATAGAGGCTTTAGTTGCTTCTTTTCGTACTATGAAAGAGAGCTGGTTTGTATTCTCCAGAAGAAACATTGCTTTTTCAGTTACAAGCGGATGTCTGAACACCATCATTTAGACCCCCAAAGCATCTTAACAGCGGTCTCAATCCATACTGTAAGTCGACCTGCATGAGCACCTGGTGCCAAAACATTTGCATTTAGAAAAGTGACTGGCATGACATCAACACCTGCAATGTTGGCACCTGCAGTAAAACCAGGAGAGGAGGTTACAATTAAAACAGATTTTGCCTGTTTATACTTACGTCCACGTATCTTTCCACGACCTGCACGAATATTACGAGATTTTTTTGCACGTTCAATATCTGCGCCAAGGCCAAGAGCGATTAAGGCCTTCATAACATCTGCAGTTTTTGTAAGAGCTTCAAATGCATCCTCAACGATAATTGCAGAATCGCCTTCAAACTTATGACCACGAGCAAAAACAAGATCTCTGTTAACTGTCGCTGCAATTGCAGAGCGAATTGCTTTTGCCTTTTCTTTTTTATTGATCTTCTCAACGAGGAGCTTTTCGACTTTTGGAGCGTGAGCAGGGTGACCACCTTTGGTCTGTGGAACTTTGGCACCACGGGATCCATTCTTAATACGTGGTATCTTTGATTCACCACGCTTTGAACCCCAACCCTCAGCAGACGTCCTCATACCTGCATAAGGATTTGCACCATACGGCTGGTACTGCTCACTCTGATAGGAAAGGACAGCTCTTTTGATAAGATCTGGACGGAATTCTTCATTGAAAACTGGTGGAAGTTCGATCTCGTGAAGAACAGAACCGTTAATGGCTTTTACATTTGCTTTCATCGGTTAGATCACCCCTGCTTGCTCTGGAGACTTACAAACTCAATAACAGGAGTTTGAATTGTCTTTTGTTCACCCATCCGAGTTGCAGGACGAAGACGAATCAGACGTTTTGCTGGACCCGGAACAGAACCTTTCACCAGAACGTAATTGCTACGAACAAGACCATAGTGAAGGAAACCTCCTAACGGGTTGATTTCATCAGGATTTTCACCGAGTTTGAGAATCCTCTTGTTGAATTCTGTACGCTGCTGGAATCCCATCTGACCAGGCATAGGAACCTGCCATCGAACATGGTGAGGATGCCATGGACCAAGAGTACCAATGTGCCTTACTTTCTTAGTTCTTGCATGCTTTCTCTTTCTGAGACAAATACCAAATCTTTTGACAGAGCCCTGAAACCCCTTTCCTTTGGTGATACCAGTAATATCAGCAAATTGGCCCTCTGAGAAAATAGAGTCCATCTTAACACTGGTTCCAAGAAGAGAGAGAGCGTAGTCAAAGCGTTCCTGTGCACTACCCCCAGCAACACGGATTTCCATTAAATCAGGAGTCTTTTTTGGGACACCAGTAATAGTACTTGGTTGAGTGTACATCAGAACCATTACATCAACAACGTCTGCCATTGCATAATTGATTTTTTCGATTCCTGCTGCAACATTATGTACCTTTGTTTTAGTGATTTTCCCAAAAAGCGGGGTAACATCCTCGGACCAAACTTCAGTAAGTGGATGCTTACCATAGGTATCTCTAACATAGACGCGGATTGCAGCAACTTTCATGGCAGGTATCTCAATGACAGTCACCGGAACCATAATTTCCTTGCCTTCCGTAGGGCTTTTTTTGTGGTCGTCAATCATAATGACGTGGGTCATGCCAGCCTTATAGCCGGCAAATCCCTGAAGCGTGGGAGATCCATGATACTCTGGCCAGGATTGGTACTTTGGAACAATACTCTTGGCCCTCTTGCGAGGATAGTATGCGAGGGAACCAGCACGCGGTCTCACAGTTCTCATATTAATCAGTCCTTAATATTGGAGTCGTTTTTTTTCATTCCCTAGAGAATGATAGACGTCTGCGATGGTTGTAAATTACAAACAACCACAATCATTTTTTTTCACCATCAGCCTGTGATATTGCAAATCACCTTCGACCATGGGATGCACATTCCTGTCTCTCTCCCCACATTCTGTGCATAGACGCAGATATTTAGAAGACAGGAAAGACAAATGGTAATCACTAAACCTTTAGGATATTCTCACGAACACCAACATATTGCCTGTCCTATGGTTTGTGTCAAAGGACATATTTAGTATAAGTATATGCGCCGCATTTTTTTGCGACTACCAAGTCTCACGTAAGAGAATCTGACTGTTCACACGCTCTTTGATTTTCACAAAGAATGGGCTCATCCTCATGGATGTACGCCCGACGCGCTTCATCATACCTATTGAGGTCCTAATCCTTTGCAGAATCATCTCCACAACAGAATTACACGATAATGAAAACATTGGCAAAATTTGCTTGTTTTCAAACCAAATGAATATCTATAACACAGCACAACACACAACAGCCATGCGAATGTAAGCCTAAAAAGGCTCTATAATATTAGGAAGAAATGTATAATAAAGATAATGGAGACAATGGAAATAAACGAGCTTATCCAAAGTAAAGATCACCGTCAATATTAAGATACACATGGATATCTTCTTTTACGTGACGTCCTTTGATTTTTTCAGGCATATATGAGCTGATGCGATTAATTAAAGAGATACTATCATACCGAATTTTTATATTCAATGGGGCTGCTGCCTGGTAGATGATATATGGGGCTTCCATAAGATCAGTACCTGCAGAAAGGAGACAGAGATCAGTAGCATCAAGAGTATAGAGATATTCAAGAGTTTCTTTGGCACGCCGAATATTCTCATTGGCAGATTTTTCGATTGTACAAATGTTTGCTTTTGATGTCCCAAGACGGTCAGCAATTTGCTGTTGAGTCATCCCTTGCTTACGATATCGGATAACTTCCTTCTGACGATCGGTAAGGAGAGTATCTTTCATGAATATTAATATAAGTTTTTTAACTATAAACATGTTTGGTTAAAATAGTGTACTTTTTTTTTAGAGAAGAAACATATCAATAAAAAAACACCCAAAAATATATTCATGCATTCAACGCGCAGTAAATTTTTGAGAATTTAATAAAGTTTTTCAAAACACAAATAATAACTAAAAAAAGTAACAGGTGCCTGAATCCATAAACTAAAAATTCATGATTCGAATTCATCCAATATATCAATATTTGAGGAAGTTTTATCATAATCCAAAATATTTTCCCTTATTTTCGAAAACAGTACTATCAATTCACAAACCTTATATTGATTCTCGTCAATAATCTGATGTTCTCATTTAAAATGAGAGGAGTTAATTAATTATGGTAGTTAAGGTAGGAGTTGCAAAGCTCGGAAACATCGCAGCTGGTGTTATGGCAGAGCTTCTTTTAGATGAGCGTGCTGATAGAGAAGACATGATGACTTTCATGGCAACCTCAGGAACAAAATTGCAGAAAGAAGACGTCGATCGAGTAGTCAGCAACCTGAAAGCATGGAAACCAGATTTTGCAATTGTCGTATCTCCAAACGGAGTTCTTGAGGGACCAACAGGTGCACGTGAGGATCTTGCAGCAGCAGGCATCCCAACAATCGTCATCACAGATGATGTAACCTCCAAAAAAGAGCAGTTTTCAGCACTGAAGGAGTCTAAATTCGGATACATCATCGTGAAGGCTGACTCCATGATTGGTGCACGCCGTGAATTCCTTGATCCGATTGAGATGGCAGATTACAATGGTAACCTCGTGAAAGTCCTTGCAATCACAGGAGCGTTCCGCAAACTTCAGATCGAACTTGATAAAGTCATTGACCAAGTAAAGGCAGGAAAGAAAGGAAATGAGCTAGTCCTCCCGAAAATAGTTCTGAACGCAGACAACTCCACCAAAGGTGAATTCAACAATCCATACGCACTTGCAAAAGCGCGGGCAGCATATGAAATTGCACAAGCTGTTGCAAATGTTAATGTAAAGGGATGCTTCATGACTAAAGAGTGGATAGACTATGTCCCAATTGTTGCCTCTGCACATGAAATGATGCGTGCTGCTGCAATGCTCTGTGATGAAGCACGTGAACTTGAAAAAGCAGGTGATTCCGTTATCCGCAAACCACATAAAAAAACCGGAGAGATCGTTTCCAAAATTACCCTTATTAGCAAGCCAGAGTGAGCATATTCAAAAATATTTTTTTTTACTTTTCTGAGATTTTTTGGGATTTTAGGAATAACGGCAGATTGTGGAGAGATAGTATTGATTTAATCAATGAGTAGTACAATATGTTATCTCAGCAGCAGTAGGTAAGAAAAGATATCATCACAAATATCATCATAAATCTGTTAAATAAAAAAACATCAATTCGAAATTTACAGGAGTAGCAACATTAAGCTAGAAAAAACAAGAATGGTGTAAGATATAAATAACCACGTAGTACACAACATTAACAGGACAGAATATATTAATTCTTGCCATCCAATAATCATTCATGTTACTTGCGATCACCCGTCTCGTCGAAAAAGGAACGACAGACGCGACTCTCTGCAAACAGTATGGACACGATTGCCGTATCGTTTCCCCACTTAGAGCAGAAATCCACAACAATATCATTCAAACCTTCGCCATTGCAGCAATTGGGTGTGAATTTGACGCGATATTCTTCACAAGTGCACTTCCCGCACAAAAAATAGCTCCACATCTCCCCATTAATATAACCGAAACCACACGAGTGATTGCTATAGGCCCACAAACCACAAAAGAATTATATCAGGCAGGCATCATCGCAGAGACGCTCCCAACCTATTATTCACGAGACTTTGTCCCATATCTAGGAGATTGGATCAAAGGAAAACGTATTGGCATCCCTCGGGCAGACGTTCCAAACCAAAATCTGATCAACGCAATCACTGCAGCTGGGGGTGAAGCATTTGAATATCGATGCTATAGCATTAAACCAACCAACCAACCACTGGATCTTGACGATGTTGACGCAATTCTCTTCACTAGCTCCAATTCCTACAAATGGGCAATTTATTCCCAATCAAGAATAGCACCCCATCTCTTAATGGCTATTGGTGACATCACTGCAAACACAATGAGAACAGATGGGCATGAACCAAATATTATCGGTGACGGGTCACTAGAAGGAACACTCAAAGCACTAAACACATATTTACGGTGCATCAGATGAGTTACACTGGAATTTTACTTGTGGATAAGCCACGTGGGCCAAGCAGTCATCAAGTTGCTGCCTGGGTTGGAGAGTTGCTGAAAAGTCGTGTTGGTCATTCCGGAACTCTCGATCCGAAGGTCTCTGGTGTGCTTGTAATCATGCTCGGTAAAGCTGTTCGACTCGCCCCTCACCTCCTCCTACACGAGAAGGAGTATGTTGCCTGTCTCCGTCTCCATGCGGATATTCCACGTGAACAAGTTGAAATGGTAATAAAACAATTTACAGGGAGAATTTATCAGCGCCCACCACGACGTTCTGCAGTAAAGAGAACATTGCGTATCCGGGTAATTCATAATATTGAACTTCTAGACATGCAGAAAAGACTAGTTTTGATCCGAATACGCTGTGAAGCAGGGACTTATATCCGAACGCTGTGTGTACATATCGGCCGATTACTCGGCTGCGGCTCACAAATGATTGAACTCCGACGCACACGCTCTGGAGGATTCTCACTGAAAGATACACACACGCTGCATGAAATTCGTGATGCGGTAGAACAAAAAGACATAGATGCAATCCAATCGATGATATTCCCCCCAGAGAAAGCAATCAGCGATATTCCAAAGATTGTAGTGCGACAAAGAGCAGCAAATGCGATTTCCCATGGTGCAATTCTGGCAGGTGTAGGTGTTCTGCACTGTGATCCATTCACACGAGGGCAGAAAGTCGCAGTTGTAACCAAAAAGGGAGAACTCATCGCGCTTGGAGAAGCATTACTTGATTCAACAAAGTTTGTATGTGGAGAAAACGGTTTTGTGGTAAAACCCATCCGTGTTTTTGGACATGCAGCTAATCTAAACACATAAAATTAATAAATATTGATATCCAAAAATAAGATAGTTTGCTGAGGTAGTCTAGTGGTAGGGCGCGGGCCTGGAAAGCCCGTGAGGTGAAAATCTCTCGGGAGTTCAAATCTCCCCCTCAGCGTTCTTGTATTATTTATGTATCAAAAAATTTGGAAGGATCAGGAGTACGTATACATTCTAGAAAAATTATTTTTATTTGGCAAATTTGAAGTACTATCACCACTTTCTAATTTAATCTATCTCTTTTTTGAGAGAGGGGTATATTTAATATTAAAAAAATTAAAAATCATTTTAAGTATTTTATAATATTTGAAATAGATATACATACCGATACAGACAGATATATTAACAGGTATAAAAGACAATCCTCTCATCGAGTACCATAACGAAATGATTTGGTATCGTAGAAACACTCATGGTTGACGCAGAATTTGCTACAAGATAGACCATATTTTATGAAGAAACATCACAAGAATATGTTATGTTAGGAATGAAATGAAAAATTCTCAATTGCCACGATCTAAAATATACCTCAAACTGTGAAAATTCATAAATATAATATTACAAATACACATTGATTGATAATATCAATTCGTTAATGAATGCCAACAGATTTTCACTTATTCACAAATGAAGAACTACATGAAACAAAAATAGAGAGATCTAATAAAGATTAAGAGAATTAATAACTCAATTCCATACAAAATCTCATAAATCTATCTCGAATTTCGATAGGAGATAACAAAATATTCGGTACTACAGAGTTCCCAGGAGAAAGAAGAACATGTATAAATTGTACCCCACGCCTCAGAGCATCATGCAACTCGTTCACAGAGCATACACGTTCAACGGAAACAATTCCCGCACCAAGAGCAATGAACCCCAAATCTGCAGTTGTGTAGGCAGGACTAATCTGATCTCCTGTACTACCAAATGTACCATTATCAAGAGCGACAATTGTCAAATTTTTGCAATTTTTTGCGGCAATTATTGGTAAAATTGCAGAACCTAAGAGACTCCCATCTCCATCGATCACTATCACCCGCTTCTTCGGCATCGCAATCGCACAACCGAGACCAATCGCTGACGCTTGCGTATAACTCCCCAACATGTAGAAGTTTCCCATGCGATCTTTTGATGCATAGAGCTCTTTTGATGGATAGCCAATATTAGAGACAATAACATTATCTGCATCAACAAACTCTGTAATCACTCGAATTGCATCCAATCGTTTCATCTCAGGATTTCTATACCCCGGGAGCTCCAAATTCCGTAACTTTGCTTCTCTCAAAGGATAGGCAGTATCTACCGGATCCTGCTGTTCCCAACATGATGGCTTGATCAGCGCAACGTATGGTGTACACATCTCATATGCTCCTGCAATCACCTCAGCGAGTTTTTCCAAATCCTCGCCATTCGAAAAAATACGATAAGGGATAGAATACACATCCAAAAGTTTTGGCAACGGCTCATTGAATGGAATTTGTGCACATATTACTTCATTGCACACACCACGCCAGCTTGCAAGAATTGGTAGTGGTAAAGAGTAAACGCGTGACAATGACATCAACGCATTCAGCATGTTTCCTAAACCAGAGCTCTGAATCGACATCACAGGTTTTTTACCTCCAAGATATGCCCCTGCACAAATCCCCACACCATCCTCTTCCCGAGCAAGAACAATCTCCTGGAATTTCGTTGGTAACAAAGCTGTCAATCTCCGATTTTTATCGCACGGCAACGAAGCAACAAGATCAATACCCTGATCCTCAAGAACATTGAGAACAAGCTCCTCATTCATATCTCAGGCACCTCATCAACATCCACAATAGCTGTCACTGGAACCGGGAAGATATCAAATTCTTCACGAACACGAGTATATCCCCCACCAGTGATATTCAGCGTAATTGTATCCATGCGGTCAACAACTCCACTATTGACTGCAGATATCAATGCTGCCGTGGCAACCGCAGCAGCTGGATCCAGATCAATACCATTCTCCACATCGGAAAATAGAATACCGGCATCTTTCGCATCCGCATTGCTGACCGCGTACATATCACCGCCACAGTACCTCATTGCCTCGAACACACCACCCGGCAGACTGTAGGGTGGGTTCCGGTTCGTCAGAACTGGTGCCGACACATGAGCAATTGCCTCAGACACATTTGGCATATCTCGCTCCATCAATGTTGCCCTCCGCTCCTTCCAAGCTCGTACCATTGGAACAAAAGGTAAATTCTGTGCAAGATGTAATCGAGGAGCCACGTTACCAAATCGACCATCAACCACAAGTCGCATTGCAGCTTCCCAGGCTGCAATACCACCTGTACCAGAACCAATCGCCTGAAAATAATGATCTGGCATTCGACCGATGGTCATCGTTGCATCGAGCATCACAGTTCCCATCCCATCACGACGAGCAACGTTTTTCGCACCGCCCTCTGGAATATATCTAGGATACTCAGTAAGACGATTAGCAACCAAAATAGCATCCGTATAATCACCTCGAACAGTGATCAGCTTAATGGCATCCTGTTTCTTAGGTTCCGTCACTGTCCAAAGATTCTGTCTCGACGCCTCAGGTACAACAATAACAACTGGCATTCCAAACTCTGCCGCCATTTGGGCGAATGCACGACCGGTATTCCCAGCAGAGGCAACTACCAGAGTGCCACCTCCATTCTCACTAAGGCGGACTGTTGTCGGCAATGCCTCAAGTTCCTTGAATGAACCCGTTGCAACAAAACATTCCCGCTCAGGATAGTAACCAGTAAACGTCACCCAAAGATTTGGAAGATCTAGCTCTCGACAGAGTGAATCACTACGAAATGTCATCGGTCGCGAGCGAGTGGGAAGAGAACTATGAACTGGCAACCAGTCAATATATCGGAAAATACCAGGTAGTTCAGGACGAATGGTCAGACGTTTTGCTGTGTACTCTGTTCGAATAAGACAAGAATGTTCCTTGCAGGAAAGTGTATATTGCTCCGGCAGACACTCCCCCCCAAAAACACAGCGAAGCGTATAATCACCCATTAGAAACAACCTCCCAGTTTCCAATTTCCAGATTGTATTCGATTGCGCAGCAGCGTTGCTGCACGTTCTCCTCGAAGACGATCGGATTGCCGCAGTACAATTGGAATACAGTCAGATTTTGTATGAAGAGAACCAGTATTTGCCAAAAAAACATGATTAGGGCAAACGGAAACACAAGTCAGGCAGCCCATACAGGAGTGCGCAATTGTCAGATCAGAACGGATAGCATCACGAGGACAGAGATCATGACACAGGGTACAATTCGACATTTTGCAATTGTTCGGTTCAACACGAACACGTGCATCTCCACTCCAGGCATCAGCATAGGTTGAAGCATCAAATACAGTCCGATTTGTGACATTAGCAATCGATAAAGAGATATTCTCATCAAGAATAGACAGCGCAGCAATAGTAGAGTTATCCTGAACAGGGATCGCAGTTGCAACAGAGGTGAGACACTCACATCCACATGTCATTTTAAACCCACCCATGAGATTTGTATCCATCTGACACATTTCAGCGACTAGAGATAGGTTGGGTTTCATCACTGAAGAACGCGTGCCAGTACCAAGAATAATACCTGGAGAACCGTTTACAAGCGCTGCCGTTCCAGCAGTATGATATCGGAGTTCCGGATCATTTTCCAGGGGATTAATTTCACCGCATCCAGAAAAAGTGGCTTCACTCAGATTTCCCTGCATCGGAAAAACTGAAAAGATCGTAGTGAACGCGTTGACACTAGGATTTACAAAGGCCATGTAATTTTTGAAAGCACCACGAGTGATGATCATCTTTGCCGAAGACATCTCGGAAATAGTGATCTGCTTAGTAAGAGTTCCAGTATCGGTTTCTATCACCGCCTCGATAGACTCTCCTGCAACAATATCCTCAAAGAGATGTCCTCCACCATATCCAGGATGATCTGATTGTTCTGTTCCATAAACTATGACATCCACATGCCCATTATTTTCATTGGGACATGGACCAACATGGGCCCGGATTCCGTTCAGCGTCAAATGTTTCGTATGGGTAAATGAACCCGCAGAGGCAACCTGAAAGGATAGAATTGCTGCAGTTCCTGACATAACACCAAAGGTACCACAAGTGACGACATCAACGTCCTCTGGAGTTAAGTTTTCTCCATCACGAATATGTTTTTTAAACTCGGATGCTGTCCAAACAATTGCCGTGCCATCGGCGATTTTAGTATTGATATTTGCAATGGATTTCATAGAATCACAATTCCCTCAACTCTCACATGGAGCCCATAGGACTTCCGCATGATCATATTGACAATGCCAGTATGCGTACGATGCATCATACAAGTACCTGGAAAAAACGGCATTCGAAGACCAAATTTCGGTATTTTTCGGATGACATTTGCGATTCCTTCAAAGCCAATCATATGGTAGTGCTTGAGATCGACAATATTATCATTTCCTCGTGCAAATGCAGGACCTACAACGTGACCAGTAATAAGACCAGAACCAGGATCTACTTCAAGTACTTTTATCACATGCTGAACAGGACAACCTGCACCAGTAGGTCTACCAGTGACAATATCTCCTGCAACAATACCGAGCACTTCAACGAGATCGGAGCGGAAGGGTAGAATAATCTTTCGTGCTGACGATTCTCCTGGAAGTGCAGTGAGGATAAAATCATATGCCACACCTGTTATATCAACACCACTATATACAGTTTCAAGATCGCAGACAGGGCTACTGTTGGAAAAAATCACATCTTGTTTCTTTAAGGGAGTAGAATAATATGGACATTCGTCTGCAGTCTTGCAACCGGCATTCATCGCTGCAATAAATGCATCACAACTGGACATTCCACAGGAGCCGCAATTCTTATCAGGAGGAATCCAATCCATCTACTCACCTCTAAACAAATTATCAGGAGAATCTAGCATTCGAATAACACCAAAGTGTTCCTGCCAACCAATTTCTTTTTTCCCAATACATATGGTACATACGCCAAGTGGAGGAACGCCACGTAGAGTGTCTTGTTCACTTTCTGCAGGTTTCATGTGTTCGATGGTTTGCATGAGATAACGCATACCTGTTCCCTGAATGGCATTAGTTTCAACAATATCAATTTCTTGAGCTACTTGACGAATTCTTTCACGAAAGACTTCTTTCTCAGCTTGAGAAACGAGATCAATCTTAGTGACAACAGCAACATCGGCAAGGGCGATCATGGGTGCCATTTTCAGGGGAGCATGTGTCCCAGAAACAGCGGAAATAACACAAATTCCAAGAGAATTCACTGTATATGGTGTGCATCTTAGACAGAGGCCAGCGCTTTCATAAAGGAGATACTGGACTCCAAGATTATCAGCCCATAGGAGCGCGTCACGAAGAACCATGATGCCCATGTGATCGGGGCACATATCGCCAGAATAGACTTTTTTAGTCGGAATACCAAATTCATCACCGAGTTCTTTGTCTTCCCATGCTTGCACAACGTCTATCTTGAGATATGCAATTTTGGAGGGAGAGAGATTCCTGATGATCTGTTTGACAACTGCGGTCTTTCCAGAACTAGGAGGACCAGCAATTGCAATGAGTCGGACATTCATGCTTCGATTCCCCATGCTCTGAGAAGTTCCCCTGAACGGATGCGTTCTCGCAGTTGCATCATCTTGGCATCTATTTTAGATATCTGCAAAAGGGCATCTCGCTCATCATCACCTGGAATGAGTATTTTGTCAACAGCGCCTTCTTTCATGACAAGTCGTTTTTCAGTGAGGAGAGCAATATATGGATCATGCGTAACAAAAATGATTGCCTTTTGTTTTTTTCGGAGAATTTCAATTACGCGATTTTTGAAAATACCCGCGTTTTCAACTTCATCGAGCAGAATAATCGGGGCATCAGAGATACTAACTGCGTCAGCAATAAAGAGACTGCGAGTTTGACCACCAGATAAGGAGCTCATACGTACATGGTGGGATATTTTTTCTCCGGTAAACTGATTAGCGAGATCGATTGTTTCATCTATAATGCCAATACTTTCCATTTTGCGAGAATGCAAGTGCATGGAAAGAAATTCTTCCACAGTGAGATCAGCAAAGCACTTGGTGTTTTGAGTTATCATGGCAATTGGTTTTTTTGCAGGATCACGAACAAGGTCTTCAATGGGTTCTGAACCATTAACGAGAATTTTTCTCTTAGTAATAGTGTCACCTTGAGCAAAGACTTCAATATCATTGATGAAGGCAGTTTTTCCAGAGCCGGTTGGTCCAACTATAGAAATAGTATCACCTGGGCGAATGATAATCTCAGTAAAGTTTTCGGGGTCTCCTGTTCGAGTGGTTCCAGGAAGGATCGTAAGAGTTTGTAAGGAAGGAGTCAGTTGTGCCATCTCTTTCAGGTAGGCTGTTTGTGATTATAATGATTCTTCCACATAATTACATTAAAGATACTTTAAGATAGATTAATCCGACATTGAGTATTGTTAAGTATATTTAAAATAACATATAAGATAGGTTGAGATGTACAAGATGATATATATATAAGAAAAAATGAACATCATCTCTTTTGATTCATGCAGGACACTTAATTGTAAAGAAGAACAAATATATGTAATATTTAGATATTTAAGAGTCATAAAAATTATTTAGGATTTATTAATTATATCATTGGAAAAAGATTAATGTATTGGATAATGCATCAATATTCTGAAATTTTCGAGTTTATTCAAAAACGATGGATAAACAATCAATTCAAATTCAATGCAGAAGAGATTATTTGTTTGGGCTAATTTCATGAAACTTGCACAATCTTATTTTTCGAATCCAACCATTTTCGTAGGCAGATAATTCAAGCAGATGCTGTTAATACCTTCAGGAGAACATGGATCCAATATTCATTTATAAATCATGTTAAAATTCAAAATTTATATATATAGATAAAACATAAGTATTAAGGTAATACTCATAAGATGGGCCCGTAGCATAGCTAGGTGGTGCGTCCGGCTGATAACCGGGAGGTCATGAGTTCGAATCTCATCGGGCCCATATTTTGACATTGACATGGTGTTTTTGGATTAAAACAATTTTATTATGTATTGATATTTTTCCGAATATATCCAAGAGCAAGATCGAGAGCTGCAAGTACTTCCTCTTCTGCGAGGCTATAGTCTCGCATTGCTGAATAGAGCATGTAGATAATCTCATATCCATAGAGTTCAATGGCTTCACCAGGAGTTAGTAAGGATGCATAAGTATCAACAATAAATCCATCATTGGAAAACATGAGTTCATATAACAATCCTTTTTCAGAGAGAACACAAAACTGCTGAGTGACTTTTTTCTTTGGATCATCAGGCCGATATTCTAGAGGGCAGTCAGTTTTTCCGAGTATAATCATTTTTTCTTTGTAGTATATCTGATCATAAAGCTCTCCTTTGAGATCCTGTTTTGCTTTGAGGAGAAATATTGATCCTATCTCTTGTACAATTGGAGAAACAGCATCAACCATTCGCATGAATAAGGAAACATTCTGACTACAAAGTTCGCATAATACATCATTCTTTTTTCGCTTGGTTTCGGAAATAAGCGTTTGAAGACGCTCAAAACCACGTTCAACAATTTCATCCATACTATAAGTATGATCAGAATCAATAGTTTAACTATCGGTTAGATATACTATAGATGTTAAAGCAAAATAACACATATAAACACTCTATTTTTAATATAAAACAACAACTCAAGTTCTTTATTCATAGGACAGTATGTCGCAACAATAAAACAATATAAAACAATATAAGAGATTATTTTGGAAAAGAACGAGTGAAATATTTTCTGAAAAGAGATAAGTATGTCATCCAGGATTGATTTCCTGAAAGTTTCATAACTTTACTCTTTTATTTGTTTCACGCTTAGTTGCGGCGGAGTACAAGAAGTGCTACTGCACCAAGTCCTGCGAGTGCAATGAAAGCGCCGAATCCAGGAGTCTGAGTCGGTGCTGCAGAGGTTGCAGTCGTAGTTTCTGCTGCATCAGTTGATACAGTGGTGGGAGTTGCGGTCTTAGTTTCTGCTGCACCAGTTGATACAGTGGTGGGAGTTGCAGCAGTAATTGGTTTTGTTGCCACGGATTTGTCAACAAGATTGAAATTGATCGTGGTAGTTACATCAACTTCGATCCCAGACACTTTAATGGTGTACTCATCAATCTTCCAGTTAGTGGTGTCAACATCAACAGACCAAGTGTTGTCAGTATCTCCCTGCACAACCTTGGTAGACTGAGAAACACCAGAGGTTGTAGAGGTGGAAGTCTTATCAGTCGCGCTGAAAGAGGAAGACACAACTTCAACTAGGAGCTGATCACCAACTGCAAGGTTGGTTGTACCAGTGATAGAGAACTGTGATCCCGTACTCTGGTCGCCAGGATTGTTAACCTTAATCCACGGTTCAGCAACAGTGAACGTGAGTTTCGTATAGAGATCATCAATGTTAGCAGAGTCAATCATCTTTGTAAGTGCATCTGCTGCGTTAGAACCTTGGAGTTTGCCCTTACCATCCACAATGAAGGAAGCCTGAAGTCCTACATTTCCAGCCGTGTTATTACCGAAGTTTGCAATTTCAAGGGTAGTGTAGGAAACAGTATGAGCAGATGAAGACGTCGGGATAGGTTGATTATCGTTGTCATACTTCACTTCCTTAACGTCTATCACATCATTGTACATTGGATGCTCGATAACAACAAAATACTGATTGGATGCCCACTCGGATCCAATGTCAAGTTTTTTCTCGTAAGTTGCATCATCTTCAACGGTGATTGTGGATGTCTGATAGAAGTTAGGACCAAAGATATAGATCTGGAGATAGCTCGGATCGCCTTCAGCTATGCCACGGATGTAGATCTTGTCTCCCTTTGCAACAATAGTTGCGGATGGAATTGCAGAGAGGAACGGTTGCTTCAAATTAACAGAAACAGTTGCATATTCGGAATCAGAGAGTTTTGCAGCAATATCACCGCTCTTTCCAGTTTCCCTATCCGAAGATTTACCATTGGTAAGGATGCTGGTTGCATAGATTGTGTAAGCACCTGTGTCAAGACCACTGTTTGCAGTATTCCACCTGTATTCCCAAGTGTTGTCAGTGTTGACAGGAACTGGAACGTTGTTGTTTTTCGCAGGTTCTATGGTAACCGTACCAAGACTCTTCAGAGAGAGACCATTCGCTGCAAGATTCGGGCCAGTGATAAAGAGGTAAACGGAGCTGCTGTCTGTATTTGTACCAGTGAGCCTAATCTCATCTCCAATGAAGTAAGAACCATCATCTGATACAGCGATAGATACTGATCCCTTCTCAACTTTAACTTTGACGCTGTCATAGTTAGAGGTTACGGAGTAAGATGGAGAACCCCAATCTTCGTTGATTTCATAGACTTTTATTGTGTATGTCTTGTCCTCGGTATCTGCCACAGTGTTGTACTGGATAGTACGTTTACCGGATGCATCCGTTTCAAAGAATGCATAGCTCCCCATCACATTTGCATCATCCTTATTAGCGATAATAACACCTGTTGGGATGATATCCTGGTCAATAGTAGTCTTCATACCAGATTGACCCTGCTGGAGTTTCGGATTTTTATCACTTGCGGAAACTCCATCAAGATAGACGAAGTACAATGCATTACTGTTACCCTGAATAGTAACGGTGAAAGGATTGCTACGGACTACAGATTCTTGTTCAGATGTAAGAACCAGTGTCGTGCTCTGGACTGTGAAGGTAACTGAATTAGACTTCTTTGCATTTTCCTTGAATCCAGAGAAGAGCTTTTCACCATCAACATTAAAGTCTTTGAATTCAGCATATGCAGTGTAAACACCAGCGGGTGCATTCAGACCAGCAGAGGCATACTGGTATATATTACCATCTTTGATTGCATTTGCTTTGACCTGGGGTCCAGTCAGATCAGTTTTAGAAAAGTCATACTCACCGAAATAGGTTGTTTTACCTGCAATAGGAGTCGTGAAGACAATCTGTGCGGCGACGTTAAAGTTCGCTGCATTGTATGCCGGACCAACTCTCGGTGCATCAATCAAGAATGCAACGTTGGTGTTCTTGTTAACGCTCTTACCATCGATAGAATCGCCAGAAGTGGTTGCAGAGGTACCAGATACCGTTGCAAGTTCTGCCTTCAAGGTGAGATCAGGGTACCAGATGGAAACCGAACCAGCTGATGATGCATTAGAGTAGTTGGTTGTTGCATAGTAGGTACCATAATGGGAGCCAACTGCACTATCATAGAGAGTGAACTTAGCGTAACCAGGTTCAGTTTTCTCACCATAGATGGTGTTTACTGCAGTAGGATTGCTTCCTTCTGAGAACTTAATCAGAACTGGAGTCGTGGAAGCCATGGCAGCATCATTGATGCTAATATTAATCGTCTCATAGACGAAGGCAAGACCGTTCTGATTACTGACGTTTCTGGTAACGTCTGCAGAAGCAGCTCCTACAAAGAGCGCTGCTGCGAGCAAAACGGCGAAGACTGCCATTATTTTCATGTTTTTCAATGTAATTCCTCCTGAAC
>DALTYD010000037.1 GCA_029986255.1 Methanocorpusculum sp. | reverse complement strand
ATATTTATATTAATTTTTCTGGATTTCTGCATTTTTTTGCTATTTAGAGTATCATTCCTCACTATTTTGCATGTAATCAGAAAGATTGGCATAGATGTTCATTGTTCTGTTGTCAATTCTCATTCCACTTGCTTTTACTACTCACACCGCAGAGATGATATCTTTACAAAACTAACTCAAATATGTTATTTTAATATGCTAAGAGACTATCACCCATTGATAGAAATGCTCATTTATTATCAATTATATTATCAATTATCTTTGGAATCAAATTGGTCTTTAGTCCCCTATTTTTCTCGTTGTTTTCAAGCGTGGGTGACTGCCCGAACCTCTAATTTCACTGATTGCATCGATGGTGAGGCTCAATGATAGTGTAAACGAGAAGTACTCCCTTAAATATTGTCTGTGTCTCGATATGAATATAAATATGAGTATATCATTTGCGACAGATTGATGTTCCTTTCCATCTAATAATTTAGTATACATATTTTGCGAGGGTATCCAAGTGGCCAACGGAGGCTGACTCAAGATCTGCTCTCAAGGAGTTCGCGGGTTCGAATCCCTCCCCTCGCACTTCAGCCAAATTTTCCTATTTCTTTAGTTTTCCTCATACTACTACTATTAACTATCTGTGACTTGTTGTTGATCTTATATTAGCCTCACCTCTCATGAAATCTTTGAGTACTGATCCTTTGTCCATTTTAACCCGATTGTGTCATGATAATGGTTCGATTGGTTGCTGTTGGATGTTCTGATCACGAAAATACTTGCTTAATCCATTAGGATGCATAATCGAAAAGTCAAATATCTCTTATCATCGCCAGATTGTTTCTTGATATTTATTGTTTTTTGATAATCTCGTGTAGATAGGATGATTTTCTGTTAGAGTGTAAGAATCAAATCGAAACATACAATACCTTCTCCTCCTCAATGGTTTGATTAGATGATTGATTTTCTCGAGAACTCTACTACCGTTTTTCAACCAAATGATTTAATCGTCGATTTTATCACATATCTTACGATATAATGATCAAAATCGTTGCAGTAAATGGTAGTCCCCGTAAACATGGAAACACTGATACTGTTCTTGATTTTTTTCTCCACGGTGCAAAAAGTGTTGGAGCCACAACGAAGAAGATTTCGCTTGTAGATATTAATCACAAAAATTGCCAAGGATGTAATGCCTGTCACAACAAGGGAGTATGTATTCTAAAGGATGATCTTACGTCAATTTTTGATGAGGTATTGGCTGCGGATATTCTTGTTCTTGCCTCTCCTATATATTCTATGTCCGTTACTGCAGAGATGAAATCCTTTATTGATCGTGGACAGTTTCTCTGGGCACAGAAGTTTGTTACGAAGACTCTTGCATTTTCAGACGCTCATCTTCGAACTCACATTGGTGTGTATCTTGGTACATCTGGACAAAATCTGCCACATATCTTTGATGCGGCATTCCCTGTCGTTCGAGCATTCTTTAATGATGCAGGATTTTCTTACACAGAAAATGTGCTATTCGCGGGGATGGATCTACATGGTGGAGTTATGGGATGGCCTGAATCAGTAATTTTTGCTGAAGCTGAGGGAATACGGATAACAAAGATAATTTGATTCCTTTGATGCAATTAAATCATTGGTTATGGGAAATTTTTTTAGACCGTCTTTGCTACATCTTGTATTTTCCGCTTTGTTACTTTCCATATTGCATTCGAGTGCCTCTTGGACATCATCTCAGTTATTTATCATGCGAGTTATTATTTCCTGCCTACCTCCTCTTGTATCGTTCTTTTTCAATATTGAGTTTACACCACGAAAATTCAATGTCTAATCTCTTCAACAAATTTCTTCATAAAATGATCGATTTTTCGATTGTATTGAAAATTGCTTTTGCACGTACCATCTAGATTTAGCATACCATCAGATGATTCTACTACTTCTTTGTTGACTGCGTTCAATATAGAATTTTTTTTGTAGGGTTATTGTTGATGATATTAAATTTTTTCAATTTTTGCAGGTTTCAGTAACATCTCTATTATTTTCTCTTTTGTACAGGTTTGGATACTCTCGGATCAGTTGCCGTTTCCAAATGTTCGTCGGCTGTTCATTCATTAGTGCTTCTAAGACGCGCATCTCGGCTCTTGCTGCTGCTGATTCTCGTCCAAGTATTCGCATTGTCTCTCTTGGTAGTTTCATCGGCGTAAATGAAATATTACATTCAGTGTCCCAAAGAATCAGTGCCTCAGCAGGAGCTGGGTGCATGCGATTTCCAGGTTTTGTCAAAAGTTCACTTACAATTTTTGATTCTACAACGCCTGTCCCAACCGCTGCAAGAAATCCTGCCATACCTCTTACCATATTCCAGAGAAAACTATCTGCCGAAATCTCAAACACAGGGCAGCCATCTTGTGCTGCAAATACCTTCGCCGCCAAGATTGTTCGGTTAGGATTACGCCCTTTTTCCATTTTGGAAAATCGTGTAAAATTATGCCTCCCAATAAATTGCTGGGCTGCTGCATCCATCTCTGCAATATTTGCTGCATAGGGAAAATAATATCGATAAGTTCGAGACCTCACTGCATAGCGCGGATAAAAATCAGATGGTACTTCTGCTGCTCCAAGACACCATATATCATTTGGTAACCAGAAATTCAGTGCATCGATTGCTTTCTTGGGTTTCTCTGTTGTGATGGATACAATCTGTTTTCTAGCTGAAACTCCTTTGTCTGTTCGTCCTGATACGAGGAAATGTGCTTCCTTTTCATTGGTAAATAGACCGAGATTAACACATGCTTCAATGAATTCGCCCTCTACAGTTCGTTTTCCGGGCTGTGCTTGTGATCCTGAAAAGTTGCGACCATTATATCCAATAGTAAATGCGAGTTTCATTGTTTTCGGTGAATGATCCGTCGGCGAGATCGGTGGCGAAACTGTGGTAGACGTTTGCGCATTTTGCGAACTGTATTGTCCCATGATTGCTGGGTATAGGTGCGGATTGGCGTTTTTCTGCATGTACAGGAGACTCTCCCTTTCCGAATAGCATCGAGAATTGCCGCAACTGTTCGCTCCTCAGCATCGATCTCCGTTACGCCAAATCCGACAAACATACAATTGTGGGCATCTGATCCTGAAGTTGTTGTAAGTCCATATTTTTTTGCTATTTTCGTAGCTTTTTGATTTGCAGATCCGATAATGTAACGACTGTTCAGCGCCTCAATGGCATCTGCTGTTAGAAGCGCTTCTTTACATTTGAGACCTACTCCATGTCGCAAATGATGGAATGGATGAGGGATTATCGTTACTGCTCCAAGTTCCCTCGCCTCAGCAATCGTTTCCAGAACATCTTGTTTGGGTGAGATCATCTGCGTTGTTCCAAGAACAAGTAGATGTCCTTGTTTTGTTGACACTTCAATACCAGGAATAATTAGAATACCTGAACTTTGCGCAGCAAGCGCCCTATACACTCCATCCATTGTATCGTGATCAGTGATTGCTACTGCATCAAGTTCCGCGGTAATCGCAGCTTCAAGCACATCCTCAACTGAACTCTCTCCATCCGTCGATGCATTCGTGTGAACATGCAGATCACATTTAAGAAAAACCATTACGTGTACTATGGGAATTCTCTCTCATTGCAAATTAATATTCCTGCTTTTTTTCTAAGAAAAAGAACCCTAACTATTTCGTGTTTGTGGATACTATAAATCATATGCATGTTCTTTTTCCTACTGGTTATCAGAGTGAAACAACACTACGTTCTGCACTTGATGGTACGGATGCATTTACGTACTCTATTGTACCAACTGGAGAGATTGCCTCGTTCCTGTCTCCAGGGGTTTTATCTCGTTTGCTTTTGAAAGATCATTATGATCTCGTTGTTGTTTCGGGCATGTGTACTGCATCATTTGCAGAAGTAGAAGCGTCGTCCGGTGTTCCTATTAGAAAAGGTATGCGGCATGCTGCTGATATGCGATTCTGTATACCTCTGATTCTTTCTGGAAGTCTTTCTGCGATATCTGCTGCGGATGATCTCCTCAATGATGAGCGACAAAAGCAGGCTGTTGGTCGATTATCTATGATGGAGCAAACAGCCGATTCAGCCTTTGTGCTTCGTGGTGTTAAGTTTGGTGGAACCTCTCGTATAAAGATCATTTATGAAATTATGGATGCTCATCGTCATCCTGCCCTGCGAGATGCCGTCCTTCGCGCCGTGGCTGATGGAGCTGATGTGATTGATTTCGGATTTGGATTTGATGCAACCCCAGATGACGTTCTCAGATGCTTTGAGGAGGTTATGGATCTGGATATTCTTCTCTCGATCGATACGACTGATCCGGTCCTTATTGAGGCGGCATTGTTTCGTTGTGACATAGTATTTTCCATTACTTCGACAACGCTTCCTCTTCTTGCGGAGAAAATCAAAGCTGCAGGTACCGCAATCGTTTTGATTCCACATGGAGCCTCTCTCATTGACATGGTTACCACTGCAAAGAAACTTGGACTGTCTAAAATCCTTGCTGATCCACTACTTCAGCCACCACTCTCTGGCATGGTTACCTCGCTTGTTGGATATATCCCAGAGTTTGGTTGTCCTAAAGTTCTCGGTTGTGTCAATGTGATAGAGATGATTGATGCGGATAGCCCTGGTATGTGTGCCTTGCTTGCTGCTATAGCTGGAGAATGTGGTGTTGCTGCAGTTCTCATCTCTGAGCATTCTGATAAGACTCAGGGTGTTACTAGAGAGATGCGGCGTGCTGTTGAGATGATTTCACTTTCACAGGATCGCCCTTATCCCAAGGACGTTGGGGTGGACGTTTTGATACTCAAGGAAAAACATCGTCGTTGTGAACCACCACTGGTTTACAAGACTATTTCCAATGCACCTGTTGCCTCGAATGAACTTGCCATATATGATCCCTGCGGTAACTTCCGCATTGCTGTTGAGGATGGTAAGATCCTTGTTGTCAGAAGAGATCATGCTATTTCTGGCACGAACTGGTATGATATATTCTCTGCAATTCTTGCTGAAGATGGAGTATCATTGCTCGATCATGCCGCATATCTTGGAAAGGAGATATACAAAGCAGAACTAGCTCTACAACTCGGTCGAAGTTTTGAACAAGATGGCATGTTTTAAAAATTCATTGGATCTTATTTTTATGTTCTAATCGCTTTGATGACTATATTGTTTCCAGTGTCCGTTAGCGTCCCGTTGAACTTTTATTCCATTTTGAGATATAACGATATTAAAAATTACTAGTCTCAAAGATAATGTGTTTCTAAAGAATCTTCTGCGTTTTTGATGAATTGAGATATACTTACTTCGTCAGTTTTACGATTTTTGGGAGTTCTTTTTTCTCTCTACTATCGAATATTACTATTACTCATGATGTTTGAATATTTTGTGAAATATTCGATAAAATGCAAAAATTAGAATCATAATATTGAAAAAGCAATTGAAGAATTTTTGTATCTTTATTATTTCATCCAATTGTTGATATTTATACTAGAGTATACTCAAAAGACTATCCGGTTCTTCCACAGTCATTTATGTACGGTAATTCGTAATATTTATTGTGTCATTATTGATGCAAAACCTTTTTGAACATCGCTGTTCTTCGGAGTCTCTAGATAGTGTCTTACTTGTTTGTGATTGTCGTCGGCGATAATTATCTTTATTGTGTGTTATTTTGAGGTATTTGTTGAAATTTTCGTTATTTTTAATGAATAGATTATAATATCTGAAGTTAATATTCTGAAACTTATAATTTTCAAAAAATCTGGAAGAGAATCTATTTCTTTAGATTCCAAGCTTTTTAGAAAGTTCTTCTATTGGGATTCCATGAACCATGGCGGCCTCACGAATAGTTTCATTGTTTGCAATTGCACAACCCAAACATCCCATCCCTAAATTTTGTAGAATTTCTGCACTTTCCGGTTTTTCGCGGAGTAAATCTGCGATAGTTGAATCAATGGTAATTGCCATATATATATTACATTAGCCATTTGACTACTTGATGTTTCCGGAGCATGCAGTGTCTGGGGTTAATATGGTATAACACTAATGGATCTTTGGAGAATCACAATGAACTCAAGTCAAATCCAGCAAATTTCCGATAGAATCTCTCAAAAATTAGAATCCAAAGGAGTCTCTCCGGATAGGCAGAGCATTGCGAATAAACTCGCATGCTACATCAATGAGTTTGGAGTGGTAGCATATGAGGCAGAACGGAAAGTTTTATCTGATCAGATGCGATTGTACAACATTCCAATGGATGATTCGTCTACTATTTCCTCATTTTTGCCGGAAGGAGGTGTTTATCCTCTATCCAAAATCCATCCCGGCGAATGGGTTACGGTTGAGGCGAAGGTTGTCTCTTTGCAGCTGCCTCACTCTCCATCGATTGCGCAGATGGGTGTCCTTGCAGATGGTTCAGGCGCTATTCGATTTGTGGTCTTTGCGAAGGCGAGTGAAATTCTTCCCTTAGAACATGAGAAGTGGTATCGAATTGAGTCGGCAGTTGTTGACTCGTTCCGAGAAGTTTTAAGCCTGAAGATTCACTCTGGTTCACGTGTTACCATGATTAATGATGATCGAAGTCTGATACCCGCTGCACCGGTTCATTTGAGTGATTTGACACCAGGCGTTGTGGCATCGATTCATGTGAAATTTGTTGAGGAATGGGAGCCGCGGAGTGATCGCATACTCCAAACTGGTCTTTTGGCAGATGTTTCAGGGAAGATGAAGTTTGTTCTGTGGAAGGAGGATAATCGAGAGAAACTGAATCTTGGTTCTGTCTATAATATATTTTATGCGAGTGTGGATACATTTGGGAGTCGTCTTTCAATTATACTGAACACTGGCGTGTGGATGGAGAATGAGGACATGGATATTCCAATACCTGTTGTTTTGCCTGCCTCCAAGGATGGTCTCCCGGTGACAACAATCCGTGATCTTTCTGTTGGTTATGCATCGATTCATGTGAAATTTGTTGAGGAATGGGAATTGAGGAGCGACCGCATGATGCAAGCTGGTATTGTCGGTGATGAGACTGGTCGGATTAAGTTTGTTCTGTGGAAGGATGATCGAAAAGAGAAGCTTGTTTTAGGTCGGATGTATCTGATCAAAAATGTGAAAGTAGAGATGTATAACGATCGTTTGTCTCTTGTTCTAAATAGTGCAGAGTATTCCTCCATTAATGATAGCGATGATATTGTGGTGCAAGGTGCCGCTCCTTTGGCACCGTTGCCGGTGTCATGCATTCGTGATATTGCAATTGGATTTGCCTCTCTTCACGTGAAGTTTGTTGAGGAATGGGAGCCGCGGAGTGATCGTATACTTCAGATAGGTTTGCTGGGTGATGCTACTGGCTGTATCAAATTTGTTCTGTGGAAGGATGGTAGACAGGAGAAACTGGTTCCTGGTTGTGTGTATTATGTTACGAACGCAAAAGTGAGTGAATACAATAATCGCCTCTCTCTTGTTTTGAATAATGCAAAGTATGATGTGGATACGTCTGGTGTTGATATTGCAGTTGGAACGGAATTTGATTTGTATATGGGCGTAATTGTGCAAATTTCAGCTGGCTCAGGTTTAGTGAAACGATGCCCTGTGGAAGGGTGCAATCGTGTACTTTCACGCCAAAATTTCTGTCCGATTCATGAGATACAGAGTGACTATCACTATGATCTGCGTATTAAAGCTGTACTGGATGATGGCTCTAAGGCGTACAATGTGTTGATGGGTCGTGAAGTCACGGAATCATTTACTGGTATGTCAATGGACCAGGCAATTCACCTTTCTTCGGAGAGTCCTCTTGGACTTGAAGAGGTGCAGGCCCGGTTTATAGAACAATTGTGTGGTAGATATGTGCGCTGTCTTGGTAATGATTTTGAGGGACGTATTCTTGTGAAATCTGCCGAGTTTATTCATTTAGATCCTTCTGTTACAGCGGAGCTCCTGAATCGTGCTGGTTTTTCTTTGGAGGTGCATGGTAATGAGTAATGCAGGTTCAAATTTTATGTCCTATGAACGTGAGCCTGCGAAACGTGTGTTTGCTGCTGAGCTTCGTGAGGCAACGAAAACATTTAAGGACACTACGGATGAAAAAAGTCCGCTGTATGTTCTTCTACCGACTGGTGAACGTTGTAATCGTGTCTTGCTGATCGGGACGCTTACACAAAAGGATAAAGTTGGAGATCAGAACATTTTGTATCGCGCGCGTATTTCGGATCCGACCGGTTTATTTTTTGTAACTGCGGGTTCATATCAGCCAGAGGCAATGCACCAATTGGCAAAGATTGATCCAGAAAATCCCATGTTTGTGGCGGTTATTGGAAAACCAAGTGTCTATACTGTTCCAGATGGAAAGCTTTTTACATCTGTACGTGCAGAATCAATTCTTGTAGTAGATCAGGAGACACGAGATCTCTGGGTGCAGGACACATCGTGGTCAACACTAGATAGAATTGATACATTAGTTGATGAAAATCCTGGAAATGATGTTCTTCTTGCGCGTGAGGCATACCGTTTTGGTCCTGATCATTGGCGACGTATGGTCTATGATGTTTTGATTCGGATGTTTCCTCTTTAATACTATAATTATTGATTTTAAAATATTTTATAAATATGGGAATTTTCAGAGAATCACCTCTTTATATTCTCTTATTTCTAATAATATTCCCTCATAAAGCGGTCCGATTCATAAGAAAAAAAGATTGGAGTATTTTAACATCCTTCAATA
>DALTYD010000036.1 GCA_029986255.1 Methanocorpusculum sp. | reverse complement strand
CCAGATAGACAGAGATAAGCATTTGAAAAACACAAATTCCAGCTTCAAACAAAGAAAACGAAATTTTCCACTTCAAGAAAATATAGAAATATAGTAATAAACTATATTCAAAATATATAACATATAATAATATCGAATTACCAGAATAATTTAGATTCAACAAGTATCGTATTGGCTTTATAGCATCTCTTCATGGATGGAATGCAGACTGTATGCAACACTTGTGAGAACATACCAACGGTCATTGGAGTCAGAAAAACCTCAATAAAACAATATTGATGAACTCTATATGTCCACATATATATATACCGGTATCAATACCCCAAAAGAAAAAAATATATAAATTTTTTCTAGTATACGATGGTTAAGGTGTTAAAAACTCTCATTCGTTTTCATATTCCTCCATTGCATCGGAAATTGTCAACGTGTCAAAGTTGTAGTAATAATACTCACCTGCAGATTTCTGTTTGCGATCAAGATACGACCCCGGTTTATTAATCCGCGGACGCCCTGTTTTGTCACGACGAAACGTAATTCCTAGAAGACTCAGGAATTTATTCATACCCTCTCTCATCTCAAATGGTCCTGTGGCGAACCCATGTTGACCAGGAATTCCATCAAATACTAGCAACCGCTCACTAATCATATCTATCGTGTACATATCATGATCAATCACCATAACACCAGCACTCTTGTCCTCTGCTATACGCTTGATCACTTTAGAGGTCACGAGTCGCTGTTCCACATCCAAGTGAGCACTCGGTTCATCCAGGATGTACAGATCAGCATCCCGTGATAAGCACAAAGCAATGGCAACGCGTTGGAGTTCCCCACCAGACAAGTGATTAATTTCAGACGGCAAAAGGGCAATTAGATCAAGCGGTTCCAAAATTTCATGCTGATAATATGATGAATCAAATCGTTTGGTCACTTGGCGCAGCAGAAACTCAACCGTATCGGAGGTAGTCGCCACAACATATTGTGGTTTATAGGATATCTTCACTGCATTAATGAGATTGCCTTCGTTGGGGTTTTCAACACCAGCAAGTAGCTGGGCAAACGTGGACTTGCCGATACCATTTGCACCAACGACACCCAAAACTTCTCCACGCCTAACCTCACCACCAGCAACCTTCAGTCTAAATCCAGGAAAAGTTTTTGTCATTGGATGGATCTCCATTAAGACTTCGCGGTCCACATCGCTTTCATGGCCACGTGTTTCAAACACGACAGGATAGTCACGAATGCGCACGTTTTCCTCCGCTACAAATCCGTCTAAATACTGATTCACTCCAATTCTAACGCCTTTTGGTCGTGTAATAATACCAAATGCAGAAGGCTTACCATAGGCAATGTGAACAGTCTCAGCTAGCATATCCAAAATTGCAATATCATGTTCCACAAGAATAACAGGATGTGCTTCCGCAAGCTCTCGAATCAGTTTTGCTGCAATCATCCTCTGATAAATATCAAGGAAGGGAGTTACTTCATCCAGAAAGTAGAAATCAGCTTTTTTTGACAGCGCAACTGTCAGGGCAATACGCTGAAGTTCACCTCCAGATAAGGTGGAAATATTCTTGTCAAGAATATGATCAATGGCAAGTTCTTGAATGAAATGATCCAATTGTTTTCGTTCGTCATTTGCTTTGAGCAGTTCACCAACATTTCCTTTGAATACTTTGGGTATAAAATCGATGTACTGTGGCTTGATAGATGCACGGATCGTATTTTTTGATACCTGTAACAAGTAATCCTGCAATTCTGTTCCTGCGTAAAACTTCAAAATAGCATCCCAAGATACCTCATGCTCAAAAATACCAAGGTTTGGCTTAACCTGACCTGAGAGAATTTTAACTGCAGTTGATTTTCCAATGCCATTCGGTCCAAGAATACCAGTGACTTTGCCAATAACCGGACGAGGAAGACCATACAAAACAAAGGCATTTGGACCATAGCGATGCACAGGAGTATTCAATTCCTCCGGGAGCTGAATAATATCCAACGCCTCAAATGGACATTTTTTGATGCAAATTCCACAACCAACACACAATTCCTCAGAGATCTCAGCACATCCATGAACGCCTATCTGAATGGTTTCATCACCAGTACGCACACGCGGACAATAAGCAATGCATTCTTGTCCGCATTTCCTGGGGTGACAACAATCTTTGTAAACAATAGCAATCCGCATAAAATTACCCAGCCAAGAGCGAAGTGCTCAAAACAACCGTCCAAGAAATATACCACATGGCAAAAGTCATAAACGCTTGATAGAACCAGTCCTTTTTATTGAGTGAGGACAGATCAATCCGAATAAGAATAAAGAGAGTTCTCTGCAGAATGATAGCAACTAGCAAAATAAGAAGGCCAATGAAGGGAACAGCTTGAGTGCCAGTTTCCAGATTTGGCGTTCCTGCAGTGAAGTAGGAAACGATACCAGCAACCATACCAAAGATACAGGCGATAAGTGTTCGGATTACACGTTTGCTATGCTCGATTTTTTTTCGAATGATCTTCTCATCAAGAGTTTCCTTCTTTTTAGACACAATTGTCCGTTTTGAAACAACCGTACTAGTTATAGGAGATCGGGAGAGCTTGAGATCATCTGGCGACCACGAGACATTATTATTAACGGGATAAGAGATATTAATCATCTCAATTGCTTTTTCCGGGCAGATACGAACACATTTGGCGCATCCATTACATAGCATTTCATTCACCGTTGCCTTTTTATTTCTCCCAATATAGATAACTGGCTGATCCTTGCGTGATATAGGACAAAACCGGATACAACGATTGCAATCAGCTGGACTGCATTTTTCTTTTTTGACTCGTGCTACCTGCATATCTAGTATTCTCCATAGATAAAGACCTTTTGCCGCAGGGGGCTGCGGTATAGATGCTTTATTTTTTTAGTTCTCAGGTCTTATCTATTCTTGGTATTATCAATGGCAACACTTGCGGGAATGAGCGGGGTAGATGTAACAGCAATGATTCGGGAATTATCTTCCCATCTACCACTCTGGATTGGGAAAATATATCAATACGATAATTCAACGTTTGGAATACGCCTAAACGGTGAAAATAAGGCAGAACATCATCTATATATTGTAAAAGGGAAACGAGCCCACCTGGTAAACGCGCTTCCAGAAGCGCCAAAAAATCCGTCTGGTTTTGCAATGTATCTACGTAAGTATTTATACGGGGGAAAGGTTCTGGCAATTTATCAAAAAACAATTGAACGAGTTATGATAATTTCCATCGGCAAGGGGCCAAAAGAATTTCGACTGATCATTGAACTGTTCGACGAGGGAAACCTAATTCTCACCGACGATAATTACGTGATTTTAAATGCACTTGTACAAAAACAATTTCGAGAACGAGAGATCACGAACGGTGCTCTGTACTCTATGAATGGCCAAAATCCCTCTCTTTTATCCTATAAGGAATTTGCAGAACAGATAAATGATGACAAAACAGATATCGTACGCGCACTGGCAACCAAGATGCAGCTTGGAGGTCTTGTATCAGAAGAGGTATGTGCCATTTCGAAGGTGTCGAAAACGATACCTGCAAAATTCGCAACTGAAACGCAACTCCGTCCAGTATATGAAGCGATGATAGCATATCTTGCACGGGTTAAGTGGGAGGCAGACGCAGTAATAGATACTAAGGGAGCATTCCCACTTCCATCAGTTTTGCGGGAACCTAAAAAACATTTTCCAACGTTTTCAGCAGCTCTTGAAGCCTGGTTTCCACAACCAATAAGTAAGATAGTGGCCGAGAAAAATAAAAAGTTATCGCGGGAGGAACGAATCCGTAAACAACAAGAAGAGGCACTGATTAAGTTTGAAAGAAAAATTTCGGAAGCTTTGGAGATCTCTGAAATTATCTATACACATTATGGTGAGGTACAGGAAACGATTGATGTACTGGCGCAGGCATCATTAAGGATGTCATGGCAAGAGATTGCTAAGGTACTAAAGGATGCACACACTCATGCGGCAAAGCGAATTGTATCAGTGAATCCTGAAAATGCATCAATTACTCTGGATTTTGGAGAGAAACATCTGATAACGATTTTCGTACATAAAAGTCTTGAAGCAAATGTAGGGCAGTATTATCAGCTGGCAAAGAAATTCCGCACGAAGAAGGAGGGAGTACTTCGTGCAATGGAATGTGCCGTTGTTCACCCAATAAAACAAAAATCCTGCATCTCAGGAAAACGGAAAGCAAAATGGTACCATCGGTTTCGATGGATGGAAACATCAGACGGTGTGCTGATTATCGGTGGCAGAAATGCGGATCAGAATGAGGAACTGGTGAAGAGATATATGGAAGGTGGTGACACATTCCTGCACGCAGATGTATTCGGAGCACCCGTAGTTTTAGTAAAGGGGAGAACAGAGAAGATATCAGAGGCAGTACAGTTTGCAGCGGCATATTCACGATTGTGGGGAACAGGAGCAGCAACGGGTGATGTAATTGTTGCTTCTCCATCACAAGTGAGTAAGACCGCAGAAGCAGGCGAATTTATAGCACACGGTTCATTTATGATTCGAGGTGAGCGAAGATACGTCCGGAACATACCACTAGAGATTGCAATAGGAGTACAAACAGAACCAATTTTTGCTATCCTTGGAGGAACTCCATCAGCGATAGAGCCACGTTGTACAGCATCAGTTCGTCTGCGACCAGGAATGTTCGAAGGAAATGATGTTGCAAAGAAAGTCCTAAGGCATCTAAAAGAAGCTCTCCCTGAATCGAATCAAAAGATAATGAAATCTGTTCTACATACAGATGCAATTGTGGCATTTGTGCCACCTGGAGGGTCTGAATTGGTGGAGTTATGAAAGTAACAACAACAGAGTCACTGAAATCCGATGGATTTGGAGAGTATAGGTTGATACCAGAGAGTCTAGATGATCTATGGCATTTATCACATATTATTTCCATGGGGGATACAGTGTTTGCAATGACGCTACGGACAGTGGATAGTCCAAATGATAAACTACGGGCAGAAAAACTGGAAAAAAAACCTGTGCGTATAGGAGTGAAATGTAAGAAAGTAGAATTTATGCCAGAAATAACCCGCCTGCGAGTGCTTGGAGTGATTGTTTTTGGACCAGATGAAGGACTACATCACACTCTGAATATTGAACCAGGGTATGAGATATCCGTAGTGCGACAATGGAGAACAGTGGATCTAGAACGGCTAAACCGAGCGGTGGCATCATCAACACATGGAGTAGTACATATTGTTGCAATTGAGGATGGGGAGGCGGAGCTATATCGTATCCGTCAATACGGACCAGAACAGGTTGTTACACTGACACGCGGAAGAGGAAAAAAAATGGATATTGACTCACGTTATCGTCTATTTGATGAATTGTTACAAGCACTTGCACTAGTAACAGGACCAATTGTAATTGCAGGGCCAGGATTTGTAAAGGAAGACCTTGTAAAGTTTGCAAAGACAAAGATGCCAGAGATAGCAGAACGAATGTTGCCTGTGGAGACACGACGTACGGGATATGGAGCTGTGCAGGAAGCAATCGGTAACAGAGTTCTTGAACGAGTTGCAGAGGATCTACAGCTTTCTCGCGAGGTGCAGATAATGGACGAGATATTTTTGAGAATTAAGGAGAATAGTTCAGTAGCATACGGTGAAAGAGAAGTAAAGAAGGCAACTTACTATGGTGCGGTGGAAACAATTGTTGTTGCAGATAAGGAGATTCAAAAAAGCTATATCTCACAGTTGATTACAGAAGCAGAGAGAACCTGCGCAAAAATAGTGGTGTTATCAACAGAATTTGAGCCTGGGAAACGACTACTTGGTCTTGGAGGAATTGCAGCACTGTTGAGATATAATATTGCAGGAGAGAGATAAAAAAAACTAATTCAGAACTCATTCTTTAATTTTTTCAGATATGATATGCATGGATATTCCGAGGAATTATCTAATCCAAACCCCCATAAACATGAGAAAAACCATTCAGACAATCTGAAAAAGAAAACATTGAACAACGTGGATTAGAACAAATGTTTTATAAAATATTATCCAAAAATTATCAAAAAACATATAAACAGTTTGACTAAAAATAGTACTACCATAACATAAAAACATCGTTAGAGACGACGTGCAATTGTGATATAGCCAGTATGAGATACTTTTGTCGATGGACGCGTTCCACGAGTACTCCGCGTCAGCTCGCGTTCTGTACACTCGAATGTTTGTACGCATTTATCACCGAACAGGTGCCGCGCAGTATCCATCACCCAGAAGGTTTGCTCTAGAAATGGTGTGTAAGTTGCAAGATAACCACCTGTGCGAAGCAACTTGTATGCATGTTCCACATGCTGTGGCTGAATCATCATATCAAGATGTACTACATCAAAGGGCCCATCCGAGACATCCAATACATCACAAACACGGCACTCAACATTTGAAAATCCAGCCTCTTTGATATTTTCAGAAGCAATCTGAGAGAATTTTTCACGAATTTCGCAGCTTACAACGGTATGTGCAACACCACCGAAGAATATCGCTGAAATTCCAGAACCTGTACCAGCATCTAGAACACGATCCCGATGGGACATTCCTGTATATGCGATCACAACGCCAATATCTTTCGGCATCATCGATGCTCCAGTACGTTTTCCATGAGAAAAAAAATCTGTAGCACGAGGAATCAACACCATAAATGGTATTCCCAGATGCGTCAGAACAACATCTCCACTATCAAGCTTTGCAACATCTTCAAGATCGATCATTCCAAGATCAGTCGAGAGTTTTCCCTGACCGGCGCGCACGTAGTATTCACGCCCAGAACCAAGGATAATAACCCTATTTGAACCAATCATTCTACTGCCGTTAATTTTAGGATGGCTTCAGCAATATCACCGTTACACTCATTAAGTGCTGCACGTGCCTGCTCAGAAGATACAGATGTCTGAGATACGACTAATGCAATATCAGACTCTGGAATTTCAACCGGAGCAGGTTCAAATCGAGGAGTACCAGACAACTGATAGGACGTCTGGCCCTGCATTGTAATACCGATAACCTCAGCAGGCTCAAAGATATAATTTCCAGAAGCTGTGTAGACAACAACCTTGAGAACATTTTCTAATTCATCCATTTTCATGCCCATTTTCTTCATAGCAGCCTTCATTTGCTTTGGATTAATACCAGGCATCATAATTTAAATCGCACCTCATTATTGTTTCAATGCAATAAGTCTTAAGACCATCGAGCTCAAATCATATTTTTTCCTTGTCGAACCTTCACCGCTGTACCATAGGAGAAACAGATCATCTCAGTACCCGCAAGAACAGCCATACCAGTCGCAAGAAGATTATCATCTATATCAACCACGAACACTTCATCCCCTGCCATGATATTAGGATCACTCGCAATCACATGTTTTGCCATTGCATTCTTTCCACTCAGGATAAACGGTACAGCATCATTCATCACCACTACTCGATTTTTCGGGGCAGTAAGAAATATATGCAGACGTTCTGCTGCAGGATAACCAAGTGTTAACCTACCATCTCCCGCACGCACAGTAACAAGACGAGTTTTTCCAAGAGATGCATATCGGATACGTTTCGTATTTGAGTAGGAAAACGTTGTTTCATCTGGAAACAGCGCCTCTCCAGCACCGCGTCCAAACTGAAAATCAGCAATGCGACGGACCCGCTGCAAACTGACAGGCAACAAGCTCATTAACTCTTCTGATGAAATCATCTTCACATCCTTTAGGGATATATGCCCCCGCAGCAATATTATGTCCACCTCCAGTACCACTAAACTCTGCGGCAGCAACTGTCAGAACTGACTGGAGATCAATACCGCGCTGGAGCACTTTTTCATAAGTTCGCATGGAAATTTTTACCACATCCGGGTCATCAGCAACATTGCATAAGACCATAATGGGTTTTGTCGGATCGAGTTTTGACAGAGCTAACCCTGCACCAATGCCAACAATAGTGTCTGGATAAGAACTTCCAGTATGAATCCATTGGATACTGCCAGCATCCACCACACCAGTGTCGTGGATGTACTCACAAAGATCACGGATAATTGAGCGATGATGACGTAGCATATGTTCAGCCTCTCGGTACTTCTGACCACGATCACCAAAACAAACAGCCTCTCCAATTTTCGGTTTTGCCCATCGTCCACAGGCATTGAGCATTGTCGCATATTCAGATGCATTCCGCAGGGGAGATTGTGCAAGTTCATGAGGAAAAAAATATAACTCTGCAAATAATCGCTCAGTTGGCTCACCATTTGCAATCATCTGTTCCGCAAGAACACTTACGAGAAGTTTCATCTCGTCAAAAGATAAATCCTCCCAAAACCTCCATGTGGAGGGAGATTCATAGATTCCAATTCGATTCAAAAGATTAGCTGCCTCTTTTTGGTTTCCAGAAATTCCAGGGAGAATTGGATCATCACTGTTTGCAAGACATACATGGAGAGGGCGCGTGGATAGACCATAACAGTTAAGACCCTTAGTAATGCGAACCCTACCCGCTGCCACCCCGTCATCCGCGATCCATCTGGAAATTCCCACAAGTCCACAGGTTTCACGCGCCATCATATCACCGACATTACCGACCACAGAAAGCTCTGAAAGATCAGTATTAGTCTTATCAAGTTTTCGGGCAATCAAATAGGCAACACCTGCGGCAGAGCACTTGGAATACTCCGAACCATAAAACTGGGAATTGACTTGACAATATGACGTCCCGCCCTGGGCAGGCTGATTAATATGGTGATCAAGAATCAAAACATCATCCGGAGATAGGCCAGATTCTTCCATAAGAGTCTGCTGACCAGCACCGAGATCTGTGAATATCTTAAGGGTGGTATCATTTGGAATGTGGTGCATGGTCAACGGTTCCAACTGTCGAACAAAAACCGATGTAACAGGAATACCTAGTCTGGAGATGGCCTGAGCAATAATCGCCTCACTCGTGATACCATCAGCATCAATGTGCGAAACCACTGTCACAGAGTCTGCATTTCTAATCATACGAATTGCATTACTAATATCCGCAATGAACCCCATTTTGAATATATTTTGTGCAGTAACAAACTATATATAGATATCTTGT
>DALTYD010000035.1 GCA_029986255.1 Methanocorpusculum sp. | reverse complement strand
ATCACTTTAGATCCACGCTGATCTTTTCCAAGAAAAAGATGTGTTAGTCTCTTCTTCATTTGACCTTCCGTATTGGAGAGCTGGTTGTATCATGTTTTTTCAAGGGATTATTGCCTTTATACTTGGAGGTCTGTGTTTCTCTCATTTTCCCTTTCCATTGTATGCTAAACTCATTCCTATATTTTTACTCATTGCACCTATCTTGCAACAACCTAACTGAGGAATTTATTCTCTGTTTTGAGTTTATTTTAGTATAGGTTGTGCGTTCTTGCCATCTGGAATTCATAGTAAATCTCCCGGGTGCATATTCCACTGCATATTGCATAGCCCCATCCACAAACTCCTTACTTAGCTTAGCAGCATCAGTGATTGAATAACCACGTGCAATATATGCTGTCATTGCAGCTGAAAAACAGCATCCTGAACCATGAACATCTGGAAATGGATACACATTCCCAGACAGTAATTGTACTCCGTTTCTATCCAAAAACACGTCAACTCCTTTTCTGAATGCTGCATGTCCCCCTTTGAGAACTACTGCATCTGCACCGCAGTCAAGGAACCATTCCGCTGCATTTTTCATTGATTCCGCATTAGTAATCGCTATTCCTGAAAGGGCCTCGGCTTCTGGAATATTTGGTGTCACGACACTTGCCAATGGTATCAATTCTTCCACTAGAGCCTTCGCTCCAGAATTATTCATTAGTCGGTACTTTCGCGTTGCGATCAGTACAGGATCGATTACTAGAGGTTTTGAGTCTTGTAGGGCATTGGCAACCGCTCGAACTGTAGGAGCGTTTCCAAGCATGCCTGTCTTATAGCAGGAAATTGGAAAATCTTCAACCAATGTCTGTATCTGATTCTGTACGAATTCTGGTTCAACCGCTGCAATCGCTCGTACATGATTTGCATTTTGCGCGGTAAGTGCTGCTACTACTGTCATTCCCCAGACACCACAGGCATCCATTGTCTTTAAATCTATCTGTAAGCCTGCTCCAGCCGACGGATCTGACCCCGCAATCGATGCAGCAAATGTAATTCTTGGGATGTTTTCCTCCATGACAATAATTATGGAATGAGAAGCATAAGAGGACTTGCATCTTGTTCAACTGACTATCTTTATTGTCTGGAATCTCGCAAGTTATGTATGGATGTTGAGGGATATGTTCGCCGGAGTTTGCATCAAAAAACTCCTGAGGAGGAGATCTTGATACAGCTTCGTGAACGCATTCGCGAAATTAAAAATATTGATGAAGCTTATTCTTTGGAATTAGCCCGTGCAATTATCGACGAGGTGAAGATAACTGAGGATTTGACTGGGGATTTGTTCACGTATGAACATGCTGGCGTTACTATGGGTGAGTTTGGTGTTGGTTCTCGTGGTTCTGGTGATTTTTATGCTCATCGTAAAATTGCTGAGATTATCGGTCAAACTTCAGCCAGTGTTGGTGTGGATCAGATGGATGATGGCGGCGTTGTATTAGTGGATGGAACGTACATCATCGCCACAGTAGATGGGATGCATTCTCGACTTTCGGACTTTCCATTTCTTGCAGGATTTCATGCAACGCGAGCAACACTCCGTGATGTGTATGTGATGGGTGCTCAGCCAATTGGCCTCCTCTCAGATGTTCACATTGCTGATGACGGCGATGTGGCAAAACTTTTTGATTACACTGCAGGCATAACTACAGTAGCAGATGCTCTGCAGGTTCCATTGATTGCTGGATCCACACTTCGTCTAGGAGGTGACATGGTTCTTGGAGATAGAATGACTGGCTGTGTTGGTGTTGTTGGGATAGCAGATCATGTCACTGCCCGAAAAGCAACTGCTCCGGGTGATGTTCTGTTGATGACTGAAGGATTTGGTGGTGGAACAATTGCGACCACTGCAATTTATTCTGGTAACGCCGACGTTGTGGAAGAAACGATCAATCTGCACTTTCTCAAAGCGTGCAATTCTCTGATCAACTCTAAAGTTTTTTCGCACATTCATGCCATGACGGATGTGACAAATGGTGGACTTCGTGGTGATATATTCGAGATGGCAGAGACAGCAAAGTGTACGATTGTCGTTGATGATGCGCCGATTCGAGGACTGATTGCCCCGAAAGTACTCGCTCTGCTCGAAACTCTTGGTATTGATTATCTTGGTGTAAGTCTCGACTCACTTTTGGTGGTTGCGCCTTATGAATATGTGGATGAGATCATTTCAGTCGTATCAAGGGTTGGTGTCAGAATGGAGAAGATTGGCTATGTTCGTGAAGGGCCCGGTTCTTCTCGTATCATTAAAAATGGTTTAGAGGTAGAGTTTATGCCGAAGTTTCGAGAAGCTCCCTATACCTCATTGAAAAAAGTTGTGGACAGACCTGGGAGAGAGTTTGACGAGATGAAAATAGGCATTTCTCGTGCTGCAGCTGCCGCAAGGGCGAAAAAAGAACGTTTCCTTGAAAAACTCAGGTAATTTTTTCAATATGTTTCCAACATTTTCTAGGGATTTACCCTTTGAAATCAAATATTTTGATTATTTTTCTGATATTGTGTGAGATGGTGGAACTGGTGTCTGTCCCAAATTTTATTGAAAGATGTGTCAAGTCTTTTATCTATCTTTGGTCTAAGCATGGGTGGGGCTATTTTGTGTAATTATTCCCTTGATTTTTGGAGTTTCTGGTGTTTACGAGCTTCCCTGAACGCGTTTTGATATAATGTTCCTGCACTTGATCAGGTCACACGTTTTCAATTTTTTGCGATAACAGCTTGTTATCTGCAATCATTTGATCAAATAATGGGACATTCTGATAGTTACATTTTTTCTTAGTGGTTCTGGTAACAACCAGCAGTCAAGCATCCCACTATGTGGATGTTTTTCATGTATGATTTATTCATCCGGAACGCTGTAATTACATGCCTACCCTCATGCTGATAGCTGAACAGTTGAATTTCCACTTTAAACTAATTGAAAAACACTAATCCTCATTTATCATTACACCCTATAGTATTATCTAGTATGACGCATGGTTCCTCCGTCAAAAATATGATGAGTTTAATGGCATCTCGTATTGATGCTATTGCTCAGATGATTGCCAGCAATGAAATTGATGCATTTCTTGCGGCTATCTTGGATGCTACGCGTATCTATGTGATGGGTGCAGGACGTTCAGGCCTCGTTGCTAAGTCCTTTGCAATGCGATTGATGCACATGGGCATGACTTCTTATGTAGTTGGAGAGACAATCACGCCGGCTATTGGTGAAGGTGATTTGATTGTAATCTTTTCCGGTTCCGGAAACACGAGAACAATTGGTGACATTGCCGAGATGGCAAAATGTCTTGGTGTCAAAGTTGCACTCATTTCATCAAATCCAAGCTCTCGTATTGGGAAGATTGCTGATTATATCATCCAAATTGAGATCCAGCGCGATCCTATTTCATGTGATGCCCATGAATATGAAATACGCCAGATGCTAGGGGAACATCGTTCGTTTGCGCCACTAGGTACGATTTTTGAGACAACATCTCTTATCTTTGGTGATGCTATTATCTCTACATTGATGGACCTAACTAAGATTGAAGAGAGCGATCTGAAACGCCGTCACACCAATATTGAGTAGTATGATACTGTTTGTCAAACATGTTAAAACTCTTTATACCTCTGGCATTCGAAAGAGGTTTGAGGAATTTTGCCCATATATCATTAATCTATCTGGAGGAACACTCGAATGCGGTATTCCCCCTCATCCGAAAGTCTTGAAGCTTCCATTGTTCCTATGGAAAGGATTCTCAGGTGAAATATTATGGAAATTACACAAATAAGCGCATTGTTACAGAATTTGTCAAATGCCCATGGCATTTCTGGATTTGAGTCGTCAGTTTCAAAGATCATCAAGGAAGAGATTGCACCCTATGTGGATGAGATCAAAACTGATAAGATGGGAAATCTTGTTGCCGTGAAGAGAGGTGATGATTTTTCAATTATGCTGGCAGCCCATATGGATGAGATTGGCCTGATGGTTCAGTATGTGGATGAGCACGGTTTTATTAGGTTCGTTGAGATTGGTGGTTGGTTTAATCCAGTTTTGGTGTCTCAACGCGTTATTCTACACGGCTCGAAGGGAATCGTTCATGGAGTTCTTGGTATGAAACCTCCACATGTGATGAATGATGATGATCGCAACAAGCCAATTAGCCTTTCGGATCTGTTTATCGATGTTGGGGCTACTAGTTCTGATGACGTGGAAGCTCTTGGAATTGAGATTGGAACACCAATTACAATCGATCGGGAATTTGTGCCGCTTGCTGGGACGTGTGTTACTGGGAAAGCGCTTGATAACCGTGTCGGATGTGTGATGTTAATCGGAGCTCTTCGCGAAATGCAGACGAAACACACCGTGTACGCCGTGTTTACGGTGCAGGAGGAAGTCGGATTAAAGGGCGCGAAG
The DNA here is from genome assembly GCA_029986255.1 of Methanocorpusculum sp. Taxonomy (GTDB): domain Archaea; phylum Halobacteriota; class Methanomicrobia; order Methanomicrobiales; family Methanocorpusculaceae; genus Methanocorpusculum. The sequence goes on along the minus strand of DALTYD010000035.1, from coordinate 4,733 downwards.
ACAAGTTCGTTTTCCTTGAACCCTGATATTGCAATCGCTACTGATGTGACGATTCCAGGGGATTTTCCTGGTATTGAGCGCCGAAAAGCTCCAATTTTTATGGGTCGGGGTCCTGTTGTGGTGGCAGTGTCTGCTTCCGGTCGTGGTCACATTGCAGATCCGCGGATTGTTTCCTGGTTAACGAAGACGGCAAAGAAGTTTGATATTCCTGTTCAGATGGAGGTCGGCGATGGAGGGAATACAGATGCATCTGCGATCAACTTTGAAAGAGATGGAATTCCAAGCGTTCCTATTTCAGTTCCTGCGCGATATATTCATTCTCCTGTCGAGGTTATCGATCTGAAAGATTTGCAGGATGGTATTTCTCTGATTGCCAAAGCTGTTGATACTAAGCCGATACTAAACTAATTTTTTATATTTTTAAATTTTTTTAATTATTTTTCCACAAGTATTCTGCACTTCTTCAGTGTTCTGCGCATGCAGGTCTCAGAAAAATTCAGATTTTTCTTTTCATGTGGTGTGTTCAAAAAGAGCGCATTAGACCATCTGCTCAGGAGGTCCTTGCATGTACTCTCGGCAGACGGTTGTTGCATAGTGGCCCGGTGGAAGAACAAACCTGAGTGTGACATTTGTGCCTGATATTTTTGAGATAATGTCCGTTTTCAGAACTATTTTTCGATGGTTTCCTTCAAAGTTTATCCCAGTAAAAGCTGATGCGTTTTCAAAACTTTGCATTGAAACCCCATCTTTTTCCATCAGTATGAACATTTCTTCTTCTAGTGGTCCTGGTTTTACTGGAAGCGTTGAACCGGGCATCCAAGCAGCGACAGCACAGCGCCCGTGTTTTATGTGTTGACGAGCTATGGGTAGATTCCTTTTTGTGACGGTATCTATACGTTCATTGGAGAAAATGAGATGTTCACCTACGTTCACGTCTGAGAGAGCAATGCCCGCGGCACAACGTTCGGAGAGTGACATGTTAAATAACCAGGACTGATATGCTGAGACAAACATTGAGAGAAGTTTTGGTGGCATTGCCTGAAGTGCCCATCCATACTCACCTGGGTGTTTTGCAAGAGTATCGAGTATGATGCGTTCGTAGGTGAGTCTTTTTGGCAAATCATGCAAGGCATCTTTGGCATTACCTGTTTCGACGAATGCTGTACGGGCTGATTTTATCTCTTCTGATTCCTGGGGAAAAGCGGTACCAACATAGGCCTTTATTGCGCTTTCATACTCTCCTCGAAGAATATGAAGGCCTATGCGATGTGTGATTGGTTTTAATGCTCCAAAGCGCTGTATCCCATAATAATTAGGGATTCCTAAGGAAAGGATATCGGAGGTGATTGCGGTTATTCGTTCAGATAGTTTTTCGGGTTCGCAGTTGCGCAGTGTGATTTCAAATTGGTTCCCTTTGAGATCTCCAAGATTGAGATTAAATTGGTGGTATGTGATTGGTTTAAGGATGATGTCTTTAATGGTTATCTTCTCAAGTTCAGTTTTGGTGATCTTGTAAAGGGAAATATACTGAGTTGTTACGGCATTACGGTCCTTGTTTCCTCCCCAACCGATTCGTTTTTGACTGATGCCAAGCCGTTTTGTTATTTCTCGCATGGCGTGTTGGTGTTCCCATGCCCTTTTGGTGAGCTTTACGATGAGATATGGACCGGTTCCAGTAAATTTAACAGGAAGTTCTTCAACAATAAAGTCCTGTGGAATACTGCGAAGCACACCACCAATACCCTGGATATTGGTTGCGTAATAGTTCATCCCGAGCGTCTGTTCTAGGAGATATGTGGAGGGTTTCATGGTTTCAAAGAAGTGGAAGATCTCTTGTGATTTTGTCGATGAGTTCAGCTTTGGCTGGACCAATGCCAAGGGCTGTAACTGTTCCAGAGGGGACTTCAGTGTAGCCTGCATCGATGATTAAGGATACTGGTAATCCTTGTATTTCTGCGATTGCTTTGAGTTCATAGAGTGCTCGTTCATTATGTGCTTTGAGTGCAATTTTTTTCTGCCCCTCCTTCATCCATGATTTTTTATCGAGGAGTGAGGCTTTTTCAAAAGCACTAACTGAAGCGTGAGCTGCTTGGGCGCACATTTTTCCGCAACTGAGTTTGAGATCGGTTCGCAGGATGAGACATTGTTTGTATTTAAAGACGTCATCTCCACCGGTCATATGTGTAAATTTATTGGATAGTGAATCGGATAAATCGAACGGGAGAACAATGATATGATGACTACTTCTTGCCACATATAACTTTAAGTTCTACTTTACAGATATTTTTCCAGTTTTTTCGGCTTTTTTCCATGTAATATGTATTATCTTTTTTTATTAGGGTTAACCTAAAAAAATTTGAATAAAAGTTGAATCACTTAACTAACTCTTCTCCTCAAGTTTTGTTAAAAGCGTACACGCTGCACACAACCGATTTTCGGTTGGTTCTCCGCAGAGTTCACATTCCTTCATCATTCGTATCTTTCCTTGAGTTGGACCTAGCTCCTCATGTAATTTCTCCTGTCCCTCAACAATATGCTTCAACGTACCTGGATATCTATACTCGAGCAACCCAAGTTCTCTCCGCACTTTTGCACGAAGTGCATACTGTGTATATGGACATTCTGGAAGATTTGTCAACAGATGATTGATCATCCCGTACGCCACTGTTGCACGTTCAGTACATCGAAAAAGTGGTTTAATGCGAGGAATAAACAATTCAGATGCATTCGTCAGGTGAGTCTTAGTAATCCGTCGAAGATCTCCTCGCAGATAATTCATTAGAACAGCCTGTGCCTCATCATCCATGCAATGCCCTGTTGCAATTCTATCTGTATTTATCTCTTGAGCAGCCAAATTCAGCGCACGTCTACGCAAAGTCCCGCACACAGAACATGCACGTTCTGGATATCTTTCAAGCAACTCATCTAGCGTTTTTCCGCACACATCTACAAATGATATGATGTAGTGCTCCACGCCAAGCTGCTTTACCAGTGATTTGGCAACTCGAATCGTATCCTCACGGTAGTTTACAATCCCCTCATCTACTGTAATTGCTACAATTTCTGCATTCAGATCTAGCTTTGTTAGAACTGACAGCAGAACAGTACTATCTTTTCCTCCTGAAAACCCGACGGTGATTCGTGAATCTTTAGGAATCATTTTATAATGTGAAATCGTTTCTATGATACGCTGCTCGTACCATCTCGAAAAATGCATGCTACAGAGTGCAGTACTAGTACCTGATTCTTGCCAGACTGCTCGCTTTCCACATTGTTCACAAATTGTCATTACTTATCCGCCGTGTACAATTGATGTCAACTCAAGAATTTGATCTGCGGTGACAACATCATCTGCAAGCAGTAACTCACCCTCGGAGGTTACCAGGATCTCATATGGATTCAATCCTAGACCAATCAGAATTTCTTCAACGGTTCCTGATGGAGCAAACACCATTGTCCCATCAGGAAGATGCACCTGAACCATTGCAGATGTATTGGTGTTTATAAAATAAATCTCTCCCTCTTTGCTATTTGATCACGTAATTCTTATATTCTTCTAGTGTCTGTTCCTTTGTCTTATTTCATTTTCAGAGATCATTCTGCTCGTTTTTTAGATGCTATTTATGTGTATGCAGATATCCTTTATACACAAGGAATGTTTATCATTTGTCATTGAAATAATGCCTCATTTCGCAGTATTATTACTGTGTTCTTAAAATTAGTATTAGCAATTTTTCAACTTGGAGTGGTAAATAAACAACAAAAATATTCCTGAATACAACGTTTTACTCCATTAATGGAGAATACTTTATTTACTCGATAGGAACGTATCCCTCAACTCTTTATCACTCGCCGTAAAATGAAGTATTCACAATGAAAAACTTGGTTATTAAGGGCGCCCGTCAACATAATCTGCAGAATATTACTCTGTCCCTTCCTCGAGATAAATTAATTGTTGTAACAGGTGTCTCTGGTTCTGGTAAGTCTACTCTTGCTTTTGATACCATCTATGCCGAAGGACAACGACGATATGTTGAATCTCTCTCTTCATATGCTCGTCAGTTTCTTGGTGTCATGAATAAGCCTGATGTTGATAGCATTGATGGTCTCTCTCCTGCGATATCTATCGAACAGAAAACTACCTCAAAAAATCCTCGTTCCACAGTTGGGACGGTTACTGAGATCTATGATTATTTACGTCTTCTTTATGCAAGAATTGGGGTCCCACATTGTCCGAAACACCAGGTTCGAATCGAATCTCGAACCCCTGAGCAAATTGCTGATGCGATAATCGCTGAGTTTCCCAATGGTGAAATGATCACCATTTTTGCTCCTGTTATTCGCAAGAAAAAAGGCACCTATGAACAATTGTTTCGTAATCTCAACGCAGAAGGATTCATTCGTGTAAGGGTTGACAATGTAATTCATCGAACAGATGATGAGATCAAACTATCTCGTTATGTCATGCATAATATCGACATTGTCATTGATCGACTTGATCCCTCCGATCGAAGTCGTCTCATTGAAGCAATTGAAGTTGCGCTTGAACATGCTGCAAATGATCTCGTCTATGCATCTGCTGCTGGGAAATCGGATGTTGTCTACTCTGCTCGGATGGCATGTCCAATATGTGGTCTTTCGTTTGAAGAGCTTCAGCCTCGTATGTTTTCCTTTAATAGCCCTTTTGGTGCATGCTCTACTTGTAATGGACTTGGAATTCAGATGAAATTCGA
>DALTYD010000034.1 GCA_029986255.1 Methanocorpusculum sp. | reverse complement strand
GAGATAACGTGTTAATACTGTCAGTATGTGTTCTACTATGATAATATGGAAACAATATGGAAACAAAGCATGTTCTAATGGAATCCATGTATTTCTAAACACCAGGAAAATTTAATTATAATATTTTAAATTTTCTAAAAAATTCGTGTCACGAATAGATGAAGCTAAAAGTTGTATTTTTTGCATAATTTTATGTACTCTTTCCAGTTCTCGGAAGACAACTGTTTTGAAAATCCTAATTGTGCAAGATATTTTATCAGTCTTTCTCATTTTATCGAATATCCCCTTTATTTCCTCCTCTTTCTGATCTTTTTACGGTTGAAAACAAGCACTATATGATTACTCACATGCCATCTTGATATTTTTTTTGCATTATGTGTGTCATATGGAATTATTTTCCGTTTATTTTCAGAAATGTGTGATATATGGTTGTTTATTTTATTATTTTTCTAAATATTTTTATGATATCATGCAATCCACTCCCATACATTCTGTTTCTTCAAGATTAATTTGGATGTCTGTCCCTTGTTTTTTTCTTTAGAATCAGTGAGCAGACCTATCCTATGCGAATCGTGTAACCTCTAAATAAAGATATGCATCTCATCATTCAAAATATTTATTAATTTCCCATACTAATAAGAGTAACATTATGGATATTATTGAAAGTATTTCGAAACTTAACAACAATGGGAGGGTTGGAGAGCGGACATTCGTTTCCCCGAATGCAACGATTGCGGGGGATGTTACACTTGGAGATGATGTTACCGTTTTATTTGGTGCCGTTCTTCGGGCTGATATGGCATCGATCACCATTGGCAATCGTTCTAACATTCAGGATAACGCCGTTATTCATGAAAGCGTTGGTTATCCCGTTACTATCGGAAAAAATGTCTCCATTGGCCACGGTGCAATTTTACATGGCTGCACTATTGAGGATGATTGTCTGATTGGTATGGGTGCAATCATCCTGAATGGTGCAGTGGTTGGTCGTGGCTCTCTTATTGCTGCGGGAGCATTAGTTTCAGAACGGAAAGTCATCCCTGAAAAATCACTCGTCATGGGTGTTCCAGGAAAAATTATTCGTGAACTCACTCCTGATGAAGCTGCAGAAAATCGAAAAAATGCTGATGCCTACGTTACTATTGGGAGGAAGTACCTGAATGAACGGGCGTAACGTTATTGTATCGGTGTCTCTGGTTTCTGCTTTGGATAAGATATTTTGGTTTTCAAATTGAAAATGGTCAATGTTATTGTTTCATGAAAGGGATTGTTGATCACTCCTTCTTAGGAACCTAACTGTGACGGACAAAATAAAAACCATCTGGTGGAATGACGAAAACAACTCGATCATGTTGATTGACCAAACAAAGCTTCCTATCGAAGTATCTGTGATTGAAATTACAACCGTTGATCGGCTTGTTGAAGCTATTCATCGCCTTGCAATTCGCGGAGCGCCTGCTCTAGGCATTGCTGGAGCGTTTGGTGTTGCGTTGTCTGCTATCTCTTGTGTATCAAATGCAGAATTTCTAGAAACTGTCCAGGCGGATGCAGAGTTGCTTCGCAATATTCGTCCAACGGCTGTCAATCTTGCGTGGGGTATCGATAAGGTTCTCCGAGCAATTGAAAATTTGCCCCCCGAAATGGCGAAATATCTTGCCATTATCGCAGCCAAAACTATCGCCGCCAACGATGAAAAGTGTTGCATGCTTCTTGGCCACAATGGTGCATCGTTACTTCCACAGATTGGCACGATCCTCACCCACTGTAATGCCGGTGCTCTTGCCTGCTCATCGTGGGGAACTGCACTTGGTGTCATTCGCTCCGCTCACAAAATGGGGAAAAAAATTTCGGTTATCTCATGTGAAACTCGCCCCCTGTTGCAGGGAGCGCGCTTAACTACATGGGAACTTGCTCGTGATAATATTCCTGTGACAGCTATTATTGACTCCGAAGCTGCATATTTAATGCGGCAAGGACAAATTGACTGCGTGGTTGTTGGTGCTGATCGTATAACTCAAGATGTAGTCTTCAACAAGATCGGAACCTATATGCATGCTGTCTGTGCTAGACATCATCATATTCCTTTCTATGTGGCAGCCCCCATTTCGTCATTTGATATCGATACGGTAGAAACCAATATCATGGTTGAGCAGCGCAGCCGTGATGAAGTTGCATTTTTCGGTGGCCAATCAACAATTCCTGAAGGTGTGCCGGTACTCAATTATGCATTTGATGCAACTCCACTTGATCTTGTTACAGCTATTATTACTGAAAAAGGTGTGTTCTATCCTCCATATGATTTCTCTTCACTAGAATAAATCTAATTCATGTCAATAACTCTGGTCGTGTCTAGTTTTAGCAACAAATTTTTGGATTCAATAGCTCAAAAATTTAGATATCTTGCTTTGATGAGGTTTTTCACCAGAATGATTTTTTCTGTATCTCTTTATCGTCTTAGTTATGCTGCCTCTTCAAAAAACTATCTGTCTAGTCGTTGGTTCTTTCTCTGTCTTATGGCTCTTTTGCAGGCATGTTTCTGTCGATGTGGATTCCATCCCGATTTTAATATGGATTAATACTGTACTCATTTGGTTGCTGGCATTGTGATTTCCATTGTATCCCATGTGATATTATTATCTTCCTGTCTACCATTTAGAGGGTATTCCATGGTAGTTCCTTCATTTCTTGGCTTGTGTTGACTGTATTAAATGTGGACTGTGTATGGTAGCAAATGTGCTTATCCGTTCTTGTAAGTGGTATCTGATGTCATTATTTCTCGTTCCGCCTCTTTCCACTTATTTGAACCAATTTTCTCTCAACGTGATGGATAGAATAGATTTTCTAATAGAGAGAAAACAGTTCTATGAAGTTCTATGACCATATCCAAAAAACGTGGCATGCTCGTTATGAGGGTGCAATGAATTATATGGATGCGTTTAAGGTTGAAACAATTGTACTTAAAAAGAAAGCTAGAGAGTTTATATAAATATGACTGTAATGCTTCTGTTTGATATTATCTTGTTTTATCCTCTGTTTTGGGATAATCTTGCTCTGTTGATCGGAAAGATTCTCTTAATTTTGATATTTTTCTGGGTTGTGTTCGTGTTAGTGATGGTTGCTTTGATTGTGCTATCTATTCACCGTAAACATATTTTCTTCCCTATGTTACTTCGACCTGTTCTTGCATTCATGGAGGGAGCAGTTGCAATAGGATGTCAGATTCTTGGTGTTGATAGTAGTCAGTTAATGAAGTTTTTAATCCAGATCGACAATGATATGAATACAATGGCTTTCGCTGCCGTTCCTGTAGAATGTCGTGCAGTTTTTTTTCCACACTGTTTGAGGTCGGCTAAGTGTCCTGCTCACTTGACTCCGGATGGTTTGAAATGTGTTTCATGTGGTAGATGTGGTCTTGGGTCGGTTATTCCCTCTCTGAAAGAAGCGGGATATCTTACGTTTATCGTTCCTGGTTCTACATTTGTGAAACGGATGGTGAAGAAATACCGACCGAGAGCAATGATCGGAGTAGGCTGCATTGTTGAGGTAAAGGAAGGCCTCGAACTGGGAAAACGCCTTCACATGATTACACTGGGAGTGGTAACAAAGACTGAGGGTTGCGTGGAGACTGTGATGGATTGGGAGGAACTTCTGGATATTGCATCTCTTGGCCTTGCCATTTTTCTCAAAAAAACGGATTAATATCCGTTTATATGCTAATTAACCCTTCTTTTCTTTAATGGAGAACTACTCGCAATTTTCCGTCATCATCATTTTGTTGATGATGTTCCAGATTTAATTTATTTGCATGTGTTCTCTGTTGCGCGATTTGTTGCTTTTTCTCCCTGTATAGTATTGTTACTGATATCTCATTTTGTGTCATTCCTATGTTCGTTCAGACACTTGAGATTTTATTTTTTATCAATGGTTACACTTGAGTTTTTCCTGGAATGACTTTATTTTTATGAAGCTTGTGTTCGATTTCATGCAACAACAGATCATTGGTTTTCATTCTACTGTTAGAAAATAGACACTCTCCATTACTTATTTTTGAGTATTTCCTGTGGTATTTTAGATTACCCTTTTTTTCTGTATGCTGATTGAAGGCATATGAATGAAACGTTGTTTATTCTTTTTGGATTTCCATCTCTGTTTTCTGTGGAAGACACGTTTTTCAGTTATGTGTTTTGGCACTGGTTATGCATTTGTTATTGGATTTTTGGTTGCTTAACTTTTAGGAATTGTCTTTTGGATTTTATGAAAAAATCCGTTTTAGCGTTCCTTTAGCCCATCCCATCTCAACTCTTTTTTTATCCCATTGAATAGTCCATATTATTGTCCTATGTTTAGATTCTCATGCAATCGATTTTATGCTATTGAAATGATATCAGTATCTTCTTAGTACTTCCTCCCTTTGCTTACTTTAAGGAGCGATAATCCAATTGTTTTGGGATTTTGGGTTGATGATTATATCTCTCTTCTTCACATATTTTTAAATAAATATTTACTTATTACTCATCTATTTTGTTTAACTTAAGACGTCTGTGGAATCTATTCGCCTTTTTCTTTTTATTAGCATACCATTCTGGTATTTTTGGAGGGATATCCAAATCAATACTATATTGCATATTACCTGAGCGCAGAAAAACAAAAATGTGAAATGTATCTCGTTCTCTGATTTAACAGATTCCTAAGAACATCTTGACACCTGCCATGATACTTTCTGTACCGATTACTAGGATATAAAGACCAGAAAGAGTTATTAGCAGATTGAGGAAATTTCCAAGTTTTCGAAGAATTCGAATTCCATATAGGATAATCACGAAGGATACAATATTAATAATTCCAATAGCGAGGAGCATTGGCATGACACCAACTGATGGCGTGTGTGTAAGGATGATACTGCACACACCCGTACCAAAGAGGAAGGGGACTGCAAATTTGACTCCAGCATTTCCTGGAGTTATTGTACGTTCATCCTCAAATTCATGCCCAACAATCATCTGGAATCCCATATAGAGAATGACGATACCACCACCGATATTAATACCTGCGAGGCTAATTCCTAAGGTATCGAGTACATACTGACCGCCAATTGCTGTCATCATCATCAGAATAATGGTGATTATGATTGCCACCAGTGCTTCCCTGGTATATTGATCGGGGGTAAGATGTTGCGTCAACACTTGAAACACGGGTAAATTCCAAAGTGCTGATTCAACCATAAACAGCATAATTACTAAAGCAATAAAATCCATAATTTTTCCACTATTGTGCGTTGTTTTGTTTCAATTAAGAGATCCTTCTATGGTTCAGGATCTGGAAAATATCTTTTATCCCTGATATTTTCCGTTATTTCTTTAGGAACAGTCCCATACATAACTATGTTGAACACAGACTGACATTTTGAAAAAAAAAAGAAATGATTGTTATCAGTAGTTTCTTTTTTATCATATTGGATTTTCTGCCATCGTCTTGAAGTACTGATTATAGATGATCTTTCAACATTTTTGAAGTTCTTTTGCATTTTTTGAGAGCTTCCTTCTACTGGTGATAAATGCATCTCCATTGTATTACAAGTTCTAAAGAGTGTGTTGCTCATAATTTTTGTGCCATTTGTTTAATAATCTTCAATTTTTAGAAAAAAATGTTATTATTTGTATTATTTATTATAATTATCTTCATTATCTGTATCCTCTATAAGATAGATAGTATTTTAAATCATATATTTTTGAGATAAGGTGAATGATTTCATGTGGGTGAGTTACATTTATGAAAAATTACTGTAAAATGCATTTGTGGAAGAAAATGTGCATGCAGGAAAAAAAATTGCCCTCTTCCAGATGTTTTGAACCTGTTTTGACTTTTGGAATGTAACCATCGAACCTCATCATTAAAGACCATTTACAGCAAATAATAATCACTTATGTATTTTGATCCGATAACCTATGTTGTAGCCTTCGGTGCACTCGTTGTCTCCGCTCTCTGGTTGCGCGACACGTACATCTATTCAAAAACTGGTCTTACAGGTTACCGAAATGCAGCCTATCATGGTGTTCTCTTCTCTGCTTTAGGCTGGTTTGCTGTTGCCGTTACTTGTCTTTCTAATACCCTATTCCTTTACCTAGGCTGTGGGATCGTCTTTCTAGCTCTTTTTTTTCAATCAAGAGTGCAGATTCCAAGGAAATCCTCTCATAATTTTTCATGCCCAACCCCTGATCCAGATGAGATCCTCAAGACAATTCTTCAAGGTCTGAATACTGAAAAACCTAGTCCCATCTCAGAAAAAACCTTGAGTAATGCACTTCGAGCAGTTCTGCAGGCCTGGGAACCTCTACAGACAACCAAATCTCTCTCTTGTCATATAAGCCGATCTCTGAAACAACCGCAGGTAACTTTAATCCTTCCCGGACAAGAAATTAACCCTCTCCTCTCCACTGAAATTGAGGGATGCTCTGTTACTACCCTCTTTAGCACTGCTGCTCTTCATGTATCATATAAATATCAAAATGGAGAGAATCGCTTGACTATCAGATTAAATCGGAAAAAACCAGCTTCTTATATCCCATTACTCTGTGCAGCCACAACTGGTATAGCGACAGGCCTTCTTTGTCGATACATCCTCCCTACTGAGACAGTATCTACTCTTAGAAATTTTGTTCTCACACCATTATTTGACACATTTCTTGAAATATTGGTTGTCATTGCCCTTCCGATGATTTTCTTTTCACTCATCGTTAGTCTTGCTGGATTTGGCACTATTGAGAAATTCCGCACAATTGGTACAACAATACTCACTCGATACCTCTTGCGGATTCTTCTTGCACTTGGAATCGCCTTAATACTCTGTCTGCCTTTTGTCCCCCTCTCACTTGGAGGGGGTGTGTCTGGTGGTGGAGAGTTCCAATCACTTTTCTCCTTGTTCCTCTCGATTATTCCCTCAAGTTTGTTCACTCCGTTCATCGATAGACAACCCCTTCAGATTATCTTCCTTGCAATCTTGTTTGGTTATGTAATTCTTCTCATTCATCGTTCTATTCCCGATGTTATTACTTTTTTAAGTCAGGCTGATTATCTCATGCAGCAAGTCATGACAAAAATTGTTCTGTTTTTGCCAGTCTTCATCTTTTTGAGTATGTTTCGACTTATCCTGACTGATCAGGATTTTAGTGGGCTTGGTTTATTGTTTCTCCTTATTTTGGGTTGCCATTTGATTCATCTAACTGTTATGGGAGCTGAAATATCGTTCATCCAAAAACTACCTCCCATAACATTAACCCGAAAATTGTTACCATCGTTTCTAATCGCCTTGACTACTGCATCTTCTGCAGCTGCACTTCCAATAAATATGCGTGTATGCCAGGATCAGTGTGGAATTTCCAAAAAACTTGCGGAATTTGGTGTTCCATTAGGTACAGCATTTTCCCGTGCAGGTATTGCAACTGAATATTTCTGCGTGAGTCTGTTTATGGCTGCTTATTTTGGAATACCAATCTCGATATCTTGGCTGATAATTACCGTGACTGTCGTGTTCCTTGTATCAATTGCAGGAGTACCTGTCCCATGTGGAAATCTGATTAATTATCCAATTTTGTTTTCACAGTTAGGTATTCCGATTGATGCTATGGCATTTGCAATTGTAATTGCTGTAATTATGGATTATATGAATACAGCCGTGAATATGGTTGCGGTACCTGTTGATCTACTCCAAGCTGCTTCGAAGTTGGACATGCTGGATGAGAGTATTCTAAGATCTGATTGCTAGCCTTTCTATTTTTTAAGATTTATTGAAACAAGTTGGCTATTTTTCTCTCTCTAAAAAATCACTAAAAATTATTTTTAATCTCATTTTTATCTAAAAAATATTACTTAATGCAGTAATTCGTTAGTTTGTGAATTAGGTTATCTACTTGAATCTCTGCAAGACCAATATATGCATTTGGATTCAGCAGGTTTCTCAGTTCCTTTGTGGATACATATTTTATTATCTCTTCTTTTGAAGAAAGAATATCGACTAGTGCTTTCCTCTCATCAAGCGCCTCCATGCTGCTCTTGCGGATGAGTTCATGGGCGTTCTGCCGTGGCATACCACGTCGCGTTAGCTCAATCATTACAGCTTCTGCGAGGTTGATACTGTGCAACATCTGAAGATTTCGACTAATACTCTCCTTTTTGATGACTAATCTCTCCAAAATATTTATCATTAGTTTTAGACAATGATCACAGAGAATCGTTGCCTCTGGGAATGTGATTCTCTCACAAGAAGAGTTTGTTAGATCTCGTTCGTCCCAAAGTGTGTTGTTCATCAGTGCAGGTTCTATCATTGCTCGGACAATCCTTGAAAGACCGCTGATCTGCTCACTCTTAATTGGGTTTCTTTTGTGTGGCATCGTAGATGAACCAACTTGATTTTTTTCGAATGCTTCCTCCACCTCTCCAATTTCAGTTCGTTGAAGTGTTCTGATTTCAATACCTATTTTGTCCAGTGTGGTTACTATGTTTGCAAGCATGAATATGTACTCCGCATATCTATCACGACCAATGATTTGATTGGATACATCAACCGATCCTATTTCTAAGTACTTCATCATCTTGGTTTGTACTTCAATACCGTACTTTCCCATTGCGGCCATTGTCCCTACAGCTCCCGTCATCTGACCGATCACCACTCGAGGACGGATCTCTCGAAGTCGATCTATGTGACGGGCGATTTCCGATGCCCAGATTGCAAACCGCATGCCATAGGTTGTCGGGACTCCATGTTGGCCGTGTGTCCTCGAGGTACAAATCAAATTTTTTGTCGTTTCTGCACGCCTAAGTAGAATGGAAAGAAGAGAAACTAGCTTAATCTCCAGCGTATCTAGTGCATCTTTAAGCTGTAAGCCTGTTGCCGTGTCCAAAATATCATTCGAAGTTGCTCCATAGTGAATCCAGCGTCCTGCATCACCACAGACCTCTGATATTGCTTTAATCATCGCCATTGTGTCGTGATTGATCTCGATTTCTATCTCTTTGGCACGTGCAAGAGAGGCTGAGAGCGCATGTTGTTTTATAACTTGTGCATCTTCTTTTGGGATCATTCCAACTTCTGCTTCAGCCTGGGCAAGTGCAATCTCTGCACGGATCAGACAGGAAAAACGATACTCTTCACTCCAGATCTTGAGCATTTCTGGAGTACCATACCGGTAATCGAT
>DALTYD010000033.1 GCA_029986255.1 Methanocorpusculum sp. | reverse complement strand
TTGGTTTATAGTCTTCCACCAGACCTTGTTGTCTCGATTGCGGCAGGTGTAAATGAGTTTGACATCCTCCGATCGGCACAAGAATTTTTGGAGAGGGAATCTGCTCTTCAGGTTGATATTGTTGCAGCTGAGCCACGTGTGCATCCAAAGGGATATATGGCATTGCCGTTTAAGCCTGCAATTTTGATTGAATAATTCTCTTTTTTTCTTGGGATATGGCGCAGAATAAGAAAGATAAATTCATTTTCGAAAAAAGAATCTCTTTGGTTTCACTGACCACATGTATTACAATTGTGACAACATGAAGACTTTGTTTTCGTTTCACTCCATGGTTTCCGATCATTTTTGATCAAGTAATCATTTATCGCATTGTGAATTGCTTCTTCTGCGAGGACCGAACAGTGCATTTTGATTGGTGGAAGGCCATCTAGTGCCTCTGCAACTGCCTTATTGGACAGTTTCCATGCATCGTCCAGTGTCTTTCCTTTGATCATCTCCGTTGCCATGCTACTCGAGGCAATTGCAGCTCCACATCCAAATGTCTGAAATTTTACATCCACGATTATGTCGTTTTCAACTTTCAAGTATATCTTCATGATATCTCCACAAGAGAGATTCCCTTCTTCTCCGATACCATTTGCATCTTCAATGATCCCAATATTCCGCGGGTTCATGAAATGATCCATCACTTTTTCACTATACATTTATCTCAACTCCTCTGGTGTAAGAGGTGACATCGTTCTGAGTTTTTGAATAATTTCTGGGAGTTTTTCAAGAACATATGATACCTCTTCCTCTGTGTTATTTTCTCCAAGAGTCATACGAACTGAACCATGGGCAATTTCATGAGGAATCCCCATTGCAGCTAGCACATGTGACGGCTCAAGTGACGCCGAGTTACAGGCACTACCAGAGGATGCACAGATGCCAAACATGTTGAGCCGCAGCAGAATACCTTCTCCTTCGACGTACTCAAACGCAATGTTCACATTGTTCGGAAGACGTTTTGTTGGGTGGCCATTTAAGTGGCTTGCTGGGATTTTAAGAAGCTCTGAAATCATATGATCTCGTAGAATTGTTAATCTTGCTGATTCCCGCGTCATCTTGTGGATAGCCCGTTCAATTGCTTCTCCGATGCCAACAATGCTTGGGACATTTTCTGTTCCTGCACGATGTTTTCCCTCTTGTGCACCTCCATGGATTAAATTTTGAATTTTTACTCCACGTCGGATATACAGGGCTCCAATACCTTTCGGTCCATAGAATTTATGTCCCGATAGCGACAGCATATCGATGTGTTCCGCCTTTACATCAATTGGGATATGACCAACTGCCTGTACTGCATCTGTATGGAAATAAATATTGTGTGTTTTGGCTATTTCTCCTATTTCTGCAATTGGTTGGATCGTTCCAATCTCATTGTTTGCATACATGACTGAGATAAGAATTGTATCAGGACGAATTGCTTTCTTCACATCCTCTGGTGATATCATCCCATAGTTATCCACTGGCAAATACGTTACCTCAAAACCCTGAGATTGTAGCCACTTAGCTGTATTTAGAATTGCATGATGCTCAATTGCTGTTGTGATGAGATGCTTTCCTTTCTTAGTGTTAGCGAAGGCAACTCCTTTGAGTGCCCAGTTATCGGATTCAGATCCTCCTGATGTAAAGTAGATTTCATTTGGTTCAGCATTGATGGCGGCCGCAACTTTTTCCCGTGCTGTACCAATTGCTGCTTTGTTTTCAAGGCCTATACTGTACACTGATGATGGGTTGCCAAATTTTTTGGAAAAGTAAGGAAGCATTGATTCTACAACCTCTGGTGCAGCATGTGTTGTTGCAGCATGATCCATATATACAATTTTTTTGTTCGTTTCGTTCACCTCGTCACATTTAATTCGCACCGTGAATTTATCTGATAATTATAATATATTTCTATTCTTATATTAGAAAACTTATATTAGAAAAGATATGGATATGTAAGTAGTAACATTACTTCTGGCAACAATATACATTGTTTTCCCTCTTTTCGTTTTCCTTTTCCAGTCATTTTTCTGATTAGATATTACTTTCTAGAGAGATGATGTTAATGACTTTGTAATGTACAAAATATACTTTATTCATCTTTTTTCCCAATTTCCATGAATACTAATAATATTTTTGTGTCTTCTGATTTTCTTGCATAGGGATATTTGTAATATTTCTTTATACTACGCAGAAATATTGGTTTGGATGGTATATTTGCAGATGGTTTGATCATGTTTTTCTATTTATCTGAGTTTCTATCGATAGAATTGTCTTAGATCCTTTGAAATTGAACAACCTAAAAAAGATATTATATATGTGATTCTTAACTATATCTGGATCTAATATCATTAGTGATGTATAAAAAAATATCTGGACACCTTATTATCCAATCTGTTTGCTCAGGCTGACGCACGCTATGAATCCTGGTTCTCTTGCATATCTTCGATATCGTTCATCATTCATGCATTGTGTGTTATCACGTGTGTTATTGTATTTCATCACTATCCCCCCATCTTTGGCAGGATACAGGATATTATGTACGTCGTGCATATGGACTCATGCCATGGGTCCCCAATCTATAAGATTCTTACTACCTCTCTTTTCCCGAAAGGGGATGTTATAACATGCCATTTCATAAAAAAAAACATACTCTCCTCTTCAACTATGCTGCAATCCTGCGGTGATGTACTGGACCACGTAATCCATTCAGTTCTATTCATCAAGTTCGTTGTGCTGTGTTTAAAGAAGGCATACAAACATGTAGTTCTGATTCTATCTGTGAGATGACTTGCATTTTTCAGAGAATTTGAGATATTTTGAGGCGGGGATCGATTATATCATCTCTTTACATGACGTCGGCAACTCCGACTAATCAATGTCTTTGGAGTTACTTTCGTTATGTGAGTCTTACAGATATCATTAATGCGGATAAATTTAAAATGATGAGATGTACTAAAATCTCTGATGATATAATGACACATTTCGTACATTCATCCAGATATTAGGAGTAATCATGCACTATGCGCTCGTCTCGGATTTGCTGACCAAAGAGGAATTTGATGCGCGAATCGCAATTAAATGTGAAGAACTTGGTGATGCAATTGATGAAACCTGTGCTGCCATGCTCGTTGTTGAGGAGTTGGGGCGCAGTCACATCAAAATTGGTGATATCAAAAATACTTCAACCAATCTTGTATCGTTTTTTGGGAAAATTATTGAAATCACTCCCCCTCAAACGTTTAAGCGCTCTGGAGATCGTATAAACCAAAAATCTGGATTAGTCGCCTCTATTCTCCTTGGTGATCCTACTGGAACTGTGAAGATGATCCTGTGGGATACAATGGCTGCCACAGTTTCAGAACTAGGTGTTGGTTCAGTTATTGAGGTGATAGCTAAATTACGTCCTGGTTCTCGTCATGAGGTTATCTGCGCTGCTTTCAGACCGAGTCAGGTCACCATCGTTGAGACGAAAAAACCTCCAAAATCCGAAATAATGAAACATTCTCTCGTGGCTAAAATACTCTTCATTGGTCATATTCGCGAGTTCCTCCGTCGTGATGGTTCCAAGTATGAGTTTCAGGAGATTCTTGTCGGAGATATGTCTGGAACAACACGTGTCATTACCTGGGAGCCCGAAGTGTTTGCAGATCTGCATGAAGGTATTTCAGTCAGTTTCTCTGGACTTACACGAAAAGAGGATGGAGATTATGTTGAGTATGTGGCAGATGGTCGTGTGGAGATCATTCCTCATACCGAACCAATTGAGGTTCTTACATGTGATGCGAGAAATGTCACTGAGGGACAGACTTCTGTGGTGACTGGTGTTGTGCGTTCGGTCTCGCCTATTAGAACGGTCACCACTCGTCGTGGAACTGAATCACGAGTGAAGAACATTAAACTTGACAGTGAGATTGGTGAAGGATATGTGAACATTGCCTGCTGGAATGAAGCTTCGAATGCAGCAATTTTTGTTGGAGACAGAATTGAAGTTATCAATGCACCGGCAAAGTTGAATAAATACGGAGAAATTGAGCTATCTGTTGGGCGTGGTTCGATCCTTCGGGAACGGGAAGAAGTAGGCATTTATACTGAGGTCGAAGGTTTTGTTGTCCCTAGACTCGAGGGTATGACTATCGATGATGGAATTCAAGCAATTTTTCTCATAACCAATTTTTCACTTGTTCCTGCGACTCGTATTCGTGTAAGTGGTTTCTGTAAAAACGCAAGACTATACGCAGAGAATGTCGAAGTGATCCCTGTTATGGTAACTGATCTGCTAACTCGGCTGCGTAATCTCTAATTTACTCAATTTTTCGTTTGAAAATTGAATTACTGCATTTAGAGGTGGAGAGGATGCTTGTTTTATCGGTCCTTCTTTGTGATATTGTTGTTCTGATCTTTGGAAGTGTTTTCTGTTCTGTACGTCTGTACGTTGTTGAATTTGAGGGAGCGCTGAATAGGTTCAATCTTTTATAGAGACTTACACACGTTCTGATCTTGTAGAGTTATGAGAATGGGCATTTTCACACTGCGTGGTCATAGATTTATATGCCGAAAATGTCGATGTAATAATATATTTCAACAATATGGATGACTGAAAATATGACTGCAACTGACATTGAAGATATTCCTGGGGTTGGACCAGCAACAGCTGATCGTCTCCGTGAAGCAGGATATATTACTGTTGAAAGTATTGCTACTGCTGCTCCGATTGATCTTTCCGAGGCAGCGGAACTTGGGGAATCTATGGCAAAAAAGATCATTAAGTCCGCACGTGAAATTGCGGATATTGGTGGCTTTAAAACAGGTACTGATGTTCTTGCGCGAAGACAGGAGGTTCTCAAGCTCAGTACTCTCGTCCCTGATGTTGATGATCTTCTTGGAGGAGGGATTGAAACACAGGCAATCACGGAGTTTTATGGTGAATTCGGTTCTGGAAAATCGCAACTAGTTCACCAACTCGCTGTGAACTGTCAACTACCACGAGAAATAGGTGGTCTTGGTGGTAGCTGTCTTTACATTGATACGGAGAATACCTTCCGTCCCGAACGTATCGAGCAGATGGTTTCTGGTCTTGAGGTTGACCCGTCGCTTCTCGAAGGGTATGTAATTCCATCAACAGATACCTTCCTTGCAAACATCCACGTTGCTCGCGCGCATAGCTCTGATCACCAGATGCTTTTAATCGACTCAGCACGTGATCTAGCACATGCGCTTAATGATACAGAAATGCCGGTCAAACTAATCATTGTGGATTCTTTGACAGGTCTATTCCGAGCAGAGTACGCTGGCCGTGGTACTCTAGCTGGTCGGCAGCAAAAACTTAATCGTCATCTTCACGATCTTTTTAAGCTTGTTGATGAACTGAATGCAGTTGCCATTGTTACCAATCAGGTCATGTCCAATCCAGGTGTTTTTTTCGGCGATCCCACCAAGCCTATTGGTGGCAATATCGTTGGCCATTCGGCAACATTCCGACTTTATCTCAGAAAGAGTAAGGCAGGTAAACGAATTGTTAGACTTGTGGACAGTCCAAATCTTCCAGAAGGGGAAGCAACTTTTATGGTTGAGACTGCAGGTATTAAACCTTGTTAATCTTAATATTTTTTCATGCCCAAAGCAGTCATTACAGATATTGATGGAACGATTACTGATGATCGCCGTCGCCTATCAATGGACGCTGTTGAAGAGATTCGCCGACTCGTGGATATAGGTATTCCAGTGGTCTTAGCATCCGGTAATACTGTCTGTTTTCTCGACACATTATCCAAAATGATTGGAACCGATGGAACTATTATTGCGGAGAATGGTGGCGTGTATCGTTATGGATATATGGGTACACAACATATCGAGGGTGATCGCAAACTATGTCTCAATGCTTATCAAAAAATCATTGATTATTTCCATCCAAATGGAGATGAATTGAGACTTTATAGCAATGATTATCGCTACTCCGATGTTGCATTTGCGCGAGATGTGGATGTAGGTGAGGTACAACGTCTTCTTGCAGGAATGCCGGTGCAAGTCATCGATACGGGTTTTGCCATACATCTTCAATTGCCTGATATTTCCAAGGGAACGGCTCTTACTAAACTATCAAAACTTATGAACATCTCTCCTGCTGATTTCCTTGCAGTGGGTGACTCTGTGAATGATGTTCCTATGCTTATTTCTGCAGGTATTGCTGTGGTTCCAGAAAACGCTAGTGCTGAGGCGCAAGCTGTTGCTGATGATATTATGCTTAATCCGTTTGGAAAAGGAACGGCTGAGGCTCTTGCACAGTACTTCCCAAGAAATGAAATATCTGAGTTTTTTTCAAAAAGTTTGGAGTATTGATATTTTTATCGCAGCATAAAGCGGTCGACCACGATAAAATCTGTAATGTCCTTAACCGCTTCAAATGGGAGGTAAATCACTCCACCGTCTTGTTTATAACCAGACGCATCGAACGTTTGATCTGGACGTACAACGAGATTTATTAATTGTCCAGTTGCCCTATCAAAAGTTATGTTCTTGATCTGTCCGATAATTTTTCCATCGGTGCTCACCACTCGTTTTCTGCGAATAGAATGGGTAAACTGTTCACTCTTCATAGTTATCTCTCAATTTTATTAATAATGAAAGTATATATCAGTTTTGAACACAAATATAATTAATATCATTTATAATTAATATCATTTGAAAATGTATTATTGATTACATACATACATACATACATACATACATACATACATACATACATACATACATACATTTAAATTATTCATTACTCATCTGATATGCAATTGCTGATTTGTAATATCTCCCAAACTGTTCGATAGATAGATGGTTCTGTTTGGTGCTCAATTTTTATTATTACTTGAATGTTAGTGTGTGTTTCTTTGGTTATATGAGCGGGTCAGGAATATTCCCTTTGTTGCTTATTGGTAGACGTGTGTTTTTTATGAGGAGTGATTGATCTGTATTTAGTAACTGTTCCATGATGAGCCTTTTTCCTGCTTGAGATGTGGCAAAGACGGGAACTCCAATCCCACATTGCACTAATGCCATGGACGTCGCAGCTTCTCGAACGTATTTTGATGCGCAAGCGAACACTAGATCCGAGACTTTCATTAACCGCTGTGCATTTTCTAGGGACTCTACTGTTGATGTGTGTACGGCAATGATCAGTGCGGCAGGATATTCTACCCGGATTTTTTCAGCAAGTTCGTGCTGATATCCGGCAATTGTCACTGCTACTTTTGTCCACTCTCTTCTTTTTGCTTGGGATAAGCCTGCAAGTACGTTCATCACTCCAGTGTGTGGGTCGATAACTATACCCCCTCCGTCTTCGATGCGTCTGATTACCTCTGGATATGGTGTTGTGGAGATAAGCCAGGACATTCTGCCGCCGATGCCCTGTATCATCTCAGGTGATTGTACAATGACTGTTCCAGCTCCATCACAGGCAATGATTGCTGCATCTAGATTCCCCGTGCGTAATCCTGTGCTCATGAGTTCTGATGCTCCAAAGAGAACAAAATTCTCTTTATCCAGTACCTTGCGTTTTCTGGTGCACATACCAAATCGTTGGATCCGTGCAGTTATGTTTGTAGCCACGGTATTGCTAGTGATTGGATCAACTGGGTTAGCAAAACGTTTTGCTAGTGGACATGTTCGTATTTTTGGTTCACCGGTTTCAACAACGTTCCCATTGTGAATGATCACTCGGGTCATTCCTATAGCCTCTATTATATGTTCATCAGTCATAAAATTTCCTTATTTTTATCTAAGTTTCTGTAATAGAATATGTTATTCATAACCATGTGATAGTATTGAAAGATCGGCATGGACATAAGGCATAATCATTCTATCTTGTGATATAATATCAAATCATGTAAAATTTAAATAGGTTATTCCTCTTGTTTAATCGTTTACTTGACACAGGTATTGGTATGTATATTTTGATATTTATAACCATGAATGGTCAAAAAAACTTCAAGTACTTATGTGGGGATGGGACTGATTTAACATGGTAGTACATTTTGAGAATTGCTTTCTCCACTCATTTATGTGCAAGCACATTACACATTGGTCCTTCAATTTTCCGGACGTTGTCATCTGTGGTTTGTAAAATCCTTGTTCGTTACATCCTCATTTTCTGTTAGATAAGCTATAAGCAGCTCTTTTTTATTCTCTTTGAAAGAGGATTACTCGTTGAAGTGGGTATTATGATCCTGTTTCTCTAACAACTGTCCTGGTTCTTTCCTTAGTGATTATAGTGTCTTATCTGTGCATCAGAAAAATCGAAATTTATACTTTTTCTCATAAAAAACGAAAAAATAAATAATTATGCAGCAAGTGTCTTTCCAATCTCTTTTGCTGCTATAATTGCATCCTCGTCTAGTTCATCGGCTGAATGGAGATTTCCTACAATCAGCGGTTTTTCAATTACTGCTCCACAATACTGAAAACCTGAGGTAAGGATATTAGCACAGTTTGCATATGTTTTTACATCAGGTACTCCATGCGTAATAACTGCCACTACTTTTTTTCCCGCTGCTATTTTAGATCCATTTGGCCCGAGGAATGCATACATTCTGTCTATGAAACATTTTATCTGTCCAGTGATATCTCCAAAGTATATTGGTGATCCTATAATAACTGCATCTGCTTCATTGATCTTCTCATACAGAGGTGTCATATCATCTTTCTGTACACAGAACTTCGTCTGGTCCTTTTTACAGGCTAAGCAACCCTTACATCCGTGTATGCTCATCTTTGCTGCATCAATGAATTCAACTTCAGCCCCGGATATCTTTGCTGTTTCAAGTGCAATTTCAATGAGTTTCTTTGTACTGCTTTTTGGAGCAGATGAGCCACAAATACCGAGAATTTTTCTCATGTATATTTCTTCTTTTCTGTTATCTTAATTAGTTTGTGTATCCTCTTTTTACCCTCTTTTGAGTGTCTATATGATCTCCTTTATTTCGTTACTGTAATTTATTTATATTAATTTTAACGAATAAGTAGTGGAGATACCTTCTCATAAAACCTAGAATCAGTGGTGTGATAACTAGTTTTAATGAATGGGTATGGTCCACTCTATACTCATGTGTTGGAATGACAGTAGTTTTTCTGTATTTTTCCAACATAATTTTGTGAATCGAGGGATTTATACATGGCAATGAGTACAATGTATCCAAAATATTCCAAACAAATCGAAGGAGACACTGTTATCATGGAACAGATGCTTCTCAAAAC
>DALTYD010000006.1 GCA_029986255.1 Methanocorpusculum sp. | reverse complement strand
AACACAATCGATGATACAAGACTAAAATGATTTGTTAGAAATATTATAGATTTAATTATAGATTTAATTTTCGATTTTTCAGGAATTATTAGAGAGAATATTTCCATCTCTAGATAATCTTTCATTAAAAATTACATTTATAAAATGTATATATACATAGATAAGTGAGATAAAATTAAATATAATAAAAAAAATACAAAAAATAGTTGGTAAATTAGTGGTTAAATAATTATAATGCTAGTAAAAAATTATGATAATATTGAATATGATAGATTAATTGAATGTATATATATATTGTAATATGATCATATTAAGATTTGAAGATAATGATCAATACAATATAACCAAATATTATTATAAGTACTTATGAACTACATAAAGTAGTATAACTTATGACTACGATGAAGATTCGAGGGGGAGATCTCGATCTCGTTGAATATGAGTTCCACTCATTTTATCCAGGGGAATTCCTACACACCGCAGACATCAATCCCACCCATAAACCATATCCAATAGGAAATACCATAATAGCCCGTGCACCGGCACGCATTCATCTCTCAGTACTCGACATGAATCGATTCAGCCCCGGTACACCTGGCGGAGGGGGACTTGGTTTTGCCATCCAGATCTATTGTGAAGCAACCGTTTCTTGCACAGAACATGAGATCATCATTGAATCCTCACGTAGATATCTCATAGAACATCTTGTCGCTGCATTTAAAAAAGTCACAAGATACACAGGAGGTTTCCTCATAAAAACAGAAGATCACGGTCGCGAACATGTGGGCCTTGGCTCTACATGCACCTTGGCAACTGCTGTCGTAACTGCTATGAATGAAGCCATAGGATGTCCACTAAGCAAAGAAGACGTGCGTATGATCATCGGTCACAATTATGTTGAAGAAACCAATGAAGAAGGAAAATTAGCTTTTGGATTTGAGACAGGAGTAGGATCTGCTGCGAGTCTCTTCGGTGGGATGACATTCGTTGGAGATCGACTCACCCGCATTTTCAACCATTCATTCGCAGAAGGAAAAAATGTATTCATAGTGATCCCACAAATTCACGCTGAAAACTATAACGCTGGCCTAGAAGAGTTCACACTGCTAATGAATCGAGCCCGAACCCTCGACTATCGCGACCGCGAACTCAAAGCATATCTCCTCATGATGGATATGATCCCCTCACTAGTTCGAGGTAATCTCAAAAAAATGGGAGACATCATGTGGGAAATTGAATTCCGCGGTTCAAAACGAGCGGAAATTCAACATCACACCTTTACTCTCTATAGTCATATGAATACCCTGCGAAAGGCTGACATTGAGTTCGTAGCAATGAGCTCCGTTGGTCCCTCTATCTGCATCGTCACCGAAAAATCAACAACTGAGGTACAGAGGATTTTATCCAAGCTTGATCTTGAAATCGCCGTCGAAACCAAAGTGGACAACACCGGAATTATTGTCACTAGGAGCTAACGGTATAGTGTGCCCATCTGTGAAATTGTTTTCCATTTCATCATTAAAAGCAACAGAACAGGATAATGATGCAAGAGAAACGCGGCATTAATCATCGCCAAAAACTAATAAGATCTTATGCACTGTATTGTTACTGGGGGAGCGGGATTTATTGGTTCACATTTAGTGGATCGTCTATTATCTCAAGGTGATACTGTCACAGTTATAGATTCCATGGTTACTGGAAGGATGATGAATCTCGAACACAACATTGGCGCCCTCGCGAATTTCAAACACGCTAATCTCCTTGATGATGATTGGCAGGACCTTTTTTCCGGAACAACTCGCGTTTACCACATCGCTGCAGATCCCGATGTCCGCTGTTCCTCTCAAAAACCATTTGAGGTATATCAAAATAATGTAACCGCAACCGTTCGAGTATTGGAGGCCATGAGGAAACATGACGTCAAAGAGATAGTTTTCACCTCTTCCTCTACAGTATATGGTGAAGCAGATAGAATTCCAACACCTGAAAACTATACTCCTATGATCCCAATCTCTATCTACGGAGCAAGCAAACTCGCCTGCGAAGCCATGATCTCATCATATACAGCAACATATGAAATGAAAGCATGGGTGTATCGGTTTGCAAACGTCATAGGACCGCGCAGCACGCATGGAATTATTTATGATTTTATACAAAAACTCAAAAAAAATAATAAAAAATTAGACATATTAGGAGATGGAAAACAAAATAAATCATATATTTTAGTAGAAAACTGCGTCTCAGCAATGGTATATGCCCCAACTGTTTCAAATGAAACTTTCAATGTTTTTAATATTGGAACTGAAGATAGAATAAGTGTCAAACGAATTGCTGAACTCATTGTTGAAGAAATGGATCTAGAAAATGTCTCCTTTAATTTCACAGGAAACGAACGCGGGTGGATTGGAGACATACCTCAGATGCAATTATCTGTGGAAAAACTCAAGGCAATGGGATGGGAACCTAGAATAAACTCAGAAGAAAGTGTGCGTCAGGCAATTCGTGCAGCATTAGTAGAATGATAAATAAAATTATTTATTATGTAATTCATAAGAAAATCTCTGCTTCGCCATATGTTTTACCACGTGCAATATCACAAAAATACCAATACCAAAAATGCAAAAACCAAACTGGAATGTTTCCCAGTTCATTGCAGGCAATGGATGGAACAGTGTTGTTGAACCCAGTACAATTGCGTACAGAGAACCAATCAAAAGACCAACACAAAAATAAATTGTTTGGGAACGGTATCGAGCAAAGCAATGATAAATAACTCTTGTGCTAATTACAAACCCTGCAATCAATCCGCAACCAAATGAGAATAGCATAGGGATATATACAAACTCCTTACGCAGCACCGCTGCTATCGCAGAAATAAGCGGAAAATAAAGACCCATAATTAAGAGGAGGGTAGATCCAGAGATCCCAGGAAGAACAAGGGCTACGACTACTAGGATTGCTGCAAAAAAAAGGAACAAGGCCATATTCACAGATCCATACATTAGATCAACATCATTTTTGCAAAAAATTAAAGAACTAAGATCCATCAAAATCGGTACAAGCACAATGCCTCCCACTGTAAAAATAAGATGCAGATAATGTCCTTTGAGATACGCTCTTTCCTCGAGAATCACGATCGGTATCGAAGAAAGCGTCAATCCAATGAAGATGGAACTGATCTCATAGATGTAACTCTGAAACAATGTTGAGAGAATAAGAATACAAACCAGAAATCCTCCAATCCATCCACAACCCAGTTTGAACAGAAATGGAAATGCAGCTTTACGATCGGCATTAGTGCCGAGCAAAAAGTTATTCATGGAGCAAATGAATTTTTCATAATAGCCGAGAAGAAACAGAATAGTACCACCTGAAACTCCAGGAACGCTATCAGCCATAGACATAGCGATTCCACTGATGATATCAGTTAAATGTTGATGGATTATTCTGCGCATGAGATACCTCGCTGTCGTTAGTAAGTAGTATCAGGCAGTAGAGATAATTAAATATAGGGAGAAAATTGGGAAGAAATTTTTCAAAATCGAAAGATGATAAAGATCATTCATCTGTTCATATTCCTATGGAAAACATGAAAAATCTTTTGATTCTTGGACATGGCGGATGAACCGATACCATATCTTGGAAAATACTCCACTTGGGATTCAAAGAAACCAAATGGTATCTGAATCGCATGTAAATGAAGATGCAACATGATGCAAACTGTATATGACTCACAAAAGCAGGGATCAGATGTTGCCAACATGCCAATCCTCGGTTATGATCCAGATAAAGATATACTATGCATACTATGATGCTCCACATGATAGTATTGGCGAGTTGATTAAGTCGTATTTACCAATCGGAGAGTATGCAAAACGCCCTAGATTGTTATATGATCATTGCCTAACGAGGTACTTGCGAACCATCACTCCATCAACTCGATAAGGAAGCTAAAGGGAAAAAATTCTGCAAACAAAAAAAACCAATAATGTCAGTATTTTTCTGAACTATTCCAGAAAAAAAAGGATAAATCATTAATAGTCGCAGATCTTCTCTAGAGAATAGCACGCTATACGGAGATAGAGAGAGCAAAGGTGTCTGAAGCTACAGGATATCTAGGCATGAACGTCATTTTGATGTACATGGTGAAAGAGATTTCCGAAAAAATGAAATTATTTTATATTTAAATTATTGAACATTATTCCAAACACACGAATACAATAGACATATATGTCAAGAAAGAGGTTGTCTCATACCTCACAAAAAACAGTATCTTTACCTCCAGAAATGCCGCATTCCAGAATATCTTACTAAAAAGAATTGTGAATGTTCGAAAAAATTATTCAAATTATTCAACTGAATTCTTGGAT
Source organism: Methanocorpusculum sp. (assembly GCA_029986255.1). Lineage (GTDB taxonomy): Archaea > Halobacteriota > Methanomicrobia > Methanomicrobiales > Methanocorpusculaceae > Methanocorpusculum. The sequence goes on along the minus strand of DALTYD010000006.1, from coordinate 32,986 downwards.
TCAGCAGAAATTCGAGCAAACAGAGTCATCTCCATTTTTTACCTTTTCCGATTGAAAGAGAGAATTAATAATACTGCAACCTTGCATTCCTTTGAAGAATTCACTCGTGATGCATTCTCATATTCCACATTGGGTGAGTTCATGAATTGTAGAAACAAATAGACGGCTTCTTCTCCTTAATCTCTTTTGTGTGGGTGTAGCTAATATGGGAGATAGTCGCGTTAGTCGTGACAAGTTAATCTAAAGCATCGTTTTTTGTGTGGAAGAATAGTGTACTCAGTTGTCAAAGTAATCTAACATTCGGTTTTTTCCGCAAGCATAGTCTCTTTTCGAGTAAACGAGGTTTCCAACATCATAACCCTCCCCTGAAATTAGATTATCCTCTAACTAAGCCATCTGTTTGTTTTGGGAGGGACTCACCCCTACCTACTAATGAATCAAGGTCTTTTTGGATGCTTCCACCTCCGTCCAGTTTTTGGAGGCTACTTCATAGTAGCTCAGGCTCAGGTAGTAATAAGAGCAAGGATTCCCAACAACTGAGAGGATTTGGCAAGTGATTGATTTTATTTTGGAATAAAATTAAAAATCTCAAAATTTGGTTGTTTGATAGATTTATTGCAGCAGGTAATTATTCCTTTTCGGCAGATACAATCTCATACCAAACAATACTCCATAAAAACAGCATTTTTAAAATCCCAATCCTCAAAAAATGGCAATATCTATTCGAATCTCATACATTTTTGGGAGAGAGGGAATATAGTTATCTGATAAGCAAAAGCTATGCTTTAATCTACAAAGAAAAAATTTTTTAGATAACTCAATAGTTAAGATACTTTTTGATATATTTTTTTGAAAATTCCATCTCTAGTAAATCCTTTTTGATCTGTAAATCAGGAGTAAAACCACCAAGTGTTCCATCTGTTGCAATGACACGGTGGCAAGGAACAATTAACGCGGTTGGATTCCTTGCCATTGCGTTTCCAACAACCCATGGATGAGTGGCAGAGATACTGGCAATCTCGCGATAGGTCCTCATCTCGCCATAAGGTATATCCGCGACTTCCCGATAGATACGAGCATAGATCGTGTCACCAATAACAGAGGAGGAAATAAATGGGAAAAAGGAGATACTATTTCCTGTAAGATATTTGATAAATGGTAGGGGCACACCATCCCCAGTCGGTGAGGTACGAACAAACTGTACTCGGTAAACAATATTTCCTTCCCAAGAGACAAGCAACTTCCAGAGACCAAATTGATATGAACCAGTTGGCATCAAGTTCACTTCCATTTTCCAATGAGATCTGGCAATGTAGCAGCGTCGCACTCTATTACTTCCTCACGCATCCAAGATGGGAGACCTGAAAATATATCTGATTCTAAAAAGCGCTCTTCACCAAGAACTAGCACTCCACGATCTGTTTCTGTACGGAGCACACGACCTAATGCCTGCATTGCTTTGTTCATAGCCGGAAGGATGTAGGCAATGAATTCTCCTTCTGCACCAAACTTGCGACGGAAGTAGTTGTTAATCATTCTCCGTACCTGTGTAAACGGAGCAAGAGGTAACCCAATAACCATTGCAGCAGTCAGCTGATCTCCACGATAGTCCAATCCCTCACTCCATTTTCCACCGCATACAGCAAACATGATACCAGATTTCTGTCGATTAGGAAGCGTTACAAACTCTTTAAGTGCAGTATTTGCCTCTTCAGTTTCACGAGGTTCGACAAACATCTGTTTAGTGAGGAATTTACCATTGCAGAGTTTTACGTACTGATTTTGAAGTTGGTAAGAAGGAAAATAAATCGCAACATTTCCAGGTAATTGGGCAAAGCTGAGGATGCTAGCGACAATGGCATCAACATTATCTGCGTTGTTCCGGCATGAAAATGCAGTTGTGATATCACGACTTGCGAGGATAAGCCGGTTTTCTTTCGGGAAAGCATTAGGGAGAGAAAGAGTTTCAACAGGCAGATTTTCAAAGTAATAACGCCGATAGGATTCAACAGGAGAAAATGTCCCACTGATGAGAACAGTGGCTGCATGCATAGAAACAAGTTCCTGTAATCGGCAAGATGGGTCGATGTTACGCACTTCAAGTGTAATGGTCTCTCCTTCCTTTTCATAGAGAGTGAGAAATGCCAAGTTCGAAGAGGACTGATAAAGCCTGAACAGGAATTCACAAAGACGTTCGATTGCAGTTTCATGATATTCTGCTTTTTGAATGCGAGATTCCCGGAATGTTTCTTTGAGTGAGAGCAGATCATCTAAGACATCATCTAGTTTCTGATAAAGAGAACCTTTGATCAAAAGACGAGTAAAGATTACAGGATCAAACCAATCTTCCACCTCATTTGAGCGTTTGAGACCGTTCATGAATTCGGAAATACGGGGGAGGATATGACTAACAGCATCAGCTCTCCGGAATTTTCCACGAAGGGAAGCTAGCTCATGAGAAGCGATTTCAATGTCGGACTCATTTAAACGAGTACTTTGGATATTTTGAATAACGTCTCCGACGTTGTGCGCTTCGTCCAGAAGCATCATTACCTCAGAGGATTCACATTGAAGAGCGAGATAAAGTTGTTCACGAATTGCATCGTTAAAAAGATGATGATAATTGAGAATGACAACGTCGGCTCCACGTGCGGCGGAAAGCATGAGATCATATGGACAAACACTTCCAGCAAATTTGTGGAGGTCAGCAGGCATAATAATGCTTTTTTGTGCCTGTTCAATTTTTGTACGAATTTCTGGGGATGATATCATGCGACGGCCACCATCTTCACTCTGGACGAAGATACGACTATTGATGAAGTAGGGACAAAGCAGTGGATGATCACGATCCTGTTTTCGGATCTGTTCCTGAATCATTTTATCTTTTGAAGGAATCATTGAGCCGTGATCAGCCCGTTCTTGCATGAGGGCAGTAGAAAAGGCTTTTACACCTTCACATCTTCGGTAAACATCACCATCTCCATTAAGGGGACACATGGTTCCTTTCCCTATAAGATAGACAAATTTGAAATTACACTTTTTTTTCTTTCGGATGAGCTCAAGCTCACGAATGAAAATCTGGAGCTGAGACACAGTACGAACTGCAATGAAGATTTTTTTTCCGTTAGCTTCAGCTAGAAGCGGAGCAATAACACTTGATTTTCCACTTCCTGTAGGAGCATCTACCATAATGATGCCACCTTCCCGTGCAATTTTTGCTACCGTTTCCAGCATTTTTTTCTGGTTTTTTCGATAGGTTGGATAAGGGAAATAGTCGGTGATGGCTGGCATTTATAGATTAGTATTTAGTGTTAAGAGATAATGGAGTTGCGCTTCGGAAGAGAGATAGATGATGAATAGAAGCAAAAAACGGGATCTCATATCAGTGGGAGATACTGTTGAAATTTTTCACAGACAAAATCAAAATTTTACCAACAATCAAACAACTAGTTAGATTATCACACAGATGACAAAAATGCAATCAGAGCAAAAACATGATCTTCCATCTGTGACAAAAGAAAAAATATAAGAAGAATAAGACAAGCGGAAAAATATTCATAAAAACGATTTACAAGATTTTTTTAATGGTAATGATACGCAGCATTTGCCGACAGCAAGAAAGAAATCAGCACAAATTCACTGATATATTTGAGTTCGCATAAGTTCATGATGGAATCCATAAAACCGCACATATATTCAAATCGTCTCCAAAATATAACAATTTTTGAAATTCTTGTGTCTCTTAATTCTATTAAGAAGAGAAAGGTAGTTCAAAAAAGAATCTAAAAAAAGAGAAATATTCATATTTTTTGTGACTTTCGCACACGAACAGCAACCCCACGAGAAGAACGACGCATTTCATCTGCACTCATCATCGCTTTTCCTGTCGCAAGATATCCAGGTCCTTCAACCAACACCTCATCACCTTCGCGAATTTTAGGATCTGCTGACTCCACGCCCGGTACAAGAACATCTCCCTGCGGCACAAACCCAGCACTTAAAGTAACTCGGTACCCAGAAAGAAACTTCCAACCCTCCAGTGTTGGCCGAAGAAGACCCGTTGAGGCATCAATGGAGAACAACTGTGTCTTTTTCTCATTATTATAGATCTTCAAGTTGGGGTATCTACCTTTTATTATCCAACCTCTTGTGTCAATGAGTTCACCAAACTGCCAGGAAAGAGTCCCACTGATGAGAGCAGAACGGTGTTTTCGATACCCCTTTAATGCCTCATTAAGTGCTCGTAGAGAACCTAACGATGATGGACAATCATCAATGCAGGTGAATTCTACATCAATGCCAACCTCCATAGATGCGGCTATTGCAACCTCTTTTGCCCCGCCATTCAAATGGCAGATGATCCGATCATACTGATGCTTTTTCAGATACGCGACAACATACTCTACTAGAATTGCTGACTCCTCTCGATCCCAGTATCCCGTAACAGGTACATTATAATGGCTTGCAGGATAGACAAGTTCCAGTTCACGGGGCACAACACCAAGTGGCGATGTAATAATGACCTCATGAGCTCTTCCCGCAATAACCCGCTGAAATTTCTGATGGGTCTTGGATATCGAATAAGGTTTTCGTGCCGCACAAGGAAGAAGAATACAAATATCATTACGTGGAGGAACAAAACGATTTATCACTCGTTCTTCAAAAAAGGAAATTTCTGGTCGGGTCATCGATTCCGCTGAATTTACCAAGAATTGTGAAGGACGCACAACCGGAAGCATCCTTGTTGCAAGAGGAGAACGATCGAGTCTACGGATCAACGATATCTGTTCAGTATGGAGGCGACACCTCTGTTCTATTAACTCACGGGTTTGTCCTGCCTCAATCCAATTCTTCACTAATGCAATCTCTCGATTAAGGGCGATTCGATTGTGGAGAAAGAGGTTGTGAGTCTGACATCCCTCACAACCACAGACACCTTTTTCCAGATACGATGCATCAAACTCACCTTCTATCATGCAGAACTTGCTCTGAACCGATGCAAGATCCACTGCGAAGTAGTCGAAAAGATCAAAACCTGTTGCAATCAATATAGCTACATTCGAAGGGAGGGCACTAGCAGGGATATAGCGAGCTGTATCCGGAGGAGGAGCCGTGTGTAAAGCAATAAGATATTCAATGGCTCGGCGAGCATCTTTGAGTGCTGAACGCCAACCGGAAATCATCACGACATCGCCAGAAACTGCAGGACAACTTTCCAAAGGATGAAAGGATACAGGATCTTTTCCTGGAACGTAATATTTGTCAGCATCAAACTGTGGAACTGAGAGTGGTAAGTTTGTAAATGAGCGATCAGCAAGAGACGGGAAAATTTTACCCGTCTCAATAATAGTTGGAGTATGAATATCCTCACCATTGATACGGAGAATCCCAATTCGTGCAAAACCATCATGAACTCGCACATCGAAGGTGTTCATGTTATAACCTCACATTCAGGAAAGGCATTCCGGAACATTGGTGCCCACATTTCAGTTGTGGAAATTGTAACTTTGGTATCGGGGTTGGTAGCGAGAAGCGCCATAAGTCCTTTAATACCAAATGAGACCATCTTCTTGTCCCATGATGGTATTTCACAGGAACCAACTGGGAAGGTTTCAGAAAGTTCTGATGGTACTGGACCAAATGGTGGTTTAAATCCGATGATTTCAGTGAATTTTTTCGGAATTGGACCCCCTGCATCAATCAGAGACACTGCAGAGAGTTTCACGCGAGGGATTCTCTCATGATACGTTCGCACTTCTGTACGATAACACGATTCAGCACCTCTATAGAAAAATCGACGCTTAGTTGCACGGTCGAGGTGTTCAAGTTCACCGGAACATTCCAGCAGCCGATGATAACCATCCAGTAATCGTGGGTGCGCCCGACATCGCTCATCTACCAATTCCCAGAGTGTTCCCTCTTGAACCGCTGCGCGGACACGTGATATCTCTGCCATGGTAATAGAGAGATTGTGAAAGGAAAGTAGTTTCTGGCGTTCAGGAGATTGACGAAGCTCAACGGCAGTATAGGATCGACAAATGGGGCAGGCACATGGAAGCTCGCTCATTTCATCAAGCTTGAGAGTACCTGACTGAGTGAGATAGCGTCCTTCTTTAGCATAGAGGGCATAGGCTGCGGAATCAAAGACATCGCAACCGAGAGAAACGGCAAGGGCAAACATGGATGGATGGCCCGCACCAAAAAGATGAACACAGGCACCTGGATTAAGACCCCTCTTTGCAGCAAGGATGACGTCAACTAGTTCGCGATAGCGATATGATTCCATGAGGGGAACAACTGCACCAATTGGGCAATAAATAAATCCTAGCTCAGAAACCATATGGCCTGCAAGCTTCCGCAAATCTTTAAAGGTAGACCCCTGGACTGGACCAGCTATCGGGGCATCTTTGCCAAATATATCTTTTGCAGCCTGCAAACGCTCCATGGTAATATTCATCTGGGCAATGACCTCCTTGCGAGGTGTATCTGGGTGCGTTGGAATATCCAATGGAACCCATAAGTTGGAGCCGATGTCACGCTGGAACGAGATGGTCTGCTCATTGGAGATATCCACGCTCCCATATACGGACATCTGGAAGGAACCGGAGTCAGTCATAATAAACCCGTCGAAGTCAAGGACATTGTGCAGGCCACGATCTAGGACTTGATGTCGAAATTCCTCACTTTTGGAGAAAATATAAGCATTGGTAATGATGCCTTCCACGCCCATCTTTTTCATCTCAGCCGGAGTAATGATCTGCATGTGAGGATTAACAACTGGTAGCAAAGCTGGCGTTCGAATAGTTTTCTCACCAACTTTGAGTTTGCCAACGCGACCTGCAATATCTTTGTGGATGACTTCAAAATATATTCCCATTCCCGCTAATCTCCATGCAGAAAGATGTTACATGTTTATCGGGGTGGATATTAAATATGAGGATTAGCTAGAGGAGGACGAAATAAACAAAAATTAGATGGATTAATCATGATACTGATCTAACAGAGGACTACCCAACAAGAACAATCAATATTTTACAGAAATTTTTGGACACACAGAACCACAGCAATTGTCCTCTATCCAAAGGAGACAGAGAAATATCTCACCACATGCTTCCTTCGTTTCATAATGGAGTTAACCAACACCCTAACATGTGTAATAACAGTTATATCCGGAGAGAGTATCGAAAATAACTGAGTGAGAAAAACATATACACAAACAATACCAAATACTTTTTTGGAGAAGTTAGAGAATTTTTCATTGTATTTTTAATATACGAGGAGAAGTAATGAGATTATGTCATCATCTTGATAAACTCGCAGAACGTAATATAAAAGAGACGTGAGAGGGAGCATGCGGTCGACGGTGATCATTTTGGGATTGCTGAGGAAAGTCCTCCCACCATTCAGGTAACGCAGCCGTGTGCAAACATGGATGGCGAGAGCCATAGCTCTGGAACAGAAACGACACGTCCTTCGTGGAGCAATGAGACGGTACCTAACCCGTCGAGCGCTGAGGCGAAGGGAACGATGGAACGGCGAATCTCTGCGGGTGCAAGTCGAAACAGGATCTACGTGCGGCGCCTGAACGCCATGATCCAGGTGCGACGCTAAGCCGAATGCCGCAACGAACAGGAGGAGGCTTATTACTCCGACTCACGTTTTGCATGACTGTTTTTCTTAAGAAGTAGAAAAGAGGAAAAAGTGGCGCATATGCAGAAAAATTGACAAAATAATTGACAAAATCATTCGCTGGTATCAAAGAATGCCTAGAACAGAAAATAGATATGCCTTCAACCAGAAAAACTTTGTATTTATCATTTATTGAGATTCAAATTCCTATAACCTCTGTTTCTGAAGAAACTTCACAGAAAAAAAACTTACAATAACAAAGCTATTTTAATAATATCGAGATGTAAATGATATTAGAAGTAAATCATAAGCACATTTGAGTGCATGCAGTGTGGTCAGTACTGTCTTGGAGACGAGGAAAATTGTGCGAATGGATTTACAAATATTTAATTACAATTTTTATAAAAAATGAAATGGTAGGAAAAAGAGGATGCATTGTTATAACTCCAAAATCGTTCCATTCAGGAAAAAAATAAAGTTTTCTGCTCCTTCATTTACAAACGACAGGATAAGAAATATGTCTGCACTATCCATCCAAAACGACCATTCAACTGCAAGGACTATCACTACTGTTTAGTCCGCAGAGATAAAAATGGAAAGGAAGTCAGTCTCACAAAACGGAACCTGGAGCCTCTCCTCAAAACAAAGAATGAAGTACTTAAAGAAATCTGGAGGGAACACATCTTGATATTAACAAATAAATCACTTGAGGAAATCTCCACGCACCTCTGCAATCTGGAATATTTGATTCTGTTCTATGATAATGGATGAAATTCTGGTTTCTAATGGCATCCTACGATGTACGGATGGGAAGATAGTAACACCAGAGAGATGCAGGTTCTGTATGCATTCCAGGTACTTTGTAATAAATGGCATTTCGCACCGTTCACCAGCTCTAGCATTCTGTCAGAGAGAACGGGTATGTAAAGAGATAGACGTTTCAAGGGCAACAATAGTTGGTTGCGCTGAGAAACATGGAGAGGGCTATGCAAACATAGGGAATATTCTATCGTGATAAGAGTTGATCTCTTATTTTTGTAACTCTCGTATCCATTTTTCTGTTCCAAGGAACGCTCAAGCTGAGAGAGAAAACGGACTAAATAATGGAACCTGAAAGAAGACAGATGCAATATATGAGTTGTGAATTCACAAAAGGGATTTTACTGGGTGTCGATTAAGTTTTCAATCCAATATCACATCTTAAAATGAAACGTCAACAAGATCCATTTATACTCTGCATTTGAGATGCCGAGAGCATACTAGTGAAAAATGCATCATGAATGCAATATAAAAATAGAAAAGATAGGTCTCTGATATCCAAATGAACATAATATAAAAAATTCTTATAATATCTCAGACAATCACCTATCACAGATTAGGATGATATGCTTGTTTACACTCACAATGTCCATGATCCAATCTCACAAAAATAGTTCAAGTGAGTAGAGAGGTCAATCTGACACATTCAAAATACACGTAGTAGAATTCAGATAATTCAAACCCTTAATCTCTAACGCATCAGAACACCTAGATAAAAGGAGGAGAGAATGACAATCAAACTGGAGGTCATTGATCATTCGGAAGAATGGGCAGAATTTTTGAAAAAGAAATACAAAACTGAACTTAACAGACTCTCTCGAGAATATCCGTACACCAAATCTCTTATTATTGGATACGACGTTCTTGAGGGATACGGAAAAATAGGAACAATTCTTGCCGACGAGCTCCTAAAGCATCCCGGAAAAACACTTGATGACATTCGGGATGCCATTCGCACATCTCATCTCATCAATCACAAAGATCGGGAAGGAAATGACACCTCAGAAGATATCATTGCAGGCATCAACATTCGATTCATTCATCTCCCAAGAAAAACTCAAATTCGAGACATTCGGGCCGAACACATCAACAAATTCATCAGTGTTGATGGCATTATTCGCCGTGTAACTGAAGTCAGACCACGACTCGTTATTGGTGCATTTCGTTGTGCTGCAGGACACTTTACTTATAAATCCCAAGATTATGGAACCTACTCCGAACCCGATGTCTGTGGGAACGCGGAATGTCCCCAGAAAAAACTAGAACTCGTCCAGAACAAGTCTATCTTTATCGATTCACAGAAACTCCGCATTCAGGAAACTCCTGAAGGACTGCGAGGCGGAGAACAACCTCAGAACATCGACATTGATGTAGTTGATGATCTCTGCGGTATCGTCTCTCCTGGAGATCGCGTCATTATCAATGGTATTCTCCGGAGTGTCCAACGGATTAACGGCAATCAAAAAAGTACCGTCTTTGATCTCTTTGTAGAATGCAACTCTATTGAAATATCCATAAAAGAGTTTGAAGAGGTCAACATAAACGAAGAGGACGAAAAAATCATCAAAGAAATGGCAACGGATCCAGCTATCTATGGAAAAATTGCAAGATCCATTGCACCAACCATCTATGGAAATGATGAAGTCAAAGAAGCAATTGCTCTCCAGATGTTTGGTGGCATTGCCAAAGAAATGCCCGATGGTAGCAATCTCCGTGGGGATATCCATGTCCTCCTAGTGGGCGATCCAGGGATTGCAAAATCCCAGCTCTTGCGTTATGTAATCAAACTCGCACCCCGGGGTATTTATACCTCCGGAAAATCTACTTCTTCTGCAGGTCTCACTGCAGCCGCCGTCAAAGATGATCTCGGAGACGGACGATGGACACTTGAAGCAGGAGTTCTTGTTCTTGCTGACAAAGGAATTGCCGCCGTCGATGAAATGGACAAGATGCAAAGAGATGATCGATCATCACTCCACGAAGCAATGGAACAACAATCTATCTCAGTTGCCAAAGCAGGCATCAATGCAATGCTTAGAACCCGTTGCTCCCTACTCGGAGCAGCCAATCCGAAATTAGGAAGATTTGATGAATTCACCAATATTTCTGAACAAATCAATATGCCTCCATCTCTCCTCTCCAGGTTTGACCTTATCTTCATCATGAAAGATAAACCAGATGCTGTTCGCGATCTCAACATTGCAAACCACATTTTAAAATCCCACATGGCCGGTGAAAAGATCATGCACCACAAAAAACATCCAATCCCTGGAGCTGATGATGAATATTTCAAACGTGAACTTGGCCCAGTTATGCCTGAGATAGATGCTGTGCTCCTTCGTAAATACCTCGCCTACGCAAAACGGAACTGTTTTCCAATGCTTACCGATGAAGCAAAAGAGATTCTTGTACAGTATTATCAGAACCTGCGAGGGGTTGCAATCGATTCCGACAAACCAGTACCAGTCACCGCCCGTCAATTGGAGGCACTTGTCCGTCTCGCCGAAGCGAGTGCACGGGTCAGACTCGCAAATGAGATTGACACCGAGGATGCAAATAGAGTGGTCAAAATTGTTGACACCTGCCTTCGGCAAGTGGCCTATGATCCTGCAACTGGCCAGATAGACATCGACAAGGTTGCAACAGGCATCAGTAAATCCAGCCGTGATATGACACGTATTCTTCGTGAGACTATAAAAGTTCTTTCTGAAGGTGGAGGAAATGCAAAACTAGACAAAGTAATTGACGTCATGGTAAATCAGCATCATTACAACAAAGACGAAGTCGAAAAACTTCTGGACAAAATGAAACGAGCAGGGGACATTATCACACCAAGAAACGATACCGTAAAACTACTTTGAGGAAAAAATCTATGGCAACCAACAAAGAAAATGCAGTATTTGAAGCAGCGATAAAACTAGGAGCACTCTACCATCAATTCGTGGGGACGCCTATAAGCAGATCAACCGCAGATAAAATCGAAGCAGCTATTGAAAGCGCAATCTTACTTCAACCATATGTAACACATGTTAAAGTACATCTCGATCGATCTCTCATGAGTGAAAACCCATTTGGATACTCCGAACTAACTGGTGCAATGTATAATGTCGTGATTGAAACAACGTTTGGGGATGCAACCTGCCGCGCCCAACTGAAGTTTGAAAATGGATATCCGTTAATGAAGATAATTGAGTAAGATGCAGGCAGCATTCCCCATTCTCGATGATCACTTCCACATTAATCAACGAACGGGTGTAGGCCCAACAGTGATCAAAGAATTTATGCGTTCAGGAGGTACCCATATCATCCTCGTGTCTCTTCCCTCCTGGTCCTATGATATATTTCCAAAACAACCAAAAGATTTCCGAAAAATATTTGATGAACTCCTCAAAACAACAAAAACAATTCTTTCCAAAGGTTGTATCTGTTATCCAATCTGCGGTGTGCATCCAGCAGAAATCGGAAAACTCTGTGACCGCATGAGTCTTAGAGAAGCAGAAGCACTCATGTGTGGCGCGCTGGAAGTGGCTGCAGAATACGTTTCTGAAGGACATGCCATCGGTCTTAAGTCCGGCCGTCCACATTATCCAGTAGAACCAGAGATATGGGAGGCATCCAACCGCGTGCTCTCCCATGCTCTTACCTTGGCAGGAGAACTAGACTGTGCATTGCAGATTCATTCTGAAAGTGGAGCATGTGCGGACATTATCGAAATGGCAAAAAAAGTCGGTACGAACCCAGCTCATATTGTCAAGCATTTTGCTACATGTGATACACCACTTCATCCATCCATCACAGTGCGCGAATCATTCCTTACCACATGGTTTCAAGATAAACGTGAATTTACCTTGGAAAGCGATTACATGGATGATTGCTCTCGACCAGGAGCGGTAAATGGACCACGTTCGGTTCCACGCAGAATGCAAAAACTGCTCCAAGAGGGAGCAGTTACTCATGAGGATATGTGGCGAGTACACTCGGCCATTCCAGAAAAGATATATGGGGTATCATTTTGTGTATGACTAACTAATACAGAAAGAGACATATTGGGTAGATAGGTTTCCCAAGAGTTAAAATAGCAAAATCTATAATTACTAAAGATTCACCACGAAAAATCAATAGACAAAAACAGAATGATGTTTCACAAAACAAAAAAATAAAAAATCTTTGTACCTCATATTTCAAGCAAAATCACTAAATTATAGATTTGATATCCTCATAAAAGTTAATCTTTATCTGAAAGAATAAGAAAATCAAATTAAAAAACGCCACCAAGCAGCAGTTTACACAGTCATGGAGAAATCGGTGAAAATTCTAATTTTTTTCGGATGAGGACATCTGTGCTTACGTTCCTTCCATACTCAGTTATCTCATCAACAGATCAAATTACATTACTTACTACAGATAAGTATATTGATACTCATCTGTACTATATCATGTTCCTTCAACTCGATAAAAACAATGTCAAACCATAGATTATCCAAACGCCACAATTTTCATTCACTCTCTCATTTGTTTCGTATTTTCTCCAAAAAGAGAGAGAAAAAAAATCAACGAGCTTAGTAAAGGAAGATGTACGGAATTATTATTCACTTATCGTTGTGCACTTTTTTATATTTCCATTTGAAAGCGGAATTTATCAGAGAATAAGAAAAAATTTCTTAAAACCTTTAAAATTGAGAAATGATGTAAGGAATGAAATCAATTGACAGACTAATTAAAACAAGTGGATTCAGAGAGGATTCCGATATATACTAAGAATGAGAGCTACATTCACGGATAGATACAGCAACAACAATAGAACTGCATGCAACCTCACCACTAATAATCATCAAAGATAATCAAGATCTATCTCTTCAATCTATACGAAGTGTAATCATTAGAATTTTCAAGGGAATATTTGAAACACTGGTAGATGTTTCAAATGTTATGAGGTTATGATTACTCATATCAAAGAGTTCAGCATTGATTGAACAAATACGATTGAGACGGATGTCCAAACTGCATATGAAATGCCCAGCGATCGCTCCCATAACGAACAATACCAGAGCTGAAAACATGAACCGATCCATCCAGTAAATATTGAACACCACAGAAGGGATTGGAGACCATTACTATAGTCCTCGTTAATAGAACATATATGCAAAGACCGAAAAAATATATAAGGTATTTTATGACGCGGGTTGTAATCTCAGTTGGAGGATCGATTCTTGTACCAACACTTGACACACATCAACTAAAGGAGTGGGCAGAGACTCTAAAAACTCTGGTCAAAGCTGGACATCAGATATTTGCAGTGGTCGGTGGTGGAGGAGAAGCCCGCCGATATATTAATGTATGCCGAGATATAGGATTAGATGAAGCGTCATCAGATGAGTTCGGAATTCTGATTACTCATATTAATGCTAGGTTATTGATTGCAGCCCTTGACGAATATGCATATCCCCGAGTAGCGGAATCATATTTAGACGTGAAAACATTTGCTCAAACCGGGAAGATTGTAGTGATGGGAGGGGTTACACCTGGTCAGACAACTGATGCAGTTGCCGCGTGTCTAGCGGAGGAAATTGGTGCATCAATGATGATAAATATAACAGCCATTGATGGGATCTACTCAACCGATCCGAAAAAGGATCCTGCAGCTATCAAATATAGGACGCTCAGTCCGCAAGATCTTATTGAATTAATTTTAAAGGAAAAACTTTATGCTGGGAGTAATATGGTCATCGATCCGATCGCAGCAAAGATCATAGAAAGATCAGGTATCCCATTGGTTGTCATTGATGGACGTGATCCCTCAATAATCAGTCGGGCACTTCTTGAAGGTGCGTTTGATGGAACAATCGTAGGTGAAAAAAACGTCACATTCCCAATTTAAAACTCATATTTATATTTAATATGTTTCGAAGAAGAAAATAAGAGTTTTATGAACGCAAATATATATTTGAATAAAGATAATGTTTTATGTTACATTGCAAGATAGTTGAAGCATAAAAACTAAACCTCATATGATTTATCAGAGATTACTATATCATATAGTTGTTAGAAGGGCTAGCAAAAACAGATCCACATTGATCAGTAGATATCCCATTAACTAATAAAGAAACTGAGAACCTGCACACAGATTGACGAACAAACACGATTCAAACGCCAATACTTGGTATTGTTTTTGTTCAAATCTGGAAACAATATGAAGAGTTTGCAGAAATGGTGGATTATTTACTATGCTGTATATAATATAGTATAAATGGAAAAGGAGATTGTCCCATTTCTTTTGGAGAACATTCCGCATAATCCAGGTTGTTATCTGTACAAGGATAGTAAGGGAGCAATCATTTATGTGGGAAAGGCTAAGAACCTACAAAAACGGGTTTCATCATATTTTCAGAAGCGAGATCATGATCCCAAGACACAGAAACTGATACAGGTGATTGTAGATGTGGAGTATATTATTACGAGAACAGAGGAAGAAGCCTATCTTCTGGAGAACAGCCTCATCAAACGATACCAACCAAAGTACAATATTGATCTCCGAGATGCAAAGAGTTATGCATATATTGAACTGACAAAGGAAAAATTTCCTAGAATTACAATTGCGAGAAAGGCAAAGGGTTCTAGCCATTTTTTTGGGCCGTTTATCTCTGGAAAAGAGCGAGATTATGTGCTGAGTGTAGTAAAAAATGTGTTCCAATTGCGAACGTGCAAGAATATGCCGAGGAATAACCGCCCATGCCTGCGGTACTATATCGATAATTGTACTGGACCATGTTCTGGTAATGTAAATGCAGAGGCATATGCAAAACAATGTTCGCAGGCAGAGATTGTTCTGAAAGGGAGAACGGAAGAACTGGTGAAAACACTTACAAAAGAGATGAATCGATATTCAGATGCAATGAAGTTTGAGGAAGCTCTGAAGTGCCGAGACCGGATTATTGCAGTTTCTCATCTTACAAGACGACAGTGTGTATCTCGACAAAAAGAATATGATGAAGATGTGATCCATTTTCGAACATCTGAAGGGATAGTATATCTGATGGTGTTTCACGTGTATTTAGGGACAGTTGGTGGAAGAGAAGAGTTTATTTTTGAGGAAATTACAGGATTTTTTGAAGAATTTTTAGCACAATATTATTCTAAACATAAGGCACCTCGTGAAATAATTGTACCAAAGATGGTAGATGAAAGTCTGGTAAGATATCTTGAGTCAGTTGCCGGTCGAAAGGTGATTTTTACAGTCCCGAAACAAGGAAAGAAAGCTAAGTTGCTGGAGCTCGCACTGGAAAATATTGAAACTATGCATTTTAGAAATGAGATTCGGGTGGAAAAGTTGCAACAAGCATTGCACCTTAAGAAGGTCCCAAGGGTGGTGGAATGTTTTGATATATCCCATCTGATGGGGACAAATACAGTTGCCGCAATGGTGCAGTTTCGAGATGGCAGACCGGATAAGAAGAATTATCGACGATTTAAGATTACAACTGTTGATGGAATTGATGATTTTGCTTCAATAACTGAAGTGGTGCGACGGCGATATTCGCGGCTAATTGCAGAAGGGAAGGAACTGCCAGATCTGATTCTGATCGATGGAGGAAAAGGGCAATTATCTGCCGCAAAACGAGTTTTAGATGAGTTAAAAGTGGAGATACCGGTGATTGCACTGGCAAAAAACGAAGAGGAGATATTTATACCAGGAGTCCCATTCCCACTCCAAATTGGGAAAAAAACGCGTGCAAATATGTATTTACAGGAGATTCGAGATGAAGCACATAGATTTGCAATTACATATAATCGATTGCTGCGGAAAAAACGGGTTGTTGGAAAATAACTGTTAGGTATAATTAAAGCGATGTTTTTTTAATCATAATAGAGGGTTTTTAGTTTTCGATTTGAGACTATATCTGCTGAGAATGGTTGTTGTACTGTGATTTGTGTAATAATTTTTTTTGAAAAAAATGATTAGTTTTGATAAAAATCAGAAATATAAAGAATAAATATAATGATTTGTATTTTAAATTTTTGATGAAAAAATACATGAATCTAAGAGAGAAATGAATGATGACAATGAAACACTTGTTTCAGACATAATGAGATTAAAAAAGGGTAGATATCATGTTAATACTATTTAGTCTATAATACCCATTCAAAAAAATTTCCAAAATGAACTCCAGAAACCATCAGAATATTTTGCAATTATCTTTCAGTTTGAAAAGATTTGGGGATTAAGTGATTCAGAATTTTTTTGAAAAAAAATTATTTTGATTTTTTTTATAAAATCCTAAATAGTTCAAACAGTATTTGCAATGCCTAGAAGAGAGAAGGAATACTGATGAACGAGAGAACTATATGCATATCCAACTCATACATACAGCACTAGACAATCATGGCAGAGATAGAAGATAATATCTACGAAAGAGTCATCGAATTAGTACGGAGACGGGGATTTGTCTGGCCATCATCTGAGATTTACGGATCCATAGCAGGATTTATTGACTATGGACCACTTGGAGCGATGTTAAAGCGCAGAATTGAGAGTGTCTGGAGGAATTATTATGTCGTGAAGGAAGGTTACTATGAGATCGAATGCCCAACAGTGGGGAGTGAGTCTATATATGTGGCAAGTGGTCATGTCAACGGTTTTTCTGATAAAATGTTTCAGTGTCCGCACTGTCAAGAGTTCATGCGTGCTGATCAGATCGCAGAAGTGTTAGGAATTCCACATGCAGGAATAATGTCCAAAGAGGAGTTGTACGAAGTTTTGAAAGATAAGGAGTGCCCCACCTGTGGAAAAACATTTGGTACAATTGAGATTTTTGATTTTAATCTAATGTTTACGACAAAAATTGGTCCGAGTGGACAACGAAATGGATATCTGCGTCCAGAAACTGCTCAGGGAATATTTGTGGATTTCCCTCGTCTTCTGAGATTCTATCGAGATCAGCTACCATTTGGTGTGGTTCAAATAGGAAAATCCTATCGAAATGAAATTTCACCGCGGCAAGGTATGATTCGTCTGCGAGAGTTTACACAAGCAGAGGCAGAGATTTTTGTGCATCCAGAAAGAAAGAAACATCCACTCTTCAAACGCTATGCAGACTACGCAATGCCGCTCTGCGGTATTGCTCAACAAGAGGCGAATGCTCCAGCAGTGGTAAAAACTATGCAAGAGGCAGTTGATGAGGGCATCATTGCAAATGAGTATGTTGCGTACTATGTGGCAATGACACATGATATTCTCTGTACAATTGGATTTAATCCAGATAAAATCCGATTCCGCCAGCATATGCCAAATGAACGAGCACATTACGCAACGGACTGCTGGGATGCCGAGGCGTTTTCTAACCGATTCTCCTGGGTTGAAATTGTAGGCATAGCAGATCGGACAGATTATGATTTACAATCCCATGCTCGAGCATCAGGTGAGAAGATGACAGTATTTGTCCAATATCCTGATGTGAAGAAGGTGCAGTACAAGGCGATTGTGCCAAACTTTGGGATAATGGGTCCAGTATATCGCGAAAAAACGAATATTATCAGTGAATTGATGAAAAGGACAACAAGAGAGCCACAAGCAGATGGTCTACATCTAGTAATGGACGGGGAGGAAATTGTGATCCCACCAGAGATGTACACAGTGAAAGATGAGATGATTGAGGTATTTGGAGAAGAGATAATGCCACATGTGATTGAGCCATCTTATGGGATTGATCGGATGATCTGCATGGTTCTTGAGCATGCATATGCGGAAGAAGATGTGAATGGAGAAACACGTACGGTGATGCGATTTAAGCCCTGTATTGCACCAATTCAAACAACAGTTCTACCGCTGATGGATCGGGATGGTCTAGGTGAAATTGCACGAGATCTAGTAACAGATTTGAAAAATGAAGGTATTCAAACGGATTATGATGATAGTGGCGCTATCGGTCGGCGTTATCGTCGACAAGATGAGATTGGAACACCGATATGTATTACGATCGATTATGAGACAAAGGAGAATGCAACTGCAACTCTACGGGAACGAGATTCGATGAAACAGGTGCGACTACCGCTTAAAGATATTCCTAAAGTGGTATCGCAGCTAATCGAGAACAAAATTTCGTTCGAACAACTTAATTAAGTATTTATGTTTTTGTGAGAAGAAACATTCATCTCAATCTAGGAGAGAGATGTTATACTTTTTTTTAAGGGTGAAATGGATAAAATACGCAATCCACTCATGAGAGGATAGAACACACAAAAACATATAAAATATTAGAAAAATATAATATAAGATAATAAAAAAATATGAAATATCTCACAAAAAGGATAACGATGTTGTTTCGAATCGACATGTATATGATCAGGATCAAAAGCGACAAGAGGAACTTAAAGAGTATAAACTGGAACAAGAGTCGAAATGTACATTTCAAACAGATAATTGTACTGAATTTGAGTTAGATGTATCCTACTTGAACAAACCTAACTACAAGTAGGACGATTACAGAGGGAGAGGATTTTGGTGGATATAAAGAATTGGTATAATGTATATAAATACAATAATTACAATACATAAAATCGCAACTTATTCTAAAATCAGTAATAAACCTGAAATACGTTTTAAAAATTAAATTTTTTAATATTTTTTATATATAAGTAAGAGTAATTTGAATGAAATCATTTTATTTTTTCAGAGTGGGCCATTGAAAATGATATATACAGAATATACCATTTTAATCAATTTTTGTTTATAATATTTAAAGCATTAAAAAAATTCAATTCATTTATCTTTATCCATTTATTCAATATATATAAACAACACAAATGCCTCATGTTAGCCACCCACTAATCCCACCAGGATTCATTGAAGAACGGGCCTATCAGACTAATATTGCTAAACATGCACTTAAAGGAAATAGCCTTGTAGTCCTTCCAACAGGGATGGGAAAAACCACTGTTGCGCTTCGCGTAGCAGTTGAACGACTGAGTCTCGGAAAAATTCTCATGCTTGCACCAACTAGACCCCTTGTCGAACAACATTCACGCTTCTTCTCACAAAACCTTCTCCTCGAAAAGGGCAAAGTTACTATGTTTACAGGTGGGAATCCTCCATCCAAACGAATCAAGATGTGGAACTCAGCACAAGTGTGTATCGCAACTCCAGAAGTCATAAAAAACGATCTTATTGCCGAACGCTACACACTGCATGACGTTTCACTCTTGATTGTCGATGAATGCCACAGAAGTGTTGGGAACTACGCTTACGTATTTATCGCTGAACGTTACACCGCAACCGCAACGAAACCACTTATCCTAGGAATGACCGCATCTCCAGGATCCAATCCAGAAACAGTTGCAGAAATCTGCAAACATCTATCCATTGAGATCGTTGAAAGTCGAATAGAAACAGATGCGGACGTACGACCATACGTCCACGAGAGAGAGATTGAATACCATACGGTAGAACTGCCTGAAGATCTTTGGCTCGCTCTAAATGTCTTAAATAGTATGATAGAGGATCGCCTTTCAACCCTCATTAATCT
The DNA here is from genome assembly GCA_029986255.1 of Methanocorpusculum sp. Lineage (GTDB taxonomy): Archaea > Halobacteriota > Methanomicrobia > Methanomicrobiales > Methanocorpusculaceae > Methanocorpusculum. Next base: position 13,019 of record DALTYD010000006.1, on the reverse strand, counting down.
CGGTTATCAAGTCCCTCACCGTAAAGCGCTCTCCATGAAAGCCTTAAATGGAATCATGGCACAGATTCAGAGCAGAATACAACAACATGATCGCACTGCTTATTCAGCAGTTTCCATCCACGCAGAACTCATGAAACTCAAACACGGCGCAACCATGGCAGAATCACAAGGTACAACAGCACTCAAATCCTATCTCAGTCGCCTTGAAAATGAAGGAACGTCCAGCTCAGGAAGCAAAGCAAGCAAACGACTTTGTTCTGATAGACGATTTAAACATCTACTCGAACTTGCAAACAGCTGGACACGGGAACTACATCCCAAAGCGGACGAGGTTGTCAGAATTGTACTGAATCAACTGATTCACGAACCTGATTCTCGCATTATCATCTTTGCCACATACCGAGATGGAGTATCCATGCTCGTTGAACATTTAGCAGAATCAGGAATACCTTCCATTCGATTTGTAGGTCAAGCATCACGCGATACAACGAAAGGATTATCACAGAAGGACCAAATTGATGCTATCCGCAAGTTCCGCGAGGGTGAATATCACGTTCTCGTTGCAACATCAGTCGGGGAAGAAGGACTGGATATCCCATCTACAGATCTTGTAGTATTCTATGAGGCCGTACCATCTGAGGTGCGGAGTATCCAACGAAAAGGGCGTACCGGTCGAAATGCAGCGGGCAAGATCATTGTCCTTATCACCAAAGGGACGATCGACGAAACATTCCGCTGGGTGAGTAACACACGCGAAAAACAGATGCGAAAAGGTGTTAAGGCTATGCAAGGAGGGAGAGTTCCCACCGTCTCCACTCTATCCAGTAGTTCATTCAGAAAAAATGAACAGAGTACACTGGCAGATGCAAACATAAGGGCTGCAAATCTTGCAACATGGGACGATGAAAACAGACCCGCAATTGTCATTGATAATCGTGAGATGTCATCAAAGGTTGCAGAACATCTCAGCAATCTCGAAACAAAGATTACGCTGGCAACTTTGCCAGTGGGGGATTATGCAATTGGAGAACGAGTACTGGTAGAGCGCAAAACGGTCCAGGACTTTGTAAATACGCTGGTTGATCGAGATCTCTTCGGACAGATTGCATCTCTCGCTGAAGCAGCCGCTCGCCCAGTTCTGATTATAGAAGGAGGCTCAATTATGACTCTCTATAAACTGCGAAACATTCATCCAAATGCTATTCGCAACACACTCGCATCCATTGCAGTGGACTTTGATGTCTCCATCATCTTCACCCAGAATGAGGAGGAAACGGCAAACATGCTATATGCATTTGCACGAAGGGAGAGGAAGCACCCAAACAATGATCGGAATTATCACCATCACAAATCAGCACGAAGTAACCAAGAGAAATTGGAATATATTCTTACTGCAGTCCCAGATGTGGGACAAAAGGCAGCCCGCGAAATTCTTGCAGCACTTGGTACACTGAGAACGGTGTTCACAGCATCTAAAGAGGAATTAATGCAAATAAAGGGAATTGGAGAGAAAACGGCAAGTAAAATTGTAGAAACTGCTGAAAGAAAGTATATCTAAGTGTCAATAGAATCTGTTCTCTTTTTGAAAAATATAAATACAGACAATTACTTTACAATCATTTTCGTTCATCAAATGAAGAGAGTCACTGAATACTCATATTGTAACGTAAAATATTAGAAGACGAGAGAGTCAGCTATAGATTAAATATACTGTTTTAATAGATAATTATAAAAATATGATATAAATATTTATGCTTAATTACAGGGAGAATTGTGAACAGATATTTATGTGTGCCGACTATATCACTATTTCAAAATACCATTTCGACACTCTAAAAAAATCTCTCACTCCCAGAAGATCATATTAGGTAAAGCCAATCAGGGTATACAGAAGAGTTTATGTTTATCCATTTTTCTCATCGAAAAGGAATGAAAATTGTACATCATTTTGCTGATACTTGATTAGAACATTGAAAATGTATCATGGAGAAATCATGAAAGAGTCGCGTATCAAATTTTATCTTCTGAGATAATACAAGATTCTTGTAGAGGAGGTTCATTTGTACATAGTTGAAATCACAAGCCTCATTTGGTTTCAGGTTAATGTGTGTACCTATTAGAGAGGAAAAATCTGTGACCACGCTCCCAATTCTAAACTTTCTCATCGACCACGCAAACAAACATACAGTATCCTTTCATATGCCCGGTCACAAAGGTTCGAAAATCTACCAAAGACTTGGCTATGAATCATTTCTGAATAGCATCATGGACTGCGACATCACTGAAATTCTAGGGGCTGACAATCTGTTTCAGACCGAGGGCATCATCAAAAACACCCAGGAAGAATACGCAAAACTCTATGGATCCAAACGATCATACCTTCTCGTCAATGGAACTAGTGGAGGGGTAATTGCAGCAATCATGGCAACAGTTTCCAAAGGAAAGAAACTAATCCTCGCAAGAAATTCTCACAAAGCTATTTTCAACACACTTAGATTTGCTGGAATTAAACCAATATATGCGTATCCAGAGGTGATTCATGAGTATGGGATTTCAGGTGTTGTCACCCCAAAAGAGATTGAACGCTGTCTTAAGGAAAACCCTGATGCCGAAGCAGTCATTCTGCCGTCTCCAAACTATTATGGTATCTGCTCAGACATTAGTTCTATTGCAGATGTTGTGCATGCTTGGGAAAAAATCCTCATTGTCGATCAGGCACATGGTGCACATCTCAAATTCTTCTCAGATGCGGGTTGTGATGGAATACCAAAATCCGCTGAAGAACAGGGGGCAGATATCACCATAAACTCAATTCACAAAACGCTTGCCTCATTTACGCAAAGTGCACTGCTAAATCTGAATTCAGACCGCATAGATTCGTATGTACTCGAAGATAAACTCCAGATGATTCAATCAACCAGTCCCTCCTATCTCCTAATGGCGTCTCTTGACATCAACGCCGATATTCTGAAACAACATGGTCACGAGATTATAACCGAATGGCATGAGGCTCTCCTTTCATTTTATCGTGAGGCAAAAACAATCCCAGGACTTTGTGTTATTGGAAACCCATTCGATGATGCAAGGAACATCAATCTAGACATCACCAAAATCAATCTAGATATGAGTTCCATTGGAATTGACGCAGCAGAGCTTGAACATCTACTGATGGAACATGGGATCTTCGCCGAGCTAACAACCGGTAATATTCTCATGTGTATGACGGGTATCGGCAACACAAAATCGGATATGGACAGATTACTTGCAGCACTAAAAGAGATTAGTGAGAGAAAAACAAAGGTACATACCTGTAAAAAACCGGTTAACAAGGTGTTTGAAACGAAACTTTCCCTTTTTGATATTCCACAAAACAAAGAGCGTATTCCTCTCTCAGCTGGAGCAGGCAGAATTTGTGCAGTTGCAATTATTCCATATCCACCAGGAATTCCACTCGTTTGCCCTGGAGAGATGATTACGGAGGAGATCGTTGACTATGTCCACACACTACGTACTGAAGGCGAAAAGGTTATTGGGGTCAACGAACACGATGAGATCACAGTTGGAAAACAGTAACGCATTTTCTGGAAAACATCAGCTTTATTCTGTCTTTTTTGTATTTCAGCTTAGATGCGCGATTCATCACAGGATTTCTCATACTCAATTCAAAAGCGAGGAACCGTTTGAAAATCATTTAACTCGATATAGGTCATAGATAGAGATTTAAGAAAACAATCTGGTTTTTTGAAGTCTAAGAGAATACGTTGAAATCCCATAAGACAGCCCATAATCCATTATTTTAAAGAACAGTTTTAATAACTGAGGGAGAAAACATGATCCTGTAACCTCAGCGCAGCGAAATCTGCTGAGTAGGAGTGCCTATAAATTCATACTATCCTAGTAATGTGGAGGTGTGTCTTTTGGGTTTAAGAAACACAAATAAAGTCTTAATGAGAACCACAGTATTTGAAACATTCGAAAGCAACGTTAGATCATACTGTAGAAAATATCCAGTAATCTTTTCACAAGCAAAAGGATCAATATTGATCGATCAGAATGGGAAAGAATATATTGATTTCCTCTGTGGGGCAGGAAGCTGCAATTATGGTCATAATAATGACTATATAAAGAAAAAAGTTGTTGAATACCTTATGGAAGATGGCATCGTGCATGGACTAGACATGTACTCCGTTGCAAAGGGCGAGTTCATTGAGTGTTTGGAGAAGAATATTCTAATCCCACGCGGATATAACTACAAAGTGCTGTTTCCAGGACCAACCGGTACAAATGCAATTGAGGTTGCCCTCAAGATTGCACGCAAAGTAAAGGGTAGATCAAATGTGCTTGCCCTAATGGGTGCATTCCATGGGATGTCACTTGGATCTCTGGCATTAACAACCGAACGCAGTGCCCGTGAAGCGTGTGGAGTGACACTTGGAAATGTGACTCATATTCCACATCCATCCATAATGCCAAATTTTGATACAATCGCCTACATAGAGATGCTACTAACGAACGATCACAGTGGTGTAGATAAGCCTGCTGCATTGATTGTTGAGGTAATTCAAGGAGAAGGTGGTATTTACGTACTTTCAAATGAATGGCTTCAAAAAGCAAGGGCACTATGTGACAAATATGATATGCTACTAATCCTTGACGATATCCAGGCAGGTTGTTGCAGAACAGGAACATTTTTCTCATTTGAACGCGCAGGTATTGTGCCAGATATTGTAGTTATGGCAAAATCTATCGGAGGGATTGGCATGCCATGTTCAATTGCTCTTGTGAAACCAGAGTATGATATTCTTCAACCAGGAGAACACAACGGAACATTCCGAGGGTTCCAGCTAGGGTTTGTTGCAGGGAAGGCAGCGATTGAGTTCATGATATCCCATAATTTAGAGGAGGAAACGCGAAGAAAGGGGAAGATTGTAGAGGAATATCTCAAATCTCACTTGCAACAGATTGATCCATCATTGACCTTCCGCGGTATGGGTCTGATGTGGGGTATTGATATGAAATCATATCCAATAGGAACAACACAAATAATCCGGAAATCCTGTTTTGAACATGGTCTGATTCATACGGTAGTGAAGATTATGCCACCTCTGGTGATCAATGATGGACTGCTGATGCAGGGTCTTGAAATCCTGATGAAGGTACTTGTGGAAACAACTAGGCATATGGATAAATCTCCAATAAAACAGCAGAATAATAAAAATTAGGCTGTGTAAAAAAAAGAGAGATTGTTTACACCAATGTTCTTTTTTAGAAGGAGATTAAATTGTGATCACGATCTCGTCAGGAAAGCGTGAGGCCTTGCGACGCGTAGTAGACCTTTTTTCTTCCCATTTTTTCAAAAAAATCACACTATTTCGCGCTGATAAGATCATTAGAAGATCAGTACAAACTCTATAAATATTATATTAAGTTTTATTTATAGCATAATAGATAATTGACACATTAAAAAATCTAGAAATCCAAGTAAGAAATTTTAGATGTCTTTCTGCAAGCAAAGTGAAGAGGGGCATCAACGTTTAATATTTTCAGACAGAGTAAGTTGCACATATTTATTCTTTCTCTAACAAATGATAAATTCTCTGTTAAGTACCAGAAAAAGATGGGGGATGAGTTGTGCAATGCGACATTCATGGGGTGTAAAAAGGGGAGAACGGAAGAGAAAGTTCTTAATAATCAACGCAAAAATTTTCAAGAAGAAACTTTTTTTTTAAATCAATTTATCCTCTACGATGGGTTTCAAAACATGAATCTCTGACAAAAAATAAGATAATCTATCATAAAATTTTATTTCAAAAAAGTTTTGCGCCAGAATTCTGACCAACGGTAGTAATCACAATCCCATCATCCCCAAGAAGAGATCGAGTTGCATCAACAATGTCTTTGTTCCCACGATCATAGATTGTGAAGAGCGTCGGGCCAAATGAACTCAGGCCAACACCATAGGCACCTACATCACGCATATTGTTCATAAGTTCAGTGAGTTCGTGAGGTTGAAGATTCAGTTCTACTTTATTAAACCCAATTGTTTGGATATGATCAAGAGTGCACCCAAATGCTTCAATATCATGCTCAATCAAAAATGGGATTAGATTCATGAAGACAAGATGAGAAACCCGTTCAACATCTATTTTGGATATAGGGCAATGCATCTGAAAAATATTTTTCTCTGCCGCACCATTGTACCGATTACCAAAGAAAGGAATAACAAGGAGAACACTCCAATCACTGGGGAATGAATATCTTCCCAGGAGGCAGGCAGGTCTAGCGGTGGAAACAGAGCTTGGCATAAAACTATTTTTTTCTTTTTTACTGTGACCACCGTCAGCGATAAAACCACCAAGATCGAATGTATGCACACCAATACCAGATGCCCCCCATCGACCAACAAGTGCAGCAAGTTCAGTGCTAGCTAGATGGTATCCGGAAAGTTCAGCGATGAGCTTTGCAGCGGCTAAAGACATCTGAGTACCAGAACCTAGGCCGGAGTGAGCAGGATAAAGTTGATGAACTATGAGATGACATCCGACATCTGGAGCATACTGGGAAATCGCTTTTTCTGCAGCGGTGATTACTTTGATGAGACAGGATTTTCGTTCAACAGAACTACCACCTGCCATTTCTGTGAATTCAAGAGTTATCTCTTTGTCCGCAAGGGATGCTTCGTGGATGAAATGGGGGTCAGCAAGAATTAATCCGATTCCTCCATCAATTCGCCCATACGAGCCATTGAGGTCTATCAATGTAATGTGGAGCCGAGAAGGAGTTTGTATTTTCATATATGGCTTCCTTTTCTCTGTTTTGTGTAGTTGGGATAAGTAATGAAGATGGCGACTGTCAACCATTCCTATATGTGATCATTCGCGATAGAGTATTTCTGACTTATTATGGAGATATAACCATTAAAGAGAAGAGGAAAAACAAATGCACAAAATTACTGAAGTACGCTATTTCCCAACATCATTATTCCTATAGTACATATTAAGTTCATTTATATAAAGAAGATCATTAATGGTGAAAGATGTAGCGCTTGTTTGATATTCATGATGGATTAAATTTAAGTGTTTCACCAAATAAAATTTCAGAATGGGTAATAATGCATTAATACGTATTTCAATACTTGGAAGTTGGAGTAGTAAAGAGTAAAGAAAATGATAAATAGTATAATACATATATATATATAATATCAAAATAAATAAAATATCTGAAGGGAGAGATATTTTCATATCCAAGTGCTAGATATTTGATATAAGTTCCATTGATTTTCTCAGAAATTATCTATCGCTTACCAGGATATCCCAGATGCTACATGAACAAGTTTTTTGAGAAGATATCTACTGAAAAAGAGTATTGCTCAAATACGAAAAATTGGAATTGTATATAATTGATGAAATAATCTTCCACACAGATAGTAAAATTTCACCTACGATACCTATAAATGAGTGATTTAAGACTATGAAAAAAATGATTAATCATTCAGATGAATAACATTCTTTATCAAAAACAAGTATATATAGTATATGGACCGGGCGGGAATTGAACCCGCGGCCTCGTCCATGCCAAGGACGCGATCTACCACTGATCTACCGGCCCAAATGAATTATACTATACTATATTAATTAAGAAACACATAAAATAAATAGATAGTGGTCTAGTAATCTTAGATAGAACCACCCTCTTTATAACTACACCCCCGAAAAATAGTACTCTGAAAATGTTGGGCATCATCGGAGGAACCGCACTCCTCGCAGCAAGAATTCCACCACTCGAAAAAAAGACAGTGGCCACACCATTTGGAAAAACTGAGGTGTACTTAGGAAAATTTGTCTTCATCTCACGTCATCAAAATAATACCCCACCGCACAATGTTAACCATAGATCACATATCGCCGCCTGCAAAATTCTTGGTGTTGATAAACTCATCCTCATTGGCAGCACAGGATGTATGAAAAAATCACTACCACCAGGTACAATTGTTATCCCAGATGACTACTACTGCCCCTGGGACATCCCAACCTTTCATAACAATAACATCTATCATGCCCCTCCTCTCGTGGACAAAGAACTTCGCCAAATTCTCCACGATCTAATCCCAGAATCCATATCGGGAACATATCTTCAAACACACGGTCCAAGATTTGAAACATGTGCGGAAATTGCTTCTTTTGCAGAGTACACAGATATCGTTGGGATGACTATCGCAAGTGAACTTACTCTTGCAAATGAACTTGGGATTGCCTGTGCCGCCATCTGTACAGTAGACAACTACGCAAATGGAATTAGTAGTGTAGATGCACCAAATTACAATGAAATCATCGAAAGAGCAAAACAGAATAGCACTCGCATCAACAAAATCGTAAAAAAAATCGTGAAAAAATTCGCATGACAGAAAACGATATTTTTGGAAAAACAGTGCCCCTTCTTATCCGAAATGTACTTCTCAACAACAAACCAACAGAAATTTATCTCGATGGAACAGGAAGGATTGAAGATATTGCTGAAAAAATTACCGAGCATGATGCAGAATTTATCATCGATGGAAAGGGTGCAACAGCTCTTCCTGGTATGATCAACATGCACACCCATTCGCCCATGGGACTCCTTCGAGGTTACGCAGATGACATGCCACTTTTAGAATGGCTATCAACCAAAATCTGGCCGATCGAAGCACACCTGACCAAAAAGGAGATCTATTGGGGTGCAAAACTTGCCTGCCTTGAAATGATCCGTACCGGCACAACGACCTTCAACGACATGTACTTCATGATGGACAATATCGCTGATGCTGTGGAGGAGGCAGGAATCCGTGCCTGTCTCGCCTACTGTATGATCGATAACGGTAATCATACCAAATTTGAATCTGAATGCTCAATCATGGAAAAGACCATTTCCAAACTGAAATCACGGGCAAACCCACGTATTATGACTGGTGTCGCACCTCACTCAATCTACACTGTCTCTGAAGAGGGACTACGTTGGTGCGCGGAATTCTCTAAAACAGAAAACATTCCATTGCATATTCACGTCAATGAGACTAATGAAAACCCAGAATGTATCAAATCCCACGGTATGCGAGTGGTCCCCTGGCTAAAACACTGTGATATTCTTTCTAAACGTTGCATTGCCGCCCATTGTTGCTGGGTTGATGCAAATGACATTGCACTTTTTGCAAAACATGGAGTGACAGTAGTCCACAATCCCATAAGCAATATGAAACTTGCAGTTGGAAAAGCGCTTCCATACCCAGAGATGAAATCTGCAGATATCAACGTGGCGCTTGGAACAGATGGAGCGTCCTCAAATAATAATCTCGATATGTTCTCAGAAATGAAGATCGCGGCCCTCCTCCAAAAATTTATTTGGAACGATCCCACAATTATGCCTGCAGACGAGATTCTTACCATCGCCTCACACAATGGAGCTAAAGCCCTCGGCCTTAATGCAGGAATCATAGCTCCTGGATACCTTGCTGATATTATCCTTGTCGGGAGAAACCCAATGAATGTTCCAACATTCAGTTCTACCTCCAATGCAGTTTATGCAACATGTGGCCTCGCCGTAGATACAACCATCTGTAATGGTACCGTTCTTATGCACGAAGGGTACATTCCTGGCGCGGATGAAATCATCAAAAAATCCGAGGAAATCGCGATTGAACTGGTCAAACGAGCAACCACATAATCTCTCGGTAGATCTCTTCAATCAGAAGCAAACGTCCACAAGGGAATAATGATGATTTCTAAAACATCATCAAATTGCATATAGTGGACGAACCCACTACACTCATTATTTATTACGATAAATAGAAAAGCGACCTCTTTTAAGAGGAAGTGGTGAGTTGTTGTGTACATAAAACACCTTTGGTGGTATAAATTAGTATATAAATTTGCCAGATTTTGTATAATCCCCTTTATAAAATATGGTTTATCTTACCAGTACGAGGTATGTAAGCCAAAAAGTCCAACATATCTCATTTTCTGCAACCATACAACGCTCTGGGATCATTTACTAATTGGTGCTGCTTGTCCTCAGCACATGTTTTTCGTCGCAGGTGAACATTTATTCCGTAAGAACTGGATCAGAATCATTGCAAATTGCTTAGTAAAACCAATCATCCGCAAAAAAGGTGTTCCAGCAACAGAAGTGGTGGAGAACATCAAAAAAACTCTCGCTGAAGGAGCAAACGTATGGATGGCACCTGAAGGAATGAGATCAATCAACGGAGAAACAGCATATATATCATCAGCCACTGGGAAACTCGTAAAGGAAAGTAGAATGGGGATGATTACTTATCGAATTCATGGAGGGTATCTCCGCAGTCCACGTTGGGCAGCAAAGCGACGGAACGGGCCACTGTACGGAGAGTTTGTTGCTGAATATACTCAAGAGCAACTGGCAAGAATGAGCATCGCTGAAATCAACGAGATAATTCGTCGTGATCTTTATGTAAATGCATTCAATGATCAGAAAATATCTCCCTCCAAATATACAGGGACTCGACTGGCAGAATATCTAGAGACAGTGCTCTATGTCTGTCCACACTGTCGTGCAATCGCAAAGCTACATAGTAAAGATGACCATTTCTTCTGTGATTGTGGTTTTTCAGTTAAATACAGTGAGTACGGACTCTTTAAAAGTGAGGGAGAACATATTCCTCCGTTTAGCAACATTGTTGACTGGGACAAATGGCAGCGAAAATATCTAGAAGAACAACTTCCCAAACTTCTGAAAACGCCACCGAATATACCAATCGTATCTGATCATACCCAACAACTGTATCAGATCAAAGAGGGAAAAATGGAGCATCTAGCAACCGGACGATTTGCTGTGTTCTCAAATCGATTTGAGTTTGGATATGGAGAGGAAGCAAGGAAGTTTTTGTTTTCAGATATAGCGGGCTTTGCCATATCATTACAGATGAAAATCCTTTTTTCCTGCAAAAACGGAAAATATTATGAAGTACAATCAGATTACCCACGTTCTGCAATAAAGTATATGGTACTCTATCGATATCTAACAGGAAAACCTTATTACTAAAAAATGAGATGTAGTTCAAAGAAAAAGTGGCACTTCCCTATTTTAGCATTTTCTTTAAGAACTGCCCAGTGTAACTCCTTTTTACCTTCGCAACCTCTTCTGGAGTCCCCTCTGCAATGATATGGCCACCTGCTTTTCCACCATCTGGGCCAAGATCGATAAGATAGTCCGCACACTTAATCACATCTAGATTATGCTCAATCACAACGACCGTGCTACCTCTTGCAACAAGACTGTCCAAAACACCTATCAACTTCTTTACATCATGGAAATGCAAGCCAGTTGTCGGTTCATCAAGAAGATAGAGAGTCTTTCCCGTTGCACGTTTTGCAAGTTCACGTGTCAACTTAATCCTCTGGGCCTCACCTCCAGAAAGCGTTGTTGAACTTTGGCCGAGCTTGATATAACCAAGACCAACATCCACCAACATTTGTAGCTTCACACGGATGGTTGGAACGTGCTTGAACAACTCCAATGCCTCATCCACACTCATATTTAGCACATCGGCAATAGACTTGCCTTTGTATTTCACCTCTAGAGTCTCCGCATTGTAGCGAGCACCTCGACACTCCTCACATTCGATGAAAACATCAGGAAGGAAATTCATCTCGATCTTAATCACACCATCGCCAGAACAGGCCTCGCAACGCCCACCCTTCAAATTGAATGAAAATCTACCTGGATCATACCCGCGAAGTTTTGCCTCCTTGATCTCAGCAAACAAGCGACGGATATCATCAAATACCTTCGTGTATGTTGCTGGGTTTGAACGGGGAGTCCGACCAATAGGTGACTGATCGATCACGATAACTTTGTCAATCTCTGATTCAAATATTAACTCTTTGTATGGACCAGGCATTGCACAAGACTGATTGATCTCGTTCATCAACGCCGGATAGAGTGTATCACAAATTAATGTTGACTTCCCTGAACCAGACACACCAGTTACAACAGTAAATGTCTGCACTGGAATTTTTGCATTAATGTTTTTCAGATTATTCTTGCAACAACCACTGATTCGGATAAACAATTTGGCCGGTCGTCGTTTTTTGGGAATAGGTATCATCTGAACACCTGATAAATACTGTCCAGTGAGTGATCCAGATGTTGCAGCGATCTCATCAGGGGTTCCTTGGGCAACCACAGAGCCACCATGAATACCCGCCCCTGGACCAATATCAACAACATAATCAGCAGCACGAATTGTGTCCTCATCATGTTCCACAACAATAAGTGTGTTTCCAATATCACGGAGGCGTTTAAGTGTTGCAATAAGTTTCTGATTATCGCGCTGATGTAATCCAATTGATGGTTCATCAAGGATGTACAACACACCCATCAGCTTCGAACCTATCTGCGTTGCAAGTCTGATACGCTGGGCCTCACCTCCAGAGAGACTGCCAGCACTGCGAGAAAGAGTGAGATATCCTAGACCTACCTGTTGAAGAAAAGATAGACGAGAATGAATCTCGTGAATGATAGGTTTAGCAATTGCCCCTTCCTTTTCAGAGAGAGACAAGAGAGAGAAGAACTCAATGAGATCATCAATGGAGGCATCAACGACGTCAGCAATGGATTTCCCATTGATTTTCACAGCGAGCACGTGTTCCTTTAGCCGCTTTCCATGACATTCAGGGCAAGGTCGTATCCGCATAAATTTTTCTAATTCATCCTTCCGAAACTCAGATTTGGTTTCACGATAAAGTCGCTCTGTTTGATGGAGCAAACCTTCCCATTTACTATGATGGGACCATTCAGCGTTCTTTGAAGTCATTGTAAATTTGAGTGTCTCATTCGTTCCATACATAAGGCCATTATACTGCTTATCAGTGAGGGTATCAATAGGTGTCGTAACGGTAAAGCCAAGATGTTTAGCAACAGCATCCAAATATTGGATGCGATACCCATCGAGGAAATTTCGATAAATGGCAACCGCTCCATCTACAATGGATTTTGTTTTGTCAGGG
>DALTYD010000005.1 GCA_029986255.1 Methanocorpusculum sp. | reverse complement strand
TTAATACAGAATTCATAATTTAAAAATCATTTACACCAGAGAATGAATATTACATCCATCCGGATGAGACTCTATATCAAGCTTTGTTTTCATCACTTTTGGAGATACGATCCCCGAATTCCCTGACGGATCTGAAATGATCATTGTAAACGGACGTTTCGATAAGCGTGCTTGATCAATCTTCTCTAGCAGTTCATTGGCAGTAGCAATCTCTTCTTCTTCACAGGAAGGGAGAGCACGATAGATTGCCTCCATGATACGCATTAACACACCTTCTACATTAGACACAAATCCACTGCATGCTGGGCCAGGATAGATATTGATCCCAAACTCAGGGATGTCAATCTCACCTTGCATGCTACGAATTACCCGAGTGTTCAGATCATCAGGATTATTCACCTTCAGTTCCAATCGGCACGGCTCATGATCATTTAAAACCATCGTATCTGTGATGCGAAATCCACAATTCAGGCAAACTCCACTCATCAAAAGAATATCAGAAAAATACGGAATATTTTCTATATCATAAATATACTCGATATTTTTGCCGCAATGAGGGCACGAACCAGAGATAATCTGGCGCATTGAGATTACAGACCTCCGATCTTTTCACGAGATATGCGGACACCAGTTGGAGTAATAATAACATATCTCTGATCGCCAAGACCAACAATATCCCCATTCACATCATTGGAGACTGCACGCAGATCGCTCATCACGCGATCAAACATAATTCTATCAAGTTTGAGTTTAGTGATATCAACGATGACAATATTGTTATTATAGACCTCATCCTTGACACGCGGGCAGTCCTTGATATCAGCAATGCTTGCGACCTTCACGTACATGACTGCAGGTTCCTCTGCACCGGCAATACCCTCATAGGAAGCGAGGTCAAGTTTCATATATTCATCTTCTGTAAGGGTATCTTTCTTTGAACCAAAAACTCCGTCGAGAAATCCCATATGAAAATTAATTTATTTGTTGTTTATTTAATTCTTTGGTATGAATGAGGATCATAATTCAAGATTCCAAAGATCGTCTCCAATATAATGCAAATTTTTTGCAACTTTTCCTTTCTCCAGCGCAATAATATCATCAGCGTCATAAAGAGAAAGGACAACAGCTAGTGGTTTATTATGACCTTCATCTACAACAAGAGCTGGGCGTCCAGCAACGACATCATCAGTAACCGATACAATTCCAGGCCGCATAACATCTGCCCCATTAATCAAATAAGGAACAGCTCCCATATCAACAACAATTCGATGCCCAAAGAAAGGGCGGAGAATTGCACCACGAAGGGTTGGGAATGCCCAAGTATCGTGTTCCATGATGAGTGGCCTCTTGTCGATGACATAGATATTAAACTTGGAAGTCGTCTCTGCAATTTCAATAACTGGAGTCTTATAGAGAGCAACATCCTCACCAATATTCTCTCCTAGTTTCTGCATGAGAGAGGAAATTTTGCTCTTCTTAATTGGGTGACGTTTTTTAATCGTGAGTTCTACCATTGTTGCAACTATCAGATTAGTTGCTAAGAACTATAATGATTCAGTCTGTAGCTTGAAAAATATAATTTGCATAAATCGTACCCAAATCAAGTACTTTGACACATAAATAGAATAAAAAAAATAAAAAACTAAGAACTAAAAGACAATACTCATACAACGAACGAGAAACATCTATATAATTAACAACGAAGTAAAGTACAGTGTTATGCCAAAGAACACCCATAACAGTAAGAGTCATTCAGAACAAAAAAATGTTAAAAATACAAGTTATTTTTCAAAATTAGGATTGAATATACAAAAAAAAAGCACAATGTACGAAGTCATTTCAATGATTATTATCATGGCAGTAATTGGTAGTATTCTTTTCGGTGTTTCGGGAACTTGGCCAACGATTGTTGCAGTAAAATCAGAGAGCATGATCCCAAATATAAACGTAGGCGATCTAGTCTTTGTAGTGGAAAAGGACAGATTCGGTCCACTGATGACTGCCATTGAGGCAAAAACTAGTGGAGTAAGATCCTTTAACGATTATGGAGATGTAATCATCTATCAACCAAATGGTAACGCAGAAGTGACACCGATCATTCACCGAATACTCACAGAAATTAATGCATCAATAGCAACATCAATTGGCTTTACCGGTGACGCTGCACATGCAGGATACATCACAAAAGGGGATCACAATCCAATAATTGATCAGGGGAATACTATCTCACACATAGGTATGATTCAACCAGTAAAAAGAGAATGGATCGTAGGGAAGGCACTATTTGCAATCCCTCTCATTGGCTATCTCTCACTCTACATCAGGGATTTTTTCATTATTATTATCATTATTCTGATTATTTGGGGAACATTACGACCGAAAAAAAGAAAAGAATAGAAGAATAAAAAAAATTATCTAATACAAGGTGAACTAATTTTTCATTATTATTATCAGTATTCTTATTATTTTGAGAACACTACAACCGAAAAAAAGAAAAGAATAGAAGAATAAAAAAAACTGTCTAATACAAGGTGAAATAAAATGACTATACCGAGACTAAAATACGCAGAATTACACAGAATTCTTGACGATACAAAAAATGGAACACGCATGAGTGAAACAGAGGCTGCAGCTCTATTTCGACTGACAGGACGAGATATCTGGAAAGTTGCAGAGGCTGCCGATGAACGCCGTGAAGAGGTTGTGGGAGATGTCGTCACCTATGTCCGAAATATGAACTTACACATGACTAATATCTGCAAAAATCGCTGCGGTCTATGTGCATTCGGACGGAAACCAACCGAACCAGATGCATTCTGTTTCACAGATGACGAATTCCGCGAACATGCACGAGATGCTGCACAAAAAAACGTGACAGAAATTTGCTATTTGGCGGGAGTTCACCCAGAATTCACGATTGAAAACTATGAAAAGATGATCCGAACACTATGCGAGGAGATTCCAGGAGTGCATGTTCATGGCTGCAGTCCAGATGAGATTGCATTTGCAGCATCTCAAAGTGGATTAACGACGAAGGAGACACTGATACGTTTGAAAGAGGCAGGACTCGGATCAGTGCAGGGAACTGCTGCAGAGATTCTAGTGGATTCAGTAAGAAAAGTTATCTGCAAGAAAAAAATACCAACAAGTGATTGGTTGCGGATTATTCGTGAAGCACATGAGATCGGGTTCAGAGCAACCTCAACGATCATGTACGGATCAGTGGAAACCCCTGAAGAACGGGCGCATCATCTCTCAGTTCTTCGAGAATTACAGGACGAAACGCAAGTGTTCACAGAACTCGTGCCGCTTGCATTTTTGCATCGGAACACATCATTAGAAAAAGATGGGTTGGTTACCTATGGCTCAACCGGTCGTGAAGATATTCTTCTAACGGCAGTATCACGATTATTTCTGGACAATATGAAAAATATCCAAGTGCCATGGTCAAAAATAGGTCAAAAAATGACACAGCTCGGCCTTATGGCAGGAGGGAATGATGTTGGTGGGACAATGTTTGTAGACTCGTTATCGCGGACTGCAGGGGCTGGAGAAGATGCAGATTTCTTCGATCCAAAGGATATGCAGTACCTATGTGAAGACATGGGAAGAAAACTAGCTCGACGCGATACGCTGTATAATATTCTAGAATAATAAATCAATTCATATTATCGCAAGAGTACATAAAATTTTTAAGAACGGATTGATTATTGGAAAATATCATCTCAAAACAAGAGAGGATCTAGTTAATAGCATCTCCTCATTGTATTGGAGGATATGCAGAATAGCCTTA
The DNA here is from genome assembly GCA_029986255.1 of Methanocorpusculum sp. GTDB lineage: Archaea > Halobacteriota > Methanomicrobia > Methanomicrobiales > Methanocorpusculaceae > Methanocorpusculum. The sequence continues at coordinate 33,937 of DALTYD010000005.1, read as the reverse complement.
TTTTGGACTAAAACACTATGAATTCAGGGAAGATAATCAAGAGAATATATCTGAATTGAGAGCACATAAATATCAATTATACATTTACATTTATACATTTAGAGGAGAACATAAGCGTGAATAATAAAGTACACTGGGCAGATGCAAAAGCGATTCATGTCCCAGTCGACAGACACCAACTTATTGCCACAGGAATCACCCCATCAGGCCCAATTCATCTTGGAAACATGCGAGAAGTCATGACAGGCGATATGATCTATAAGGCACTGAAGAACCGCGATATAGATGCAGAACTTATCTATATCGCAGACGATTTTGATCCACTTCGGAAAGTCTACCCATTCCTCTCTAACACTTATCAGAAATACATAGGATGGCCAATATCTGACATCCCTTGCCCTTGTGGCAATCACAAAAGCTATGCCGAACACTTCCTAGATCCCTTTCTATCTGCAATTGAAGAATTGGATATCCATCCTCGTATTATCAGGACAAGTAATTCATACCGTTCAGGTATGTTCACCAAACAGATTCAAGCAGCCCTTAATCATGCGAAAAATATCAAAGAGGCACTCCAGAGGATCTCTGGGCGAAAACTTGAGGATGGATGGACACCTTATTACCCAATTTGTAAGAAATGTGGTATAATCTCTCGAGCAACCATTATCTCACACGAACGCGAAAAGCACATCGTAACCTACAGATGTTCCTGTGGATACGAGGGGATCTCCGACTACTCAAGAGGTGAAGGGAAACTCGTCTGGCGTGTAGATTGGCCAATGCGTTGGTCAGTATATGGAGTTACCATTGAGCCATTCGGAAAAGATCATGCCTCTCCTGGAGGGTCGTACGATACTGGAAAATATATCTCCAAAGAGATTTATGGCTATGATGCCCCAATCCCAGTAACGTATGAATGGATTAGTCTGAAAAATCGGGGAGAGATGCACTCCTCAAAAGGTGTTGTATTGACAATTCGCGACATGCTCGATATAGTTCCACCAGAAGTTCTGCGATTCATGATTGCAAAAACAAAACCGGACAAAACAATCGCATTTGATCCTGGAATGGGATTACTCCGCTTAATTGACGAGTATGATCGGGCAGCTGCATCGGAGGAATCACGCGAGTATGAACTCTCAGTCATTGCCTCGCCACAGACTACAATCCCATTTCGTCACATGGTAACAGTAGTTCAGATTGCACAGAACGATAGCGGCATCTTTGACATCCTCAAACGCAGCGGTTACAATATTGGGGATAAAGGAGCAATACTGGGACAGGCTAACAGAGCAAAGATATGGATCGAACGCTATGCACCCAACGATATGAAATTTTCAATCCAACCTTACCTTCCAGAAATTGCTGCAACAGAACCTAGATACATCAAAGCAGCTGTTTCTGCATACGTTACAAAAATATCATCCATCGGAGAGTGGAAAGCAGATATCCTGCACAATGCCGTCTACGACGCAGCGACAGATACAGGGATCACTGGAAAGGAACTGTTCTCAGCAATATATCGAGCCTTTCTGGGAACTGAACGTGGTCCTCGTCTCGGTTGGTTCTTGGAAGCGATCGGACGCGAAGCAACTCTTACAAGGCTAAACGAGATGAACACATAACAATGACAAAATCAAAATATAAACTTCCAAAAAACCTCAGCGATGGTTGCAAACTCTGTTACCAGGGCGCGAAACTTGTCCTCTTTATCACCGGAAGATGTGATCGAAATTGCTGGTACTGCCCTCTTTCGGAAGAGAGAAAGAATGCAGATGTAATCTTCGCAAATGATGAAAAGATCTCAAAACCTGAAGAGGCAATCGCTGAAGCAGATATCATGGACGCATTGGGGACAGGAGTCACTGGAGGCGAACCATTGCTCAAACTCAACAGAGTGATCGAATACTGCACAAGCCTAAAAAATCATTTAGGTCCAGAACATCACATCCATCTTTACACGGGCCATGCCCCAAGTGATGATGAACTTGCAGCACTTTGTCCATGTGTTGATGAAATCCGAATGCATCCACCACATGAAGAGTGGAGGACAATCAAAAACTCAAATTATTTCGAATCAATCATAAACGCAAAAAAAATGGGATTTTCTGTAGGTATTGAGGTGCCATCACTTCCAGGATTGAGGTACTTTTTCCCACTTCTGGACAAACTCAACTTTCTCAATATCAACCAGTTGGAGTGGGGTGATTCCTGTGCAAATGCAATGAGGGAAAGAAAACTTGAACCAGAAAATTCTCTCTGTAATGCAATCAAGGGATCTACGAAGTGGGCCTGCGAGATCAACGGTCATCCGAAAGTACATTACTGTACGTCAACCTTCAAGGATTCAGTACAACTTCGAGAGCGGCTTAAACGAATCGCGCGAAATTCCGCCAGATCGTTCGATGTGATCACTGATGACGGAACGATAATGTATGGATCGATGGAACCTGGAACTAATCTAGAGATGATCCTCCCATATCTAAAAGCAAGTAGTGGCTATGAAGTGATGCCAAATGGAACAATTGAACTTAATTGGAAGCAAATGCGGAGAATACCTCAAAAATTCGGAAAAGAGCGAAAGATTATAGAGAGATACCCAAATGATGGGATAATCGTTGAGGTGATCCCACTATGAACATCAGAGAGATTGCAGAGAGAGCATACACGAAGAGACTTAGAAAAAATCTCACCCATATACCAAATCATGTAGCAATTATTCAGGATGGAAACCGCAGATATGCTAAGGAACATGGGAAGAATACCGAATACGGACATAAATGCGGCGCTAACACAACAGAACAGGTGATCGACTGGATGAGCGAGTTTGGGATCCGTCATATAACGTTTTTTGCGTTTTCAACAGAAAATTTTCAACGACCGATAGAAGAGAGGGAGGAACTACGTCAATTGTTTATGGAAAAATTTTCAGCACTGCTAGACGATGAACGAGTATCCCAACATAATATCAATGTGTCTATGATTGGTGATCGAACGTTACTGGATGAGGAACTAAAAAAAACAATTCAAGAGGTTGAAGAGGCAACAAAAAAGAACTCACGCTATTTTATTCACATTGCTCTTGCGTATGGAGGGAGAAATGAGATCGTAACAACTGCGAAAAAAATAGTAGCCGCTGTGCAATCCAATACGATCTCAGTAGATCAGATCACCCCTGAACTAGTTACAGAGAAAATGTATCTTGGAATTGTCATGCCACCAGTGGATTTAATGATCCGAACAGCAGATGAACATCGGACCTCAAACTTTCTTCCATGGATGGCAAACGGCAACGAAGCAACTGTCTGTTTCTGTACTCCAACATGGCCAGAATTTCGCTATGTAGACATGTTACGGGCACTGCGCATATATGATGAACAGAAATGCAAGAAACTGACCACATAATCAAAAAGCAGATACAAAGCGATAAAGCACATTGGACACGAACATCACAGCATAGATGCATGATGAGTAGATCTTGGGCCTCAAGTCAAGTACAAATATGATCACTGTAGATCAATTCCTCATAATACTTTCTGATACATTCATATAATATGAGAATATATTGCGATAGAAACAGAAATCAGAAGACAATTATCTTATCACAAATAATATGGGCGATAGGGGGTGCGCATCAAGAACTAGAGAAACACAGATGAATTCCTTTAACGAAGTATTGCAAGTAAAAATGAACATCACATTCCAATGCAATGTATAGGTTATAGGTTACATCCCATAACTCCGGACCCGTGCCTGATAATCAAGGAGAGCTAACAGCAGATCCAATCGCTGAAAGTGACACCAATTAGCAGCCAAAAAATAAAACTCTGAATACACAGACTGCCAAATCAAAAAATCCGTTAAATGATTCCCACTCATTTGGATCACAAAATCTGGGCACACATGATACAAAAGATGGGATTCGATTGTCTCATCCGTGATTTGCTCCGGATTAATTCCTTCCATTGCAATTGCGGCAATTGCTTCTGTGATCTCCTCACGGCCACTTCGACCAAGAACAATCAGAATTGCAGGAGAACCTATACCAGAAGAAAATTCTCCCGACGGCATACTCAAATGAACATATAAAAAATCACTAAAAAATTCAAAATATTGTAGATCGAATTCAAGTAATTCGGGATTTTTTGAATCAATATAAAAAATAATCTGTTTAATTTCAGGAAATTCCATGCACCAATTCACAACCATCTCCACACGCTTTGGATCGGCAAGAAGATCGGCTTCGCTCAGTATGAAGCACAGTTCTCCCGGAAGCAGACCGGAATCCAGTTTTCTCCGAATAAGATATTCATACAACAAGAGGAGCATCTTTATACACCATTTACATTCAGAACATATGAATCCGTTCTTTGCTGGTAAATATTATGGATTTAACGATACAAATATAAACATATAAATATAAAATAAGAATATGCTATCTCCTTCTGACCTGCGAAAAGAGATAGAGAACAGGATTCGAGAGTATCTTGCTCGAGACAAATCAGGAATTCGCAAGGAACTGCTCAGTCTGTTTGTCCGTGTAAAATCGCTGACAATCGCACAGATTCATGAGAAACTATCAGAGAGATTTAATGTTAGCTATCATTCAATTGCATCGATGGTCGGTACAATCGCCTCCAAACTAGGAATTCTCTCTACACGCCGAGTTCCCGATACAACAATTGGAGTATACGAAGTCAAAGAGCAATATGTGGATGTAATTAAGCAGGCTATCGCAAAAGCCATCTAACCTTCCCTTAACTTTTTTTGTGTTGCACGATCAAAATAATAAAGAATGAATATGCAACAGGACGAAATTGAACCTCAATCTCACATTAAGGTCACAGAAGATGTGGTCGCATACATGGACAAACACGGAGAGGATTTTCGGATTAGTACCACGTGTGATGGTCCAATTTTGATGCCAATCAAAATCAAACCCGCGAAACAAAGTGACATAATCATTAGAGCAGGCAGCCACGTGATTTATGTTTCCCAACATCAAATATCCTGGATTACTGAGATCAATATGAGGCTTGTTCCACAGAATTATTACACTGAAAACGATGCCATTTGAAGAACTAGAGCACACAGCAGATGTGCGAGTAAGGATTACCGCACCAACACTATCGGAACTCTTTTCTGAAAGTGGCTTTGCACTTGCAGAGACACTATACGGGAAGTATCAGAGAGAAACGGCAACCATGTCCATCCCCCTCAATACCGAAGGAAAGAACACGGAGGAAGGGATTGTAAACTTTCTATCGGAGCTACTTTTTCTTACAGAAACAGAGTGTTTAGTGCCAATTTCCTTTGATCTTACCACCGATGGTTGCTTGGTCAGAGGAACGGTGTCAGGAATTTTATTTGACAAAGTAAAACACGCAGGAGGCACTGGAGTAAAAGGGATATCCTACTCAGGCATCTCACTTACAAAAACTGAGGCGGGCTATGAACTCATTATCATTTTTGACATCTAAACCATGAACGATCAAATACAAATGATCTCAGACATCGAATGGAAAATCCCTCTCGGATTTGTCCCAAATATGCGAGTTCCTGGAATGTTTTTTCTTTCACGCCGACTTGCAGGAGGACTGGAGGATGGAGCATTGACTCAACTTGCAAATGTTGCAACATTACCAGGCATCATTCACAGTTCACTAGGCATGCCTGACATTCACTGGGGGTATGGGTTTCCTATAGGTGGAGTTGCAGCATTTAACGAAGAAGAAGGAGTGATTTCCCCTGGAGGTGTTGGATTTGACATTAACTGTGGAGTTCGATTGATTACAACACCACTGAAAGAGAGAGAGATCCATGATATGAGAGGACTCATAGAGGATCTGTTTTCAATAATTCCAACAGGAGTTGGATCAAAAAATACCGTGCAATTTAGTTCGAACGATCTTTCCAATATGCTGACAGACGGCGCAGCAAATATAGTAGAGTTGGGATATGGGATGGAAGGAGACATTCACCGATGTGAAGAAAATGGAGCAATAACTGAGGCAGAACTGGAATTTATCAGCAAAAAAGCACAAAAACGGGGGATGTCACAATGCGGAACACTCGGATCTGGTAATCATTTTATTGAGATACAGGTAATTGATGAGATTGTCGAGCCAACAATCGCGAAAACCTTCGGGATTACTGAAGATCAGATTTGTGTGATGATCCACTGTGGATCACGAGGACTTGGTCACCAGGTCTGTACAGATTACATGAAAATGATGGAAGAGGCAATGAAAAAGTACAGCATCAACCTACCAGACAAACAACTTGCCTGTGCACCACTACATTCACCAGAAGGCGAAGCATACTATGGGGCAATGGCAGCTTCTGCAAACTATGCCTGGGCAAATCGCCAAATAATTACACATCTGGTTCGTGAACAACTGGTAAAAAAATTTGATATCGATTATGAGGAAATGCCACTTGTGTATGATGTGGGCCATAATATAGCGAAATGGGAGGAGCATGAAAGTAGAGATGAAACGAATCATCGCTGTCGTGTCTGCGTCCATCGCAAAGGAGCAACACGTGCCTTTGGTCCAGGAAGAAACGAAATTGTTCATGATTTCAGAGATATAGGACAACCAGTAATTATTCCTGGGAGTATGGGAACGCCATCGTATCTACTTGTAGGAACAAAGATGGCAATGAACCGGACGTTCGGTAGTACTTGTCATGGAGCAGGGAGAATACAGAGCAGAACGGCTGCAAAACGAATCATAAACGGAACGATCGTTGCTGAGAGCCTTGCAAAAAAGGGGATAATTGTTCGAGCACCAAATACAACAGCAATTGCTGAAGAGGCTCCCGATGTGTACAAGCCAAGCAGTGAGGTGGTGCAAGTGGTGCATGATGCAGGAATTTCACAGATTGTTGCCAGGATTCGACCACTTGGAGTAATTAAAGGATGAAAGAAACATACAGTCATATTGCAGTATTCTGGGACAGCAAAATGATGTTCCATCAGCTGGTCGATGAGGCATGCGGGTACTGTGAAGTAGTAACACCGTTGATGCTTGCTGCCCCGTTTTATATAGGCCATTACACAGGAATAATCATTCCAACCGGATTTGGAAATCGCAAGTACTCAAAGATGCTTCCAGCTCTACGAGCGACAGCTAAACGCATTGAAAAGTATCTTGAAAGTGGAGGGAGATTACTTGTATATGGGGCAGCAGATCTGGACCGAACAGAGAAACACTATGACTGGTTGCCTATAGATGTAGAGTACCATTTTTGTTTTTCCGAACATAAACTAGCTATCGATGCATCATCTCCATGGAAGTCACTTTTTGATGGATACGACACAGAAAAATTTGCAACTGACGGTTGGTTTGTTCAGTATCAGGGGAAGCCGATCGCAATTGCAGAGAACAATTTTCCAGTATTTGTTGAGTGCCCAATTGGTAAGGGAACGTTATTTCTGGCAAGTACGCATGAATATCCATCCAATGCATTCCTAAAAAAATTTGGTTCTGCTAACATGATCGTTCAATTCTGATATATTATATCTGAAATAATGATAACAATAAATGGTTACCCAACTCATGAAATGAGATCAGAACATTCAAGATTCTCTTGTATTCGTTTGATTTCCAGATGAATCCAATAAAAAATGAGAAGAAATTTTCAGTAAACATCCCTCAAGCGAAATCTTCTTCAGGCTTTATACCAAAAATTGAAAGTATAAATCTCACAAACAAAAAATTCAGAACTGAGTGGTCATGACACAGACAATATTTGATGTTCTGCAAATTCTCGATGGAGTGGGGATTGGAAATCCAGTAACGGGAGAAGTAATAAGCGAACTCCTTGGGATTACTCGTACTGCTGTATGGAAAAATGTAAACCTACTCCGTGAGATCGGTTATGAAATTGAGGCATCACCAAAAACAGGATATGCACTCAAAAAACGAACCAGGCATCTGCTTCCCTACGAAATTAAAAGGTATCTCAAGACACAGACCATTGGTCAAGAGATGTACCACTTTGAGAAAGTTTCCTCGACTAATGCGTTAGCCCGACAAATGCTGCATGAAGTTGGAGATGATGTTCAACCTGGAACCGTTCTGATTGCAGAACGACAAACAGAGGGAACCGGGAGGTTAAATCGTATCTGGATGAGCCCAAGAGGGGGTATCTGGGCAACAATTGTGGTTATGCCAAAACTCAATGTCGATCAGATCTTCAGTATCATGATGGCAGGATCTCTTGCCCTTACCCGAGCAATTCGTCATGAATTTGGACTTTCTTCTCTAATCAAGTGGCCAAATGATGTATTTATCGGGGACAAAAAAGTTGCAGGTATGACTCTAGAGCTGTCTGCAGACGAAGATACCCTCCGGTACTGTCTGATTGGTGTAGGTATCGATGTAAACGTCTCAATCGAGAAAACTATGCCAGACATTTCAAAAATTGCCACCTCAATCTCCGACGAACTAGAACACGACGTGGATCGAGCACAATTCTTCGCTAAGTTCCTCAAAGAATTTGAGCGTAGATATCAGATGGTATTACGAGGAGAGACAGAACCGCTATTTTGCGAATGGCGTAGTCTTTCCTATACACTTCATCGTCGTATTCGTATCCGTACTATGAAAGAAAGTTTCGAGGGAGAAGCAATAGATATTGATGAGCGCGGAGCACTACTGGTACATCGCGATGGTGGTGAGATCGAGCGCGTGATTGCCGGAGATTGTTTTATACTCTAATGACACACCTCTTTCGACACTGAATGTTCCATCAACATTGAATTATTAGTATAGGTGAACCTCGTAAGTAGCGCAACGACACTTACAACTTCTCCAATTCAGATCATTCTAGATTGAATGCGCTCGTATATTCCCCAAAGTACACACATATACGCACGACACCCTCAATCCATCTCACACAAACACGGAGATGATTAAATAAAAAGAATAAAGAGAAGGCGGGTGAATAGAGGAAAACACATTCATCTAATACAGTAATTGCCACGAGTATTACGAGTATCAAATAACATAATATCATCAACAATCATGGAGATAGAATCCTAAAATATCACAATAAAATATACATTTATACATTTGAAAATGAAACGCTCAAATCCAATTTTTTATTATGTTTTACGTTACACTGCATAGAATAGGACCCCTTACATCTTTGCACAGGAAAACAATATCCAGCACATCTCAAAGAATTCAATAACCCATTGAAACCATACGCAAAACCAGTCTTCACCAGATTCTAGACACATCATTCTGAAATCACTTTCATCGTATCCCACAAGAATGAGTTTATGTCGACATAAAAAAACACTGAACACAGAAGAATGAACGCATACTTCTCTCAGGAATAATAATTCCATTTCTCTTTCCATATGGCAAGATGATCTAATACACATATCATAGATATTTTTGAATAATAAATATGTTTTTTAACCAATTTTTATGAGAAATATTTGATGTGATAATTAGTACCACAGATGAATAGGACTAACACTATCCTCCTTCAGAGGGCAATTGGAGAAAAACGTCACAAAATATATTGTTATTCTCACTCTTTCATTCATGATTAAAATCTCACTCAACAAAAAATGTATGCACATGGAGTAATTGGAAAAAATTGAATGCAATATTGATATTTCCATAAAACGCGTTTCACAGTATAGACAAGCGCTTGCCACCTTGTTTTCCAGTGCAAACAATGCCAAGGGACATATTGCACTGCATAGGAATTTCATGGGGAGGAGAGTATATGTCCTCCCCCCATCGCTAACCTCATCCAGCAAAGAGTTTAGGAGGATCAAAAATTATAGGAAGTAATGACGTAGCAAGTTTTTTTTGAAACAATCCTATTTCAAATCAATATCCTATAATATTTTTTGAAAACGATAAACACTATTGAATCAATCAGGGCAACTTATTTATCTTTTCATTCCAAAACAGTATAGGTTTAGACAAACTGCACTCATGAGGCAACGCGAGAGACAAACATGACAAAACTCAATATTACTGACACAACCCTTCGTGATGCACATCAGTCGCTTGCAGCAACACGAATGCGCACTGAAGACATGCTCGAACTTGCAGTCGCAATGGAAAAGGCACACTTCTGGTCTATCGAGGCATGGGGTGGAGCAACGTTTGATACATGTATTAGATATCTGAACGAAGATCCGTGGGAACGTCTACGAAAACTCAAGATGATATTTGTCAAGACACCAATCCAGATGCTTCTCCGTGGCCAGAATCTTGTCGGATATAAACATTATCCAGATGATGTTGTTGATAAGTTTATCGCTGCTGCCGCAAAAAATGGGATCGGTGTCTTTCGTGTGTTTGATGCTCTCAACGATATCCGTAATATGAAGCGCTCAATGATTGCGGTGATAAATGAGGGAAAACATCTGCAAGGAACAATTAGTTACACAGTTAGCCCAGTCCACAACAAAGATAAATTCATTGATATGGCCGAGGAGTTGTACAGTCTCGGCTGTAATTCTATCTGCATCAAAGATATGGCAGGGCTAATTATGCCAGAGGAAACACACGCATTAGTTACTGGCATCAAAAAACGGATTGATATCCCCATCTCTTTGCACGCACATTCAACTAGTGGGGTTGCATCAATGAGTTATCAGGCGGCAATCGAAGCAGATATAGATATTCTTGACACCGCAATATCTCCATTTTCTGGAGGAACGTCACAACCTGCAACGGAAAGCATTGTTGCCTCTCTTGTCGGTACAAAACGCGATACTGAAATCAAACTAACCACACTACGGGACATTAAAAACGTAGCTGCGAAAATAAGATGTAAATATGACAGTCTAATCAATCCAATTTCAACCCAGATAGATAGTGATGTTCTGAACTATCAGATTCCAGGTGGTATGATCTCAAACCTAATATCCCAATTAAAGGAACAAGGTGCCCTTGAAAAAATGGAGGAGGTGCTCAAGGAGATCCCAACAGTGAGAAAGGATTTAGGTTACCCACCACTTGTAACCCCAACGTCTCAGATTGTAGGAACTCAGGCAGTTCTCAACGTCTTAACGGGTGAGCGTTACAAAACAGTTACGAACGAGGTTCGCGATTATCTGAAAGGGATGTACGGAAAATCTCCATCTCCAATAGATACCAAATTGATTATCTCGATTATCGGGGAGGAAGAACGAATCAGTTGTCGTCCTGCAGATACACTCGATCCAATTTATGAGATGATGAAGACAGATGCAGAATGTCAGGGTCTAATAAAGAAGGATGAAGATGTCTTGACATACATTCTCTATCCGGCAATTGCACCAGCATTCCTGAAAGGTGAAAAAATGGTGGACCCCTTTCCAAAAGCTGTTCATACCAGAACGACAATACCTGCAACGCCAATTGATATTGATATCCCTAGATCAATGGAGGTGGAGGTGGATGGCGAGGTATTCATGGTCAGAATCCTGTCGATTGAAGGCGAATCAATCACCATGGGGAGTTCTGAACCAGGAGAACTTCAAATACCACATGGTGAGGTTCCTGGAGGTGTGAGGAGCAGTATCCAGGGAATGGTACTCGACATTAAAGTGCAAATGGGTCAAAAGGTTTCTGCTGGGGATACTCTACTAGTGCTTGAAGCAATGAAAATGGAAAATCCTGTGATTAGTCCTGTTGATGGAACGGTTACAGAAATATTTGTTGAGAGCGGTGCAGTTGTCCAGAGTGGCGATGTATTAGTGGTGGTGAAATGAATAAAGATCGTTATTTCGATAAAATTCTAGTCGCCAACCGGGGAGAGATTGCAATACGTGTAATGCGGGCGTGTCAAGAAATGGGTATCGAAACAGTTGCAGTGTACTCAGAAGCAGATGCAAATTCTTTACATGTGAAGTATGCAGACGAGGCATTTTTAATTGGTGCAGCACACCCAACAAAAAGTTACCTAAATATGGATCGCATTCTTGAAGTTGCGAAAATGGCAGGAGCTGATGCCATTCATCCAGGATATGGATTCCTTGCAGAAAATGCAGAATTTTCTGATGCGGTAAAAAAAGCAGGATTTACCTATATTGGCCCATCAAAAGAGACAATTAATATGATGGGATCAAAAATAGGATCGAAACAAGCGATGTCTGAGGCAGGAGTCCCAGTTCTTCCTTGGACAAGATGCAAGGAACCCGAGGAAGCAAAGGAATTTGCAGAGTCTATTGGATATCCTGTAATTGTAAAGGCATCAGCAGGAGGCGGAGGTATTGGGATGACAATTGTCAATAGCTCTGTTGAGATGGAAGAAACCATCAAAAAATCTATGCGGATGGCTGCATCTGCTTTTGGAGATCCAACAATATTTATTGAGAAATACCTGAAAAATCCACGCCATATTGAGGTGCAGATATTCGCTGACTCACGAGGAAATGTGGTACACATGTTCGAACGAGAGTGCTCAATTCAGCGCCGTCATCAAAAGTTGATCGAGGAGGCACCATGCCCAATCATGACGTCAGAGCTGCGTGAACAAATGACGCAGTCAGCAATCACAGTTGCAAAAACCTGCAATTATGAGAATGCCGGAACAGTAGAGTTCCTCTACGACAATGGAAACTTCTACTTTATGGAGATGAACACCCGTCTTCAGGTGGAACATACTGTTACAGAGTTGATCACTGGAATGGACATGGTGCAGATGCAGATCAAGGTTGCTGCAGGCGATGTGTTGCCATATACGCAGGATCAGATTGTCTGCCGCGGACATGCTATCGAGTGCCGAGTAAATGCTGAGGATCCAATGAACAACTTTGTGGCAGATGCTGGAAAGATTACTCGTTATCGATCACCGGGTGGACCAGGAATTCGCATCGATAGCTGTATTCATGTTGGATATGCGATCCCACCACTATATGATTCGATGATTGCAAAGTTGTGTGTTCGTGCAATGAGTCGAGAAGAAACGATTGCAAGAATGCGCCGAGCTCTGATGGAGTACGTTATTCTTGGTGTGAAAACAACGCTTCCATTACATTATGCAATTATGAACAACCCAGATTTCATTGCAGGACACACGCATACACATTTCCTCGAGGAACCAGAGGTCAAGAAGCATCTACCTCGATATATGCGAGAGAGCGAGACACGAATGCATCAGCTTGCGGATTCTCTTGGAAAGAGAAAAAAGAAAACAATTGCAGTAACTACCGCAGTGAATGCATATCTTGCAGCAAAAGCGGGAAAACAGGCAAAGAGACGTAGTAATGATTTTCCATAGATGCAATGACAAAAAAAATACATATATATATAGAAATACATCATTATTATAATAAATTTCTTGCTGCGGTGGCCTAGTTGGTTAGGGCGCCAGACTCATAATCTGGAAGTCGGGGGTTCGGATCCCTCCCGCAGCACTTTTTTGATTGGGAAGATAAGTGAATAAAATCAGAAAGGATACTCAGATAATACTAATACACTTTAATGTACTTACAAGCACACTATAACTCCAAGCATCCAGTTCTCAAACCAATAATAATAAAAATATCAACAAAATTATTTAGAGTATAGTGTTAGTTGAGCAAAAACGTCCATTTATCTCCCTCAACAAAATCGCAAAAATAACAGTTGACTCTGCATAGACATACACCATAAAAAAACATTTAAGATATTTTCCAAAAGAAAAATGAAACCACTAAAAATACTATCTCATACCTGCAATCACTTCAATCAAACTTCCAAGCTTATCTCTTGCATCAATAAAACCAATAAATAGTTTCAAACCACTATGCCCTTCATCATGAATCAGACATAAAGATACGGCAAAAAATGCATCTAGTATCAAACTGGAATAATGATCTTTTTATCCCAATCAATCATCCTAACTGAGACATGATTAATTATATCCTTTAAAAATCCATATAATTAAACCATGGAGTTTTCTCTGTATAATATCTGCAAATACGACCCAAAACGGATGATGATCATCCCATTCATAGTCTTTATTCTTGCTGCACTCCTCATAGTATCTACATTCATGAACACTGGTATGCCCATCACACCAGGAATCGATTTTATAGGAGGCACAGCAGTTACAATTCATACAACTGATACAAAAGACCAAATTGCTGCATTCTACGCAGAATATCCTCTTATTTCCATTGACGATGGAATTGGAAATTTCGGATATTACATTAAATTTCGCCAGATATCTAATGAAAAAATAATGAAATTCAATGAAAAAACACTATTAAAATACCCTGATGCGAACATTAACCAGATTAGTGCTAATTTTGGTGCAACACTTCAATCCCAAGCAATGATTGCTCTCCTTCTCGCTTTTATTGGGATGGCAGTCATCGTCTTTGTCGCATTCCACAGACTCATACCTGCAGCAATCGTCGTTTTTGCAGGAATGGCAGATATTACCATTACTGCAGGTGCTATGAATATTTTCGAAATAGAACTCTCACTGGCAACAACGGCAGCACTCCTTATGCTCATTGGCTATTCAGTCGATAGTAACATTCTCTTAACCAGCAAAGTGCTCAAACGCCAGGGAAAACTTGTTGACAAAATGATAAGTGCATTCCATACCGGATTCATCATGACAACGACAACGCTTGCAGCAGTCGTGTCTATGCTGATCGTGGCCCTCATCGGTCAGATCCCAACACTCTACAACATCGCTGCAGTGCTCATCATAGGCCTTATCTGTGATATGATATTCACCTGGATCTTCAATACCAGTGCGCTCCGACTATACATAGAAAAAGAGGAGACTAAGAAATATCTCACAAACAATAAATCAAAGATTAAAAGGGCAAGATTATGAGTAAAAAGAAAGCATTCGAGTGGCTCACCACTGCTAAAGATCCCCGCATTCAGCTGGTCATCATTCTTATAATCATTGCACTTGTCTCGATATTTGCACCGATAAACAATCATGACGATACCATGACCAACCTCCAATTTGGTCTTGATTTGGCTGGAGGAACATGGATTCAACTTGAGTTCCAGTCTGAAGTTGTTGCCATTGAAACTGGAGAGAATGTAAGCGATGTTGCAACAAAAGTGGGAGAGACCCTTGACTGCACAGTTGTCCCAATCGATCAACATCATCTTGAAGTCTTGAAAGATGTAGCAGAAGAAGAACTTCGTGCTGCAACCACTGCTGCCAATACAAATATCATCAGTTACGAAAAGGGTGTAAGCAAGACAACTGCCGAAACAGTTAAACGGATTCTTGAGTCAAAAATCAATAGTCTCGGCACAAACGATGTTAAAGTCAATTCTCTGACCAATGCAAGTGGCGTTGCACAATACATGCGGATCGAAATGGCCAACATTGATCTTCAGACAGCACAAGAGATCGTTGGAAAACAAGGTCTCTTTGAGATCCGAATTGTTACCTCCAATAATGAAACAGTACATGTCCTCTATGGAGAAACGGTTGCATCCGTCCAAAACCCAACGCAGAATCCTGCTGGTTCCAACAAGTGGGGCGTTGGATTCACCCTAGATAACTACGGTGCAAAAGCACTGCAACAAGCCTGTATCCAGTGTGGTGCAACAATCAATCCTCGAGCACACAATCTAAATATGTATCTAGATGGTGCCATGGTGTACAGTGCTCCACTCTCCAACGACCTTGCAATGCAGATGACAACCCATTCTGTCAATAGTCTGTATGCTAGTACTAGTTTTGGCAGTGAGGGACACAAACAGGCACAGGAACTTGAAATTCATCTGCGGGCCGGGGCACTACCAGTACAGGTAGAGATTGTAGGAACCGGAACAACCTCCGCAACACTTGGCAATTACTTCAAAATAGTCTGTTTAATTGCAGGATTGACTGCTCTTGCCGCAGTAGCCATCATGATCTATCTTCGATACAGGGTTATTGAAATTGTACTTCCAATGATTGCAACTAACATGGCAGAAATTATCATTTTACTAGGTATTGCAGTATATATTCAACAGCTCGACATCGCTGCAATCGCTGCACTAATTGCTGTGATTGGAACAGGTATCGATCAACTCGTAATAATCACTGATGAGGTGATACATGAAGGAAAGATACCCTCGCCAACACTGTACCTCAAACGTCTTACACGGGCACTTAGTATCATCATGACATCAGCGACAACGATGATAATTGCTATGCTCCCTTTGATTATAATGGACCTATCAACACTAAAGGGTTTTGCCATCATTAATATCTTGGGAATCCTGATTGGTGTCTTCATTACAAGACCCGCTTATGGAAGAGTAATAATGGATATCATGGCAAAATAAAGATATATTTTTTGAATTTTTTGAGAGAGAAGGGATATAATAAAACTAGCATTTAATAATATGATTCAAACCACAAGTGTTTGCAGGGTGAGATAAACAATATAAAGTAGGAAGAACCTTTTGAAAGGACTTTCAAAGGGCAATGAGATGCTGCAGATCACATCGAAAGAAACTATTGGACTAATTTTCCATGTTTTCTGACATGAGCCACGCCATCAGGATCTTCAACAACTACAACAAATGTTCCATGGCACGGTTTTGTGTATCCATATATTATCTTTTCCCCCCGCACACCAACAAGAATAGGTGGAATACCTAGCAAAGGTTTTTCCAAAAGTTTGAATCCAGGAGGAACAACATACTTTTCTGTACAGCTCTCCCTGATGACTTCTCTTGCCTCCTCGAAACTACAGTTTCGAGCGAGGATCTCATAATTCATATTTTCAAGGCAGCCCATTCCATCACGTTATCAATTTTTTCAAGTAGATGTCGAGGGTTATGTGTCGCAGGTTCAACAACTTTTTTTGTTGAAAATGCAATTTTTTCATCAATTTCATATGCATTCTCTCCAAAAATGATGGTAATTATAAGAGCATTCTGTGCTAGAGATGCAACAGTTGTTGTATAGGTCAAACCTGCATCATTATGAATAAAAGAAATAATCAGATGATACTTCACCTTATCATTAGCAAGATTTCCAATCGTCTGATCCAGATCTCGATACTCTGCAACATAATATTTTTTGGGATCACTCACCATAACCAACTGTTTTGCTGAGGGATTTGCTGCGACCACTGGAATTTTATTGAGATCTCTCACTAAATTGGCAACGTAAAGAACAAGAGGAGATTGAACCGGTATTTGCGGGCACCCCAGTAGGAGAAGCACTTCATCGGTCATATGTAATTATAACATCTGTATCAAGAAGGGATAAATATTGGTTTTTGGAATTACACATACTAAAAAGAAAAAAAAGGGAGGAGGGGAAATAGTTAGAGACAATCCTTAAGATAAAATTTGTATGGACCAAGATTGCCGCCATAGTTTCCTGCAGTGATTTTAACAACACCAGGGACTTTGCATGCTGCTTGAACACCTGCCTTCATGGCTTCCTTCACACTTGCCTCATCGACACCGTCAATAACAATCTCATAAACTGCTTTGACATTCTCCAAAATTTCGCTATCTTCAACCTTTGCGCGGATAGTTGGGCAGAACCTATCATTGGTGGATGCACCCATGAACTTGTACTTTTTAGAACCTACTTTGGAACCTGATGAGACAACACCTCCTGGGAATGGAGTGATAGTTCCAGACACACCCTTAATTGCATCAACTGCTGCCTCAGCTGCAACAAGTGCAGACATCTGGGAATCACCCATAATCAGGAAGTTACCACCAGCAACACCCTTCACAGCGCCAATTTCCTCTTCCACAATGAAGTCACCACCCATAATAGGAATAGACCAACACTGAATACCTCCAACCTCTGTTTTGGACTCATATCCATCACCAAAGAAGTGAAGCTTGATGGGAATTATCTCTTCAGAACCAGCCTTACCATTAAAAACTGCCGTCGTAGGAGCAGTTAAAACACACTCAGATACGCGCTCAAGAACCTGCTCTTTGAGAGATTTTTTGCTGCAGCAGATCAAAATGGAGAATCCAGGGCGCTTATCAGGAGTCTCTACTGGAGGCATAAAACGTTCAATACCTGCTTCACACGGGCAACCAATCGTGGACGTTGCAAATCCAGTTGCTTCAGTTGCTGCCTTGTATGCCCATTCCTTCGTTACTGCAGTTATGATGACACGAGCAACCCATACTGGGAAGCCTTCTGCATATGTGTCTTCTAGAATAACACCGTTGAGTTCCATATGTTCACCAGTTTTTAGTGATAATATAAACTTTAGATATCAAAGATAATGAGTATTTTCTTTCCTCATGATATAACCATCATGAAAATATGGTTCGAATATAAAAACTTATCGATAGGGAACACAGAACCATTGATGGCTTAAATGGGCACAACATTCCAATCTCCACTATAGTCATAAGACTCTCATTTGTTTGAGTGTAATAATCAAACATATTAAATTACTACCCAATTTCACAAAATTGAATTAAGATAACAGGGTTGTACAATCAACGCAGAAAATCAAATATTCACCATGAAAAAGAAAAAACTGTTCTCAATTAAAACAAAAGCCATCTCTTTCTTCGCTCCTCAAGATTGGTGCCTCCAATTTCGGCAGAACGGATATCCGCAGACGGAAGATTCGCTTACCAGAGAACTGCACCCGAAAGATCCAGATTCCGCAAGGAAGCCTCTTCAAGATAAGCACCATACAGTTTCCCCCATAAGCTTTGGAAAATTCATCCATATACCATCCACTCATTTCATTCTCCAATGTTCCGAGACTCCACTGCCTCACACAATCGAAAAACGTGAAGTGGATCAACCTTTATTCTGCCTGCTGGATCGTACATTGCCGCATCTGGATTAGCACCAAAAAGTTTTGCATCTGCAAGTTGCACCCCATAAAAGTCTGTGCTGTGGAGAAAACGAGTCTCTACAAGATATTCCCACCCACATACCAATGGTTCCACTCTCTAAAATCCATTGACTCAGAACTTCAACGGAGCAGCGCATACTGATCCCGGTTAAACTGAGTAAGACGTAAAGGCATGAAAAGTGGACCTCATTTTTTATTGGTTTGGGTGGAAACTGTATAAGAACAGACCTCCGCATATGGGAGCTCGTTAACTCAAGTATGTGTACGCAAAAAAATGCATCTTTAACCATGATTTGGAAACAAATGGGCCATATGTAATCCGTTTCCTTACCCGCTTTTAAGAGAAATATTAATACACAATACCAATATTATCATCATTATGGCCAAGTGATTAAAAAAATCTAACATCTCACGCTGCAATCCTGAACCCACCCAGATCTCAAGTGATAAGAACTATTATTCTGTGAATTTAACAGTGCAACAAAGAACATACCACATCAATCGTCAAGATCTTATGAAAAAATCAACAAATATCGAGAGTACCAATGAGAAGAGAAACGAGAACTAGACACACAAATTGCGCAAGTGATATATCAAGGTTTCAAAAATAATAGTTTCTCATGAAATCCAGAGAACTCATAATGGAGTTATGAGTTCATGTGAAGTACCAAAAATAGATACACCAAACCAGAAAGTAAAACCATCATCAGCGCAACAATTGAGAACTAAAAATGAAATTGAACAAATAGTAAAACGAATAAAAAGCAATAGTATAATACAACACGTATAAAAATAAATAAGAATTAGAGAGAGTTACTCGACGATCTTGAAGGATACACCAGGGATACCACAGATCGGGCAGCGTTCAGAGGCCTTATTGACCTCAATGTTGCCACATACAGGGCAGAGATACACAGTCTTAGCCTCAAAATCGTGACCTTCCTTGACTGCCTTAAGTGCTTGTTTATAGAGGGCAGCATGTTCTGCCTCTGCCTTCATTGCATGCTCAAAAGTAATAAGTGCATCCTGACGATTTTCAGCTTCAGCAACTTTGATAAAGGATGGGTACATCTCATTGGTTTCATGGATCTCCCCAGTCATACCAGATTCAAGGTTTTCAATAGTCGTGCCAATATAACCACCTACACGAAGAAGACGGCGAGCATGAATTTCCTCCGCCGCAGAGGTTGCACGGAAAAGCTTTGCAACATGTTCATACCCCTCATCTGCGGCTGCTTCAGAAAAAGATTTGTACTTACGGTTTGCCTGAGATTCACCGGAAAAAGCATCAGCAATGCATTTCTTAGTGTCCATGTACTATTATATGCAGAAGCTGAGAATAAATGTTTGGAATGAGAACTTATCGGAAAATAATAGATGAGAAATACATTAGAAAACTAGTAATAACGCCTACAGAATGTGATAAGAATAAATATATACAAACGACAAACGCGAGAGAGATGACAATATCTAAATATGATATGAGAAATGCTGCATGATTTCGCAGAGCATCAATAAACAATCATCAGCATAATCTGCTCTCATACACGCAAAATTGAAAAAATATTACAATTTCTCAAAAAACAGTCATATATCAAATAATACAGATACGAACTGGGAGAGAAAACATAGAGCCGAAAGACCAGGAAAAACACCTTGGAACTCTAACAAATTAAACAAAAATACAACCAAATGAAATGTTTGTTGAGATAATAGCTGAATATTGTGGAAAGAGCATACTTGAAACCAAGGCCTTATGTAATTCCGTCTCCCATAGATATTGATACAGTATGCCAAGCACGATCATTGTCGGCGGTTTTTTTGGGGACGAAGGAAAAGGAAAAATCGTCGCCCACATTGCCAAACAGGATAAAGCAACAATTATTGCACGCGGGGGTGTAGGACCGAACGCTGGTCACACCGTAGAAGTAGGAGATAAAAAATATGGTGTGCGAATGGTACCATCTGGATTCATTTACCCTCATGCAAAACTCATGATCGGCAGTGGTGTTCTGGTTGACCCAAGAGTCTTTTCCCATGAACTAAAGGTACTTGGATGTAGAGATCGTACCTTTGTGGATAGGCGCTGTGGAATCATCGAAGAAGAACATATCGACAAAGACAAACACAACGATCATCTTTCCAAGACAGTCGGATCAACCGGTTCAGGTTGTGGACCAGCAAACTCCGACCGTGTAATGCGGACAGCTCGCCTTGCAAAGGATGTCCCAGAGCTTGCTCCTTACATCATCGATGTTGCCCAAAACCTAAATGATGCAATTGATATAGGTGATTCAGTAATAATTGAGGGCACACAAGGATTTGGTATTTCCCTCTATTATGGAAACTATCCATTTGTAACCAGCAAGGATACATCTGCCTCACAAATGGCGGCTGATGTGGGAATAGGACCAACTAAAATCGATGATGTAGTTGTAGTCTTCAAGGCGTTTCCAACTCGAGTTGGAGAAGGCCCATTCCCAACCGAACTTACTCATGACCAATCCATTGCGATGGGAATTCAGGAATTTGGTACTGTTACACACCGTGAACGAAGAATTGGCACCTGGGATGGTACGATGGCACGCTATTCAGCAATGATCAACGGCTGTACAGTAATCGCTATCACTGGTGTTGACCACATTGACAAGAATGTTTTTGGGATCAAGGAGTACAGCAAACTCACACCAAAGGTATTGACGTTCCTCGAACAGATCGAGTCTGATACCAGATGCCCAGTTGGGATTATCTCAACTGGTCCTGAACAGTCACAAATTATCGATATAAGATCCGAGCTGTAAACTATGAAACGCTGGATCCTCGATATAATCTGTTGTCCCATTTGCAAGGGAAACTTTATGCTTACAGAGAAAGAGGGTAATGAGACAGAAATTATCGAGGGGGTGCTGATCTGCACGTCCTGCAAACAGGTGTATCCCATCACCTCCGGTGTTGCAAACCTTCTTCCTGAGCAAAGAGACTGAGGTGCTCACTATGGAAATTATTGAAATTCAAATAAATCGTCTGGGAATTAATTCTCTAGAACTATCCAACAATGCCGTGAAGGTGAACGCAGGAACTGCACTGCACGTACGGTTTGTGAATCATGGATCACCAACACACGCAACCCTGCGCTGTGAGGCTTCAACTTACACAGATTTTACCTATGAAAATATCTATGTGAGCGGGGAGTTAGAACTTGAGATCAAAATAAAAGAGGGAGCTGGTACTGGAAATTTTAATATGCAAGTCATTACTGGTTATGGCATGCGTCACGAAGAGTTTACGATCCATGTGCTAAGATCCTATCAGGAAACGTTACCCAAACAGAACATTGCTCCAATAGAGTTAGAAACCGAGACAACGAAAAAGAGATTTAACTCGAATGTAAGTGTGAAAAAGACAATAATAAGATCAATTATGCCAATTATCGCTGCAAGTCTTATTGTTCTAAAACAATCCAATTACTGTAATATTAACGAACAAACTATAGCGATTATTGTGTACCTCATTATGCTTGTAGGAGTTATCATTGCATGGTATTTGGGGAAATGATCCTTTTTTTCACCGTCTATTGAACAGCTGAACGAGGAACCCCACACCCTCCAGTCATTGAATAGTGCTCCTTGAAAAAATAAACATTCATCGAGTAAAAACAACAATTACCCAAAAAGATTGGAAATCCCCATCGACATTGTCAAATGATCACTGACTTCACCAAGGGTCAGGGCTTGACACCCAGTAGTCGTTTCTATTTCAAGATCGCCTAAGTGATCCACGTTAATTGTAACAGTACCATTCCAAACACTATTTTTCCAAGAATAGAATCGTCTTCTCAAGAAGGATAGAACATTTTTCCAGTACACATCAATGAAGGAATGAACCGGACGTACTACAAAAAATGAAGCTGCAATAAGAGGACTATGGTAAAATACAATGATTTCTAGAAAATGAATCTGCATCCAATTTGAGCCACATCGGGGATACCAATAACCTTATACACCACACACTCAAATCTTGTCGAACCTCGAAGTCGAGGTTCGTCTCAGTAAGAATACCACATGTCTTTTATTCACAATCACAGCGTTAACTCACCCTCTCCAGGGTATTTGATCAGATACTGCTTTTAATGGTATGATGGGATATAACATAGAAATCTCTAGCGTGGACAACGTGGTGGTATATGGTGATGCAAGATTTAGTCGGAGCACAGTACCATATTGATTCATGAAGATATCACATAGTTCACATCCTCAAACGATTCCATTTCTTTCCATGCTGCAAATTTGGAAACATTCAGCATAGATACAATTTCTCTTATTGGAAAAATTGCCATAGTGTGCCTCTAAAATATGAAGAAAAGACGTTTTAATTGTCATAAAAATGATGGAGAAATGGACAGAAGAATAGCGGATTTAGTCGCATGATTTCAACAAGCACTACAAGAGATTTATTTTTCCAGATAATCAGCCTAAAAATATACCATATCCTTTATGAAGTAACAAGAATACTCAAAAAAAATCTAGAATTACAATTAAGTCCAGCACGACCATGAACAATTAATATCCATATCATTTCCTACATACAGTCTCATGAGTTCGAACATAGAAGAAATTGATATCCACGCGCTCAAATAGGATAAACTCGACAACAGGAACGAAGTAAGGATCCTTAAATAATAGCGCATTACACCCACCTGATTGAACAATGGTAAATTGGTTGGGTTCTGAAAATTTGCCACAACATCAATCATCTTGTTTTGAAAAATCTGATTTTGTGATTTAACTCTGAACGGAAGCGAGCTGCACATTAAATAGACGAGAATATTTACAGCACAGAGCAACAGATAATTATTCTTTTGAGGACTTATTCTTTATTGTCTTCTCTTTTTGGCAGATCATATCATCAACTAGATGTCTCTTGGACTCGAACCACGTCTACACCTTTACTCACTTTTTGAGGTAGAACAATCACATCCAACCATATTTTTTTACATTTTTCAGCAGATATGGACGAAATATAGTTAGATATATATTTTATATTAGTACTTCCCATATTACAATTGAAATATTTTCGGTTCCTTTCTGATCTGAATAAAATTACAATTACTATATTATAACGAAAGTATTGGGAATACTTGCAATCAAAGAGACGTAAAAAGAATTATAGTACAACAAAAAATATAGTTAAATAAATCGACTCACCCTACCAGGTGACATTAATCTACCAATACCACAAATAATACAGAGATTTTATGCGCATTCCAATAAAAGACGTCACACCTGAATGCAAGCGTGCTGAAATTTTCGGATGGGTTCATGAAGAACGAGATCTCGGGGGGCTCATATTCCTTCTGATCCGAGACAGAACTGGCATCTTGCAGATAACCATTCCAAAGAAAAAAGTAAGACCAGATGTACTTTCCACAGTCAAGGAGATAAGTCGTGAATCTATCATCTCCTGTGAAGGGGAGGTAAAAAAAACTGAAAAAGCTCCAGGAGGACGTGAACTAATCCCAGAAAATCTGAGAATTATCTCACGCTCCGAAACACCGCTACCACTAGACGTCTCCGAAAAAGTCCCTGCTGAACTGGATACTCGCCTCGACAACCGCTACCTTGATCTGCGAAAACCGCGCGTCAACGCAATTTTTCTGATCCGTAATGTAGCTCTTCGTGCTATCAGTGAATACCTTTGGGAACAGCATTTTACCCAGGTACAAACTCCAAAGATTGTTGCATCTGCAACCGAAGGAGGGACTGAACTCTTCCCACTTGCCTACTTTGACAAAGAAGCGTTTCTCAATCAGAGCCCTCAACTCTACAAACAGATACTCATGAGTGCTGGATTTGAACGAGTTTTTGAAATCGGGACGATATTTCGTGCAGAAGAACACAACACAGTTCGCCACTTAAATGAAGCAACCTCGATTGACATTGAAATGTCATTTGCTGACGAACACGATGCTATGAAGATACTGGAAGAAACCGTTTCCTATACCTACAACAAGATTGCTGACATGTGCAGCAATGAATTGGCCATCCTCAACTTAATCGATTTTGAAGTTCCAAAAACCCCATTCCCAAGAATCACATATCAAGATGCAATCGATATCGCAAACACGAAAGGTGAATCACTCGTCTTTGGAGATGATCTCTCTACATCCACCGAAAAAAGTGTTGGGGAAGAGATGAACACGATGTACTTCATCACAGAATGGCCATCATCCATAAGACCTTTCTATACCATGCCATTTGTAGATAAACCAGAAATCTGCAGAGCATTCGACATGATGCACCCAAGAATGGAACTTTCATCCGGTGCTCAGCGTTGCCACGTTTATGAATTGCTGAACAGCCAAATCAAGGCAAAAGGACTCAATCCCGATACATTTGAGTTTTATCTCAAACCATTCCGCTATGGTATGCCACCACATGCAGGATGGGGATTAGGAGCAGAAAGACTCATCATGACTATGCTCGACCTCCAAAACATTCGTGAGGGTGTACTCTTCCCACGTGACAGACACCGAGTGAGTCCATAAAAATAGAGAGAAACAATTTTCAAAAATATAATCACAACATATTTTGAAAAAAAATATAATCAAAATATAATAAGATTTTCAAAAATATTCTGCTGGCATAAGAGAGAAGGGAATAATCAGATTAGAAAAAATCCGATAGATCCATCTGCTGTTTCTCTTCTTGTCCAAACGTTGACCAGATGTTCATTTCCGTTACCGCAATTCTCTGATTTGTGTACTCTGACAAGTGATAGTGCTCTGTCATGTACTTTGCAATCTCAAGATATTTTGTCACATTCCCCTTGTGCATCGTTGCTTTGAGAGTTGCACCACATTTTGTACATTTTCCTGAGATTGGAATTCTTCGAAAACTTGCCTTGCAACGTGAGCAGCGAAATGACTGCTTCGAAAACGAACGAAGATTCCCAATCATATCAGGCATCAGATGACTATTAATGATCCGTTCTGCAAGATCATCAGTTTCAACAGCGCGAATTCTATCCGCAAGAGCGAGTTCAGCCTTGATTTTATCCGTTGTACCTTTCAGAAGAGGATTAGTGTACATTGTATCTAGTGGACCTTCGGAGATATCGTGGGTGTCATGTGTAAAGGAAAAATCTTCAAACTGACGTGGTGTGCCAATGCGATTTTCCACATGATCCACCATCTTTTCTAGATTTTTTGGCTGGGTGTATGTAAGACATGCCTCATATATCTTAAGCGGATAGTGATCCATAATGTCCACATTCAATGTCTCCTTGTCCACTTCCTTTGGATTCAGCATTGTTGTCAAAACGAGGGGGGCATCCATTGTGCCTCCACGAGTGCTCGGTAGGAATGAGCGAGAAAAATTTACTAGACCATCCATCAATAGCATCACGCAATCCTCATCTCCATCACAATTCCTTCGTTTCGCCGCATGATAAAACGGATGAGCATATCCCGCTTTTGCCTTCGTAAAGCCGATGATCCTAGCAAGAACACCGGCACTTGTATGCGGGGCAAGACCAAGAATAAGCTGACCAACTAAGTCCTCAGGCACCTCTGCATGATAAAACGCGGGTAGACCATACAATTTCTCAAGAAGTTGATCCATGTACTTTGCTACTCGTACTAGATACTCCCCACAATCCTCAGAAACCAAGATATCTTGCGGATTCAATTCCACCACCTGCTCAGGAGAGACAAGCTCCTCACCATGCATATCCTTCGTATACCCGATCTCCCGAAGTTTCTCAATGGAAACCGCAATTTCTGCAGGACGGAAATGTGTCAGCGGTAGATCTATCATGTCATAGCGCACCGTCCCATCACGAAACACATAGACCTCATTTGCTGCACGAAGAATTCCCTTTTCTAATGGTTCAACTGCACGCTCCTTGGAAATAAGACCACGAACACCCTTAAATTCGTGAATGGTATTGACTGAAATGCCCGTAACTGCAAGCGCTGCATCGTACTCCTGTCGAAGATTCAATACATTGTCCATCTGGCAAACAAACGGAACACCGCATCGCGGGCACAACTCCTCATCAGATTGAGGAAGTACATGACAGCGCGGACAGCGAAACACAGCATCAGTGTGAGCGCTACAATCAGGGCATCGATTCTTATAAGTCACCGTACCACATGACGAGCATTTCCGTTCACCAGTTTCCACATGTATCATACCTTCCATTTGACCAGTTGTCATGGATGTCCCAGAAAATACATCTCCAGACAAATCCACATTGCAAATCTTTGCTGCAAGATCAATAGATCGTTTCACTCCACCAGACTCTCCAATAGGGAAGAGTACGTGTACTGGAGGTTTCATTTTACGAGGAGCCGATTTACCGGGCCGTCCCATTCTCCCACCAATACGAGTCCCTGCCTTGGAACGCATCTTTATACCAGAGAGATATTCTGCCATTGCCAGACCGTTTGTAAATGATGGAAGATTATTCCATATCGCTGTCTTCCGAAGATCGCATGACAGACCAAGACCCGCAATCAGCGCAAGTGGTGTTTTGATTACATAGTTCCCATATTCCACCGTATGTGGGATAAGCAACTCTTCAAGAATCGCCTTCACTTCAGGATCCGCAGGGATATACAGAGTACCATCTCGAACGGATCCGGTCTCTTCAACTTTGTCAGAGAGAAAACGAATCTGAACCTCCGTACAATCATCCCAAAACCACGTATAATCTGGGTGCAAATATGCACCATCTGCAACAAAAGAGATAGCTTCTTCTTCATTTTCTGGATGACGAGTGCCACCTTCCTGTATCCACCATTCCTCGCAATAGCTTGGGGGAACAAGAATATGATTATTTTCAAGAAATTCACCATATGAAATTAAAATTTCACCGACATCAAGTATGTACTCGATATTTTTTGCCTCAACATATGCATTCGCCTCAGCAAGTGTATCTACACGTCTAACTTCTCCTGAGGTGAGGCGAATCGTAGGTCCCTCAATAGTATCACAAGGCGCAACACCACATGCTTTACCAGGTCGTTCCATTTTCATCTGCGTTCCAACCGCGAGATAATCATCTAGTATGTGCAATGTGGCTGGATTGAAACCGCAAGTTGCAAGGCCAGTGTTTCGCCCCCGACCAAGTCGCAGACGAAAACCTCCTTTACGCATTGGATAAGAAAAAGGAGGGCGACCCGCAAGCATATCCCGCATGTACTTGTCCTTTGGGAGAATACAAGAGTCCATTTCGTCCAATGACGTCGATGCAGAACCAGAGATCAGTGTTTCCAACCACTCCCAGCCATCGAGATGCATCTTCACCACATTTTTCTGAATCTTCGGCGCCTTAAGGCCAATACCCTCCGCAATTACAAGGCACATACCACCTCGAACAACATTCGTCTCAACTCGTTCAAGATTTCGATATCCAGATACCTCCTCCTTCTCAGTAGGTTCACCATCAATGCAGATGGGGCAGTTGCGGATAATGAGTCGAATATCCTCATCTTTTGGAAGATATTGCAGACTTTGGATATTGTTATACTGTCTTAATTCCTCCACATACCGCTCAATTTCCTCCTCACGTGGTTTATATCGGTCAATATTAAGAAGACGACGAACATAATCCCCAACAAGAACTGAAAGGGCCTGAGCAGTACCCCCTGCTGAACGTATCGGTCCTGCATAATAGATAACAAGATACTCAGAACCATCATCATTTTTCTTGATTCCAATCTTTCCAATTCCTTCAGTTGGAGCAGCAACTACACCTTCAGTCAAAAGTGCCATCGATGCACGAATTGCGTGATCTAAAATATCTTCCCTGGTTGTTTCCCCAAACTCACGGGAAACAAATGCATCACCGATTTTAAGCGCTGCTTCTTCGCGACTCATCTTCCTCTCTAGTTCACGGATACGATTGGCAACACCTTTATAATTTAACAGCGCCTCAACTCTTCCTGCAAGATCGCTTGCAATCGGGATTTCCACTTCTGCACGCGGATCAAAACCCTTCGCCTTTGCTGCTTGAGCAATCTCCATCGCTCGATCAAGTTCGTCAATCAAATGATCCAAGTACGCTTGATAACGTGCAGAAGTTGCAAGCTCAGTCATATTTAGTAATCAAAAATATTGAGTTTCATCAATGTCAGTTCCGCGCAGAGTTTTACCTGCGGATCGTCATCAAGAGCTGCCGTGATTAGAGCTGGAATCGAACAATTCTCAAGCCGCACCAGAGCAGCAGAGGCCATACCACGAGCATATGGGTTAGAGGATGAAAAGAGTGAAATTAGTGATGGAATTGATATCTCACCAAAGGAGGAAAATATTGCCCCGATGTACTTTAGAACATCCATATTCATTTCTATATTTGCATATTCAAGGAGAAGAGGAATGATATCTGGCCCCATCCTTATCAATGATCTTCCAAGATACCAGCGACTATCAGGAGTCCCTGACCTAAGCTCGGAAATTACAATTGGCACAACCTGCTCGGGATTTATACGTCCCGCTGCAGCAATCATTTCAACGGATGCATGACGAACGTCAGTATCCGCATCTAAAAGAGTTGTTAAAGCATGAGTAATGTCTGTCATTATTTTTACTCTCAAACCATTTGTTTTATGTTATTATCACAATTCATTTTCAACGAAGTTTCAACTTCAGAATAGGCAAATTCATTTTTTTGATCATCATCTGCCATGTTGATTGTATCCTTCCCCTCCCAGATGACCAATTGTTCAAAGGGGATCTCAATGTTCTCTGCACGAAGAGCTTGAAAAATTTTCCATAGAAGATCTTTTCGAGCGTCCCACCAGTATCCAGATGGTGACCAGATGCGAACAATAAGTTTCACTCCTTGCGTACCAAGCTCATCCACATACACATCGGGTTGCGGAGACTTCAATGCATAGGGATGCTTGTCAATAACACACATAATGACATCAATAGCTTTCGTTACATCATCAGAGTATCGAATTGGTACGAGATATTGAAATCGACGAGCTACATGGGCAACATAGTTGGTTATATCAGATGTAAACATAGTTTCATTCGGTACGCGGACATAAATCCCCTCGTAAGTTCGAAGAGTGGTAGACATTATACCAATATCCTCCACATACCCCTGAGTACCATTGATTTTGATGTTATCACTAATATTCACAGGTCTCTCGACCATAATGAGGAGACCTGCCACAAAATTTGAAAGGGTATTTTGACTCGCAAAACCAACAGCAACAGCAATAATCCCACCAGCAACCATGAGACCACTAAAATCGATGTGCAACAAAGGACTCATCACTAAAAACCCAATAAAATATACCACCCAGTGAACAAGTTTCTGTATAAAAATTATATTGTTTTTCTCGATTTTCCCAATAAACATTCGGTTTACAATCATACCAAAGATTTTTGCAGCAACCAGAGTACAAAACAGAATGATAACAACACCAAGGAGATCGCCATACGTGATACCATTAACAAGAACAGTATCGAAAAATTTACAGTTGTTGCCATCTGAGAGACTTAAAGACCCAAAAATGTGATCATAGACATCAGTCATGTTAGGTCAACCCCGCATCCATGATAAATGTACTATCAATAAGGGAAATTGAGGTATGGAAAAATGGGGTGGAACCACGAGATTCATACATCCGAACGGAGTGTGTCATGTCTTTATAAAGAGGGAGAGAAACACCGGTAACCGCAGCAGTGCCCCCAAAGGAGATTATCATCTCTGCAGCCATGGAAACACAATGCTCATCGAAGTACACGTGCATCCCTTTCTCATGAATTATCACACGCGAAACATTGACCCAGTCATCGGTGGTGTTTTCGATCTTTAGACGAAGTATACCTTCCTGATAATTTTGAACATGCGGTGGAGATAAAAAAACACCAGATTTGTACCATCGAGTAATAACTCCACGATTGACACTACCATACAGAGAGTACTTCGGAGTGTTAAAAGAGACGACGTCAAGGATTTTAGTAACACCTGATGCTTGAACAAAGACGCCAATCTCAATCGGGAAAGTAAGAAAAAAAACACTTATAGAATGTGGTTCTATCATAACTTCATCAAACTGAATCTCAAGATAATCAGTGACAATTTCCGGAAGAAACAGAGGTTCTATAGGATGGAAAAGCATATGCCCTTCTCTAACACAAACATTGATATCTCGTTTCCACCTGCCGAGCTCGCGATGATAGTGGTACATATCCTGATTTGGTTTCATGGAGATACTAAGACTGGAGAATTCGATCGCATAATCAAAGGAAAATGTCCCATAGTTAAAGAACAATATGTCCTCCCTTGATTCACAAGATTTTACAGGAATAGATAGAGAAACATGAGTCTTGTCCTGAAAAGATCTGGAATGAGGCATTCGTATGCGTGTTATTTTTACCCTCCAATTATTGATAAACATTTAGGATGAAAAACTATAATGCAGTTTCGTATTGGACAAGAAAAAGTAAGGAGATAATTAGATTAAATTATCGAGAGAGACTCCATTGAAGACATATTGATCAACATAAAATGTCTCAAATTGATGATAATATTCACAAAATTAAGCAATATTTCTGAGATATTCCTAATTTTTCAATAGAAACTCTTAATTTTAGAAATATGACATTCAGTTTGATGAGATAGAATAGTAATTATCAATAATTACTACGGAAGAGTTAACAATCAGGGAAAAATATCACAAAATATTAAAGAGTTGCGCAATAGAACGGATAATTTGCCATCATTTTTCAGATTATACTAGTAGAATTATGACACGGGACAATTTGCTGGATTATTGCAATTCATTCAACCATAATATATATATAGAGAGAGAATATTGTCAGTGGATTACTCCACCAATATTTCTTCATCAGGCTTCCAAGTTGGGACTTTTTTTCCAAAAAAGAAAAGAGCACAAATGAGAAGTATCATCGTAATCACGAGAGTAAGCCAGACACTCATACCAAAACCAACAATGATGTAACCGATGATGACAACCGAAGCAATCGTTAAGGCATACCATAACTGCGTATCCACGTGATCTATCAGACTACATCCTGCACCCATAGATGACAGAATTGTAGTATCTGAGATAGGAGAACAGTGATCTCCGAAGATTGCACCTGTTAATACAGCAGACGAGCAAACAACA
This sequence comes from Methanocorpusculum sp., assembly GCA_029986255.1. Lineage (GTDB taxonomy): Archaea > Halobacteriota > Methanomicrobia > Methanomicrobiales > Methanocorpusculaceae > Methanocorpusculum. The sequence goes on along the minus strand of DALTYD010000005.1, from coordinate 2,009 downwards.
ATATAGGAATAGATAGAGGCATCAGGAGTACCATTCGAAAAACCCGAAATCGCTGCGGCAAGTGGAATAACAAGTGGGAGAAGGATTGCCATTGTTCCGTATGCGGTTCCCGTTGCGAACGAGATAGTTCCAGCAATGATAAAGATAAGAGTAGGAACAATCCACATTGGCAAAGAACCAGACAGGGCACCTATGAGATAGTGTGCAGTTCCCAGATCGCCGATGATCGAACCAATCGACCAGGCAAGAATAAGAATAACACATACATACAACATCGACTTCATACCATATGCCCAAGTCTCAATACCAGTCCTTAGAGTAAAGATCTTCTGGATAAAACCCATTATGATTGAGACAATACAAGCGAGAAGAGCCGCCTGGAACAGTACAATACTTGCATCAGAGGAGCTGTAGGCTTCACGCACCATATCAAAAAATTCAAGTCCGGAAAATTCTTCTACAGAAATTAACCCATTTTGACTCATAATTGCATCCACACCATTGAAAAAGAACAGAAACAGTGCAGAGATTATCAAAACACCAACTGGGATTATTGCATTCCAGATGTTTGATGGAGCTTTCTTGGATATCGCAACAACTGCGTGATCCTCTTTGCAGATTTCTCGATCATCCGTTGGAATAGCCTTTTCGTCCAGTTCTATCTCAGAACCTGAAAGTACAGTTTCTCCAGTCCTACGTGCACGCAGTTCTGCAGTAAGCATTGGACCGTACTCACGAAGAAGTATGGCAGAAGCAAACACGAAGAAAAGTGCCAAGATATTGTAAAAGCGATATGGAATCGTATCAATGAAGATACTATATGCAGAAACACCAGTGATTCCAGCGATTGCAAGACCCTCATTAATATTTACAAGTTCTGTTCCAATCCAAGTGGATATAACAAACATACCTGCTATCGGTGCTGCTGTCGAGTCAACAATATAGGCGAGACGTTCACGAGAAATGCGGAACTTATCACAGACAGGGCGCATAACAGGACCAACAATCAGTGCATTTGCATAGTCATCGAAGAAAATGACAAAACCCATCAGCCATGATACAAGTTGCGCTGTACGTGGACCTTTAGCATATTGGGCCACCGTTTCCGCTACAGCACGCATGCCTCCCATGCGAGTGATAAGCGCAATCAATGCACCAATCACGAGTACCTGCATGATGATACCTGCATTCCAGCGATCGGTGAGTGTGCCAACAAAGTACTCAGTGGATTCAAAGAATGCTTCACCAATAGATTCCAAAATATTACCATCAAGAATTGCAAGCATCCAGGTACCAGAAAGCACACCAAGGAACAGAGAAAGAATAACATTTCTAGTAAGAAATGCCATAATCAGAGAGAGAATCGGAGGAATAAGTGTCAAGATTCCAAGAATTTGCGCATGTTCTTCTGCAGAACCACCACCAGGAGTGGCACCGACAAGACCTGTTGTAAGCGGTAATGAAAAGGAGACGAACACCACAATCATAGTGATGATATCAACCAACTTTGATTTTTCCATAAGAACGCACCTCAAGGTAAAAGTATCTGAATGAGGAAGGTATTAACAACACCATATTTATGAGCTTTGACTCAGTGTTGTCACTCAGATTGGGCTAAGACAATAATTTAATGTAAAATTCAATTAAAAAATATATTTAAACAATACAGACTCATTAGGAATATAATACCCCTATGCAGGAGATTATTAACCAAAAATGGAGACATCCTGAGGATTTCCCATAAAAAATTTAGATGTAATCTTATTTCGATGCTGAAAAACATCTAGATCAAAAATCTATCATGACTATCTGCAGGATGGATTAGGTATGAGAACAAGGAGAGTAAATGAGAGAGACATCATCTGGGCAAGAAACATTGTAGAAGAAACAAAAATTATGAACTCAGCTCAAATACTCATCGAAAATAAAATACACCTCACACCTAAATAGTATTCCTGCTTGATCAATCGAAGGTTCTAACAAAAATGTGGAGAAGAAAGAATATTACC